>JAQRMX010000024.1 GCA_028599125.1 Alphaproteobacteria bacterium | reverse complement strand
TCTGTTTCAGCATATCAGAGAGTTCAGCATAAGGGATACTCGAGTGATTTTTATTCATGAGCCGCGTGAAGAGCGTTATGAAAGTGAGAATGGGACTTTTGTTTTTTCTTTGGAAGATGGCGAATTAGATATCAGGGGGCGTTTGCAGGGGCTCACTGTTTCTGAGCCTGTTATTTTCCATGCACGGGCTGTTTTACCGGGCCCGGAAGGTAATTTTGAACTTACGGGTAATATTGATAACGTGGCGTTGAAGAGCCTAATCCCGGATGGAGCGGCGGGCTCTCCATTCATTGATTTTGATGAGCCTGCCCGTTTCTTTTTCAAGAGCCATTTTCTTCAGAAAGGCATGTTAGGTAGTACGTCACTGAGCTTTCGTTTCAGGTCAGGCCGGTTTCATCCTTTCTGGAGTAAGGAGAGTCTCTCTTTTCAAAAAGGTGCTTTTGATTTCCGCTATGATGCGGGGACGGGCGTTTTAATGATTGAGGAGTCCGAAATAAGTTTCGGCCCAGGGGCCATCACCTTTTCAGGTCAGATTGAGAGCCCGAAGTGGGAGAGCTCGTTTCCGGATACCTGGCGCTATGCCCTGAATATACAGAAAATTACTCCCTCTGGGGAGGCAAACGTCTCATGGTTCAACAGGGACTTTGGTGACATCATCAGTATGCAGGGTGATATCAATTTTGTGAAAGGTCTTTATGGCCTTAATCATGGGAGAATTTCTCTTGGTTTTCTGGATGCGTCATTTGCTGGCGATTTTTTCTGGGGGCAAAAGGATTCTCATATTCAGCTCTCGGGGAGCCATCCTTCTGTTATAAAGGTGGAAAATTTTCTTGATGTCTGGCCATCTTTTCTTTTTCCTCCTCTCAGAAAATGGTTCACAATGCATATATTGGAGGGCACTCTGAATGGTTTAACGCTGGACCTTGAGCTTGATCAAATAGCGCTGGAGCTATTGAAATATTCGGGTGCCTTTGGGCCGGATGTCCTGAATTTTTCTTTTAATTTTGAAGATGTCGGGCTTGGGGGATTTTCAAGTGTGCCACAGGCGCGAGCTGTGAGCGGAAACGGAAAGCTTCGGGGATCACATTTCGCGGTCACGATAGACAAAGGTCAATTACTGCTTACAGAAGGAAGGTATCTCAACTCCTCGGAAGGACATTTTGAGATAGCTGATATCTGGTCCGTTGACGCTCAGGGTGATTTATTTTTGTCCCTTTCTGGAGGAGGACAGGACTTTCTAGAGTTTTTTGAACAGTCGTTTCAGATGCTAGGGGTTTTGGGCAAAGAGGTATCCAGCTTCAGTGGCGGAGAGGGAAAATTGACGTTAAATGCGATTATTCCCTTAAGTGAAAATGTGGCATTCAAGGAATTTAATTTGGATGTCGCGTGCAGATTAAAATCTCTCTCGGCGGAAAATTTTTGGGGAGATTACGATCTTTCCAGAGGGGATTTTCTTATAAATGTCCGTGATAATGTTTTCCTGATTGCAGGTAAGGGTCGTCTCATGGATGCTGATATGCGAATGGAATGGGCAATCCCTCTCATATCTGATTCCGAAGATCTTTCTTCTCCGAATTTCACATTCAGTTTCCGTGATGAAGTGTACAAGACGAGTTTTGGAAATATGAAAGGGCCGTTACAGGTAACTGTCATTCCGGATTTTCATCCGGATAAGGGGATTCGTGACTCATTTGCGATTTATGCAGATCTTAAGGGAACCGCCATAGATATTCCTTTTTTGCATTACGAGAAGAAAGTCGGGGCTTCAGGTCATATACTGGCCAAGGTTACAAATTTTAAAAATGGTGAGATGCAGCTTAAGGATATTGAATTTGATGCAGGTTTTGCTAGTGTGCGAGGAGAGCTGTCCCTGTATGAATCTGGTCGGCTAAAATCAGCGCATTTTCCGTCTTTTTCTTTTCATGCTTATGAAGATGTGTCTCTGAATATTCAACGGCAGGCGAATGACCTGGAGATATCATTGACCGGGAAACATTTTGATCTGCGCAGAGTTATGCGCTCTTTTTTGGATCAGAAGAATGCATCATTGACGAAATGGGGAACAGGTAAAGTATTTTTTTCGGGACGACTGGATGAAGCATTAGGGGCATATGGTTCTGTATTGCGCAATATGGAATTGACTTCGGTCTTTCATGGAAGTGATCTCCAGAGATTTGATCTGAGCGGATTATTTAATGATCGGCCTGTATCAGTTCGTTTTTTTCCTGCATTTTTTGAGGGGGGCGACCAGCGGTTAATCATTGATTCGGCTGATGCGGGATCCGCTTTGCGTTTTTCTGGTTTTTATAACCATCTGGATGGAGGTTCTTTATCCCTGCTTCTTGATTTTTCCTCCCTTAGTCCTCTAGGGGGCATTTTGAAAATAAATAATTTTTTTCTACAAGGTGAAAAAGCGCTGAATTTTCTCTCCGAGAAAGAGAGCTCCGTGGGAGGGGAGATCTGGTTTGATGATTTGTATGTACCGTTCAAAATAACAGACGGAATGATTTTTCTTGAAAAATCTTTTTTGCGGGGTCCGTCCCTAGGGATCACAGTTGAGGGGGGCATTGACTTTGAAAATGACCGCCTGGACCTTGTTGGGACTTACGTGCCTGCTTATCTTCTCAATCATCTTCTCGGTCACGTTCCTTTTATTGGAGATCTTATCGTCGGGGGAAAGGGAGGCGGTGTTCTAGGACTGACTTTTGCTGTTCGTGGTTCACGGGAGACGCCTGAGGTGCTTGTTAATCCGCTATCTCTTGTTACCCCTGGTGCTTTTCGGAATTTGTTGACGTTCAGCCCATTGGGGCTGAAACCTTTCTTTCCCGGAACGCCGGATAAGGGTCCTGCCCGTCCATTGCGCTCTCATTGATCTCTGGCTTTGTTTTTAATCGCCCTGGATTTATATGATTTTCATAAGAAAATGACGTTTTTTCCCAAGTGACAATTTGATGATGCCCTTTTCATCTGCATCCTCAGAAGAGAGGCGGTGCTGTTCGTCCTGGATGAGTCTGTCGTTAATATGTACGGCATTTCCTTTTATGAAGCGTCGTGCCTCACTATTTGACGTGGCAAATTTACAGATAACGAGAGCTTTTAAAAGGCCAAAGCCGCTTTCTAATTCCTGTCTGGTAACATTGATACTTGGTAGATTTTCGGATGAAATGCGTGTTTCGAAGACGAGCCGTGCTGTTTCAGCGGCCGTCTCTGCGGCCTCACGGCCGTGGAGAAAGGCGGTTGCCTCAGTTGCAAGAATTTTTTTGGCTTCATTGATTTCTGTCCCTCTCAGCAATTCTAGCCTGTTTATCTCGTCGGGTGGTAAGGTTGTGAATTGCCTGAGGAAACGAGGGGTATCTGTATCTTCGACATTACGCCAATACTGCCAATAGGCGTATGGCATGCAGAGATTGGGGTCAAGCCAGATTGCGCCTCCTGAACTTTTGCCCATTTTTTCGCCGGACGCGGTTGTGAGCAAGGGGGTTGTCAATGCATGAAGCCGGAGAGCATACATGCGTCGTCCCAGTTCCATTCCTGCTATGATATTTCCCCACTGATCGGATCCGCCAATCTGCAAATTACAGCCCCATGTTCGCGCCAGATGGACAAAATCATAAGCTTGCAGGATCATGTAATTGAATTCGATGAAGGACATTTCCTGCTGACGTTCAAGGCGCAGACGTACGGAATCCATGGTAAGCATACGGTTGACGGAGAAATGGCTGCCGATATCGCGCAGCATATCAATGTAATTTATTTTAGTTAACCACGCTTCATTATTGAGTATGAGGGGGTCTTGTAAGGAGGATCCAGAAGGAAAAAGCTTTTTAAAGAGGGTCTCTATTGACTCACTGTTAGTCTTGATTTTCCTGAGAGAGAGGAGTTTGCGGGTCTCCTCTTTCCCTGAGGGATCGCCGATCATTGTTGTTGCCCCTCCCATCAGAATCACAGGCTTGTTTCCTGTTTTCTGCAGCCAGTAGAGGATCATGAGGGTTGCAAGATTCCCAATATGCAGGGAGGGGGCGGTACAGTCGAAACCAGTATAGGCACTCAGCTTTCTTTCCACTGCAAGCTGGTCAATTTCCTCTAGATCGGAAGATTGATGAATGAAGCTGCGCTGTTTCAGTATGTTGAGGAAATCAGATTTAAAGCCGGTCATAGCAGTCTCTTTTTTGAATTTGTCCTGGAAGAAGGAGAGACGGAAGCTGTTTGTTCTTGTACGGCTCCGTTTTTTCACTGCTCCGGCTTGCCTGTTAAAGGCCTTCCAACCTGATCTGGAAGCCGAAGAAAGGGGAATGAGAAGAAGGACTATACCTTAATTAATTTCCGCCATTCTCTTATCTATATAGGTGTTAATGCGTCGATAAAGATCCTGATTATGATTTTCAAAGAAGTGGTTGGCATTTGAGATGGTCTGATGTTCTATGAGGATATTTTTTTGTGTTTTCAGTCGGTCGACTAGGCTCTTGACCGAGTTGCTCGGCACGATTGCATCCTTGCTGCCATGGATGATAAGCCCTGAGGAAGGGCAGGGCGCAAGGAAAGAGAAATCATAGAGATTAGCAGGGGGGGCAACGGAAACAAATCCTTTGATTTCCGGCCGCCGCATCAGGAGTTGCATTGCGATCCAGGCACCAAACGAGAAACCTGCAACCCAGCATATACCGGCATCAGAATTGAAGGACTGAACCCAGTCCAGCGCGGCGGCTGCATCTGACAATTCTCCTGTTCCATGGTCAAAGTTGCCTTGACTGCGCCCAACACTGCGGAAATTGAAACGCAAGACTGCAAAATTGCGTTTTGCGAAAGTGTAAAAGAGATCATAGACGATCTGGTTGTTCATGGTTCCGCCGAACTGTGGATGCGGATGCAGGATTATGGCGATGGGGACATTATCGCCTTGTCCTGGATGATAACGTCCTTCAAGCCGTCCGGCCGGACCGTTAAATATTACTTCGGGCATTTGACTTCCATTATTTTTCTGCGTTGATTTCCTTAGAAGCTCTCATATTTCCGTACCAGTCACTCATAGTGGTCAGATGTTAAGCTTTTCAGATCTGGAATGCTTGTTTTGAAAGTATAAGAAACGAATATTTTTGTAATTTATAGTCTGTTTTCAGTCTGGCAGGTTACAGCTCTCTTGAAAGGTTTTCCCACTAAAAAGATGCTTTCGTTAAAAGATTTTCCTACCGAAATGTTTTTTACTTCCCACTTAGATGTTTTCCAGTAAAGTTTTTCCTACTGTAAAGGGTTCCTACTAAGGGTTTTATCAGTAAAAAGGCGTTCCTGTTAAGCTGTTTTTCGGATTTATGGTCCTGCATTCTCGTTTTCATTTCTTGACCTGTCTCTTCAACGCTCCTAATGTAGATGTGCTGTCTTTTTCATTTTCTTCCACATTACCTGCCTCTGAAGTCTCTTGAGTTGAGAGACCCCGGTTCTGTTTATGTGCGAAGCGAATGATAAGGGAACGGGCAACGAAACCTGTCACTGCGTACTCCTGCCCCTCCCGTTATAGCACAATTTGTGCTGTGGAAAGCAAGTGTGCCTTTTGAGGCTTCCTTTTGTGTAAGTGAAATAGAGAGTACCGCCATTGAATCTCCTGCCCTTGTGCGGGGAGGGGGAACTGCTTTCGGTGTCGGTCTGCTCATAGTTATAGATACAGATGCGGGTTTATCTTGATTATAATGCGACAGTTCCCCTTTGTGCTGCTGCCCGGGAGGCTATGTGTGCGGCATTTGAGTTGTGTGGGAATGCGTCATCAATACATAGGGAAGGGAAGCATATACGCTCCCTGATTGAGCGTGCCCGCTCTGATGTTTCTGCCCTTGTGGGCGCGCAGCCACAGGAGGTTATTTTTGTTAGTGGGGGAACAGAAGCGAACAATATGGCTCTTCTCCCGTCTGTTTGCGGTGGGCCTCGTTTTAATTCTGGTCAACGGGATGAAAAACTTCATGGACGTGCCGTCTGTTCTCGCCTCCTTATGTCTGCTGTTGAGCATGTCAGTGTGCGTGAGGGGCACGGTTTTCTTCCGGACCGTTCGGCCTTCATTTCTGTTGACCGGCAGGGTCTTGTTGATCTGGATCATGCACAGCATTTACTTGATGAGTCGTTTCAGAAGGGGGAGAGGGTTCTTGTTTCGCTCATGCTGGCAAATAACGAAACCGGTGTGATACAGCCGGTTACTGAGATGGCGTCACTGGTTCATCGGTATGGGGGGTTGATCCATTGTGACGCGGTTCAAGCTGCAGGAAAAATTCCTGTTGACATGGGTGCTCTTGATGTTGACCTGATGAGCCTCTCAGCTCACAAAATGGGAGGACCGCAAGGCATCGGTGCTCTCTTTATTCGTGATGGCGTGGAAGTGTGTTCTTTTCTGAGAGGCGGTCAACAGGAACAATCGCATCGAGCGGGGACAGAAAATTTGATCGGGATTGCAGGTTTTGGTGCTTCGGCGCGTTTTGTTGCCGGTTGTACCGGAGAAGGGCGGCAAATTGCGGTGTTGCGCGAAAGACTGGAGGAGGGACTGCAATTGATTGCGCCTGATGTCGAATTTTTTTCTTCGAAAGTTCCACGTCTTCCTAACACGAGTAATTTTGCTCTTGCTGGTCTGGTTGCGGAGACGGCTGTTATTTTTTTCGACATAGAAGGTTTTGCTGTTTCTTCAGGTTCTGCCTGTTCGTCCGGTAAGGTTTCTTCTTCCTACGTCTTGCAGCATATGCAAGTTCCTCTTAAAGTAAGGGAGGGAGCGGTGCGTGTCAGTATCGGTCCTGAGACAACACGGTCCTGTATAGATCGTTTTTTGCTTGTCTTTGAACGGCTTGTTTCGCGGATGGAGTCCGGGGGCAGGACCTGAGTTTATGTTTTCTTTGAATTTCCGTGTTCTGTCTGATGAATAGCAGGAGGATAGTAGAAAATGGTAGCGATTCAGGAGACAGTTGAACGTGTCGCAGCGCTTGATGTTGACAAATATAAATATGGTTTCAGTACCCTGATTGAATCGGAAAGGGCCCCTCCGGGCCTTGATGAAGATATAATTTTATTCATTTCGGCGAAAAAGCGGGAGCCGGACTGGATGCTTGAGTGGCGTCTTAAGGCCTATCGCCGCTGGCGCCTGATGCAGGAGCCATGCTGGGCGAAGGTCAGCTATCCGCAGATTGATTTTGACTCTTTATGCTACTACGCCGCCCCGAAAATGGCGGAGGGGCCAAAAACCCTTGATGAGGTTGATCCTGAATTATTGCGCACCTACGAGAAGCTTGGTATCCCCTTGCGCGAGCAGGAGATTCTTGCGGGCGTGAAGGAACGGCGCGTTGCCGTTGATGCGGTTTTTGATTCTGTATCTGTTATTACAACATTCAAAGATGAGTTACTGAAGGCGGGGGTTATTTTTTGCTCCATGTCTGAAGCGGTGCGTGATCATGGGGATCTAGTAAGGAAATATCTTGGTTCTGTTGTCCCGATCAGCGATAATTTTTATGCTGCATTGAATTCTGCTGTTTTTTCAGATGGCTCTTTTGTGTATGTGCCTAAGAATGTTCGCTGTCCTATGGAATTGTCTACTTATTTTCGGATTAATGAGCAAAATACCGGTCAGTTTGAACGAACCCTCATAATTGCCGAAACGGGTGCCTCTGTGAGCTATCTGGAGGGATGCACGGCACCCATGCGCGATGAAAATCAGCTTCATGCCGCGGTCGTCGAGCTTGTTGCGCTGGATGATGCGGACATCAAATACTCTACTGTCCAGAATTGGTATCCTGGAAATTCGGAAGGAAAGGGTGGGATCTATAATTTTGTCACCAAGCGGGGAGATTGCCGTGGTGCCCGTTCAAAAATCTCCTGGACACAGGTTGAAACGGGATCCGCCATAACGTGGAAATATCCAAGCTGTGTATTGCGGGGCGATGAGAGCCGGGGAGAATTTTATTCAATTGCTGTTTCCAACGGATTTCAGCAGATTGATAGTGGCACCAAAATGTTGCATCTGGGCCGGAATACATCAAGCCGCATTGTATCAAAGGGTATTTCTGCTGGTCGTTCATCGAATGCATATCGCGGGCGTGTGATGATCCACCGCAAGTCTGCTGGCGCCCGGAATTTCACGCAGTGCGATTCTCTTTTAATCGGGTCTGAATGTTCGGCGCACACGATTCCTTACATTGATCTGAAAACACCTCATGCAATTTGTGAGCATGAAGCGACTACGTCGAAGATTTCTGATGATCAGCTGTTTTATTGTCAGCAGCGTGGAATTGGTTCGGAAGAAGCAGTTGCCTTGATCGTCAATGGATTTTGTAAGGAGGTTTTGCAAGAATTGCCTATGGAATTTGCTGTTGAGGCCCAGAAGCTGGTTGCCATTTCTCTTGAAGGGAGTGTTGGGTGATTAATATTATTTGTCTTTGTACTTTTGTCTTTCTGTGTTTGGATAGTTGGAGGTAATCTACATGCAGGAGAATAAATACCTTCTGGAAATCAAAGGCTTAAGAGCCAGGGTTAAGGGTAGTGATGAAGAGATTCTCAAAGGAGTTGATCTCTGCGTACCTTCTGGAGAGGTCCATGCTATTATGGGGCCGAACGGATCCGGAAAATCGACCTTGTCTTATGTGCTGGCTGGGCACTGGAATTATGATGTCATATCGGGGGAGATATATCTTGACGGTGAGAGTCTCTTGGGGAGTCTTCCGGATGAGCGGGCGGCGAAGGGTCTCTTTCTTGCTTTTCAGTATCCCGTTGAAATCCCTGGTGTTACCACCCTTGCTTTGTTGAGGCAGTCTTTAAATATGCAACGCAAGGCGGGCGGCAAAGCTGAGCTTTCGATCCCTGATTTTAAAAAGATTGTTGATGAGAAATCAAAGAAACTGAATGTGTCCGGGGCTATGCTGAGGCGTCCTGTGAATGTAGGTTTTTCGGGGGGTGAAAAAAAGCGCAACGAAATTATGCAGATGGCGGTGCTTGAACCGAAGCTATGTATACTTGACGAAACGGATTCAGGTCTTGATATTGATGCCCTTAAGCTTGTTGCAGATGGTGTTAATGCTTTGCGTTCGCCTGATCGTTCTATGATTTTGATCACCCATTATCAGCGTCTTCTTGACTATATTGTTCCTGACAAAGTGCATATTCTTTCTGCCGGAAGGATTGTTTGTAATGGTGGCAAGGATCTTGCTCTTGATCTTGAGAACCATGGTTATTCGGGTTTCATTAAGGCATCGGTTTGAGCTATGGTAGATGTTTTAGGGAAATCTGTCAGAAAAGGAGAGACCGTTCCTCTTGAGGGTAGAGGTGCGATGACAAAGGCGGAGTTTGCGCTTCGGAGTCAATTTGAGACTCTGTTTTTTCCAAGTCTGGAGAGTGCAGAAACATCAAAGCGTCATCTGGCTTTTGATCGTTTTTCACGTTCCGGCTTGCCGGGCCGGAATGTAGAATCCTGGTGCTATACTGATCTTCGCAGAGCTATGTCCGAAGCTTATGCGCCTGCAAAAGCAGAAGACGCTCTTGCTCCAGGCTTTGATTACGGCCCGGATATTTTTGGCTCTCTTCCCGGTCCCCGCCTGGTTATTGTAAACGGCTTTTTACATCGGGATTTATCTGATCTGTCGCAGTGGCCAGCCGGTGTGGAGATGTCGTGTGAGTCTGGAGTAGGTCGTACCGGAAAGCCTCATTTTGAGAGCGGCGGTGTTATCGGTGATTTAAATATGGCTTTTGCGGAGGAGGAGCTTGTTCTGCGGGTTCAGGGAGGAAATGATATTGCGCTTCCTCTCCATTTGATCGTTATTTCAGGGGGGGAGCGCCCTCTTGCCGCTCATAGCCGTGTTCATATTGACCTTGGTGATGGGGCAAAACTGCGCGTGATTGAAACCTGTCTGAATGTTTCTGCTATACAGGCAACCCATGTTTTGGATTATGACGGAGGCAAGGGAGCACATTTTGATCATGTGCGATTACAAAACTTGTCCGATGACGCACAATTTCTTTCGGTCGTGAAGGCGGGCATTGCTTCTGACAGTCATTTTTCTTCCTTTCTTTTTGCAATTGGCGGTGCGCTTGCCCGTTCTGAGACAGAGATGCATTTCTATGGAGAGAATGCGCGTGGCTATGCAAGTGGCGTCGCATTGCTTTCAGGTAAGGCGTTCTGTGATATATCAGTTTCCGCTTATCATTCATTTCCGCGCTGTGTCAGTCGTGAATCTCATAAATTTGTCCTTGATGATGAGGCGCATGGCGTTTTCCATGGTCATATTCTTGTGCACCCGCAAGCGCAGGAGACCGATGGAAAACAATCAAGCCATGCGCTTTTATTGTCGGAGAGGTCCGAGATGAATATCAAGCCCGAATTGGAAATTTATGCTGATGACGTACAGTGTGGGCATGGTTCAACGTCTGGTCGTCTGGATGAGGTTGCACTTTTTTACTTGTGTGCGCGTGGTATTTCTGAAGATGACGCCAAATCAATGCTTGTTTTGGCCTTTGTTGGCGAGGTTCTGGAAGAAATTGCGGACGAGGATGTTCGCTCAGTCTTGTCTGACTATGCACGAATTCAGCTTTCGAAAGCGGACTAAATGTAGGAGTGGCCGCAGTAGTGTCTTTTGATCCACTTACTGTCAGGAAAGATTTCTCAATTCTGAGCCGCGAAATTCATGGCAAACCGTTGACGTATCTTGACAATGCGGCTTCGGCTCAAAAACCTTTCCAGGTTGTTGATTCCATGCGTATTGCTTATGAGCATGAATATGCCAACGTTCATCGTGCTGTTCATCATCTTTCGAATCTTTCCACAGCGCGCTACGAATCGGCGCGTGAGCGTGTGCGTTCTTTCATAGGGGCTGCGAAATCCGAGGAAATTATTTTTACGCGGAACGCAACTGAAGCGATTAATTTGGTTGCCTCTTCTTACGGGGCTCCGAATATCGGGGATGGTGATGAGATTATTCTGTCCGTTCTTGAGCATCATTCCAATATTGTGCCCTGGCATTTTTTACGAGAGCGGCAGGGCGCAGTTCTCAAATGGGTACCGATCTCCCCTGAGGGCGATCTCCTGATCGATGAATTTGAAAATCTTCTTGGGCCCCGGACGAAATTTGTCACCATCACCCATATGTCCAACGTTCTCGGTTCTGTTGTCCCTGTCAAGGAGGTTATTCGTCTTGCTCATAAGTACGGAGTTCCTGTCCTTGTTGACGGAAGCCAAGCAGCTGCGCATTTAGGACTTGATGTGTGCGATCTTGATGCGGATTTTTATGTCTTTACCGGTCACAAGGTTTATGGCCCGACGGGCGTCGGTGTTCTTTATGGTAAAGAAGTCTTATTGAACCAGATGCGTCCGTTCAATGGTGGCGGTGAAATGATCCTTGATGTAACAAAGGAGAGCGTCACTTATTTGAAATCTCCTAATCGTTTTGAAGCGGGGACTCCATCCTTCGTTTCGGCGATTGGTCTTGGTGCGGCGCTTGATTATTTAATGTTACTAGATCGTGAAGCGATCCTTGCGCATGAGATGAGTTTATTGCGTTATGCAGAAAATTGTTTGCTACAGATTGAGGGCCTCCGTATTTTTGGTAATTCTTTCTATAAAGGAGCTATCCTTTCTTTTGAATTAGAGGGTGTTCATTCTTATGATGTAGGAACGATTCTCGATTCTCAGGGTGTTGCGATTCGTGGAGGGGTTCTGTGTGCGCAGCCTTTGTTAGCAAGCTATGACCTAACGTCATTATGCAGAGTGTCTTTTGCTATGTATAATGATTTTGCTGATGTTGATCGGTTAGTTGCGGCGCTGAAAAAAGTTCGTGATTTTTTCGTCTGATTCCTTTTGTTTGATCAGGAGAGCAGGATGACAGGAGATAATGATAGCCCCGGCTCGGATGGTTCGCTTTTTCCCCTGATCTGTGAGGGTAGAGAGGATGATATTTTTGCCTCTGTTGAAGCTTCGTCCACCTTATCTGCGGATGAAGTTGACCGGCTTACTCATGATATAATCAAGGCACTCAAGACTGTCCATGATCCTGAAATTCCTGTTGATATTTACGAGTTGGGATTAATTTATCGTGTTGATATTAATGATGATTTTCTTGTCAATATTTCTATGACACTGACGGCGCCTGGTTGTCCTGTTGCAGGCGAAATGCCTATGTGGGTTGAGGATGCTGTGTCTTCTGTTGAGGGCGTTCTTTGTGTTGAGGTCCGGATGGTTTTTGATCCTCCCTGGGACAGGAGCCGGATGTCTGAGGAAGCACGTATTGCCCTTGATATGTTTTGACGGAAGGGAGAAGTCGGTTTTTTGGATTTCACTTAGGAAGGAAGTTAATTATGGTTTCAGAGCGAAAGCGTTCTCCTGTACTTTTCTTAAGTGATGCTGCTTTGTTGCGCATTTCTCATCTTCTTTCGTGTAATGAATCTTCGGGAAAGAATCTCCGTTTGAGTTTGAAAAACAGTGGTTGTGCAGGAATGGCTTATGTTTTGGAGTTTACCGATGTGTATGAGCCCAATGATGAGGTGATTGAAGAGAAGGGGGTGCGTTTACTGATTGATTCAGGGGCTGTGCTTTTTCTTCTGGGGACACGGATGGATTATGTTGAGAGCAAATTATCCGCCGGTTTTGTTTTTGAAAACCCAAATCAGAAAGGAGTTTGTGGTTGTGGAGAATCTGTTTCACTCGTGCCGTCATCCTCTTCAAATTCTTCGGTGGATCCTCCCTGAATTGTTTTCCCTTATTTTTTTAAGATGAGAAACTGAAGTTCCGTTGTTTTTTGGAAAAAAACAGGAAATAAAGTTAAGTAATAAATTAAGTTTTAAATTAGAAGGCTTTCATATGAAGATTGCGCGCTGTTTCACCGAAAGTGGGGAGTCGAGTTATAGCGGGATCCGATTCAAGAAAGTCACAAGTGAGATTCGTAATCCTGATGGTTTTGTTGTCTTTCGTCTTGAGGGTGTTCTTGTTCCTGAGCAATTTTCTCAGGTCGCAGTCGATATTCTGACACAGAAATATTTTCGTAAGGCTGGTGTGCCGCGTTGCCTGAAAAAAGTTGCAGAGCCTGATATTCCCTCTTTTCTCTGGAGATCTGTAGCGGATAAAGAGGCTCTCCTTAAATTGCCTGAATCTGATCGCTACGGACCGGAAACGGATTCGCGTCAGGTTTTTGATCGTTTGGCTGGCACATGGGCCTATTGGGGTTGGAAGGGGCGGTATTTTAAAAATGAAGAAGATGCTGCCACTTTCCGGGACGAATTAACCTATATGCTCGCGACTCAGAGAGCCGCGCCTAATTCGCCGCAGTGGTTTAACACCGGTCTTCATTGGGCTTATGGGATTGATGGTCCCGGGCAGGGTCATTATTATCCGGATCACATTACCGGCAAGGTGAAGAGATCTTCTTCCGCTTATGAGCGCCCGCAGCCTCATGCATGCTTTATACAATCGATCTCGGATGATCTGGTTATGGAAGGTGGGATCATGGATTTATGGGTCCGTGAGGCCCGTTTGTTCAAATATGGTTCCGGAACCGGTTCGAATTTTTCCTGCTTGCGTGGTGAGAGCGAACCTCTTTCCGGAGGAGGAAAATCTTCTGGTTTGCTAAGTTTTTTGAAGATTGGTGACCGTGCCGCTGGTGCAATCAAATCAGGGGGAACAACGCGCCGGGCGGCCAAGATGGTTGTCGTTGATGTTGATCACCCAGATATTGAGGATTACGTTAACTGGAAGGTGAAAGAAGAGAGAAAAGCGGCATCTCTTATAACTGGTTCCAAAGTTTGTGAGATGCATCTAAATCTCATTATAAAAGCTTGTTTTAATTGTGAATCAAGTGCTGATAACAGCCCTTGCTTTAATTTGTCTGAGAATTTAGCGTTGAAGCGTGAAGTTCGTGCGGCGCGTCAGGCATATGTTCCGGCAAATTATATCCAGCGTGCGATTCATTTTGCGCAGCAGGGATACCGGAGTATTCAGTTTGAGATTTATACTACCGATTGGGACTCGGAAGCTTATTTGACTGTTTCTGGTCAGAACTCAAACAATTCTGTCCGTGTGACAGATGATTTTATGCAGAGTGTAAAAGAGGATGGTGAGTGGAACCTGATCCGGCGTACTGACGGTCAGGTATCTAAGACTTTGAAAGCGCGTGAGCTTTGGGAGACTATTTGCGGTGCAGCTTGGGCCTGTGCCGACCCAGGGATTCAGTTTCATACCACGATCAATGATTGGAACACTTGTCCGGAGTCCGGTACCATTCAGGCCTCGAACCCCTGTTCGGAATATATGTTTCTTGATGATACCGCGTGCAATCTTGCCTCTATTAATTTGTTACGCTTTTCCCGTCCTGACGGTTCTTTCAATTTTGAAGAGTATGAGCATGCTATACGGCTCTGGACGATTGTACTGGAAATTTCTATTTGTATGGCGCAGTTCCCTTCGAAAGAGTTGGCGAAGCTTTCTTATGCTTTCCGTACGTTGGGTCTGGGATTTGCGAATATCGGCGGCTTGTTGATGAATTTGGGGATCGCGTATGATTCGAAGGAGGGGCGTGCATTTTGTGGTGCATTGTCGGCTCTTATGACCGGTGTTGTTTATACGACATCCGCGGAAATGGCCAAAGAACTTGGCGCATTTTCTGAATATAGCAAGAATAAGCCCTTTATGCTCCGGGTTATGCGTAATCATCGGGCGGCTGTACGCGCTTTGCCTTCAGATTATGAGGGGCTTTCTATTTTTCCTGTTTCTCTTGATCATGCGGCATCTCCGGATCGGCCTCTTCTTCAGCGTGCCCTGGAGGCATGGGATGATGCGATTTCTCTTGGTGAGCGCTACGGGTATCGCAATGCACAGGCTACCGTCATTGCCCCGACGGGTACGATCGGTTTGCTGATGGATTGTGATACGACTGGGATTGAACCTGATTTTGCGTTGGTGAAATTCAAAATTCTTGCGGGCGGTGGTTATTTTAAGATTATCAATCAGTCTGTACCGGGAGCCTTGAGGCGTCTCGGTTATTCTGAGGAGGCAATCAAGGCAATTGTTGATTATGCTCTGGGTTTCGGAACGCTCAGGAATGCGCCCGGAGTGAATCATGACACATTACGTGTCAAGGGATTCACGAAGGAAAAGATTGATGCGATTGAAAAAGATCTGAAATCGGCATTTGATATCAGATTTGTCTTTAACAAGTGGACCCTTGGCCCTGATTTTATCACATCCACTTTCGAAATAGACGTGGAAGAGATGGGTGGTCCCAACTTTGATCTTCTCGCCAGGATTGGTTTTTCGAAAAGCGAAATTGAGGCCGCGAATCTTTATTGTTGCGGTGCAATGACTGTTGAAGGTGCACCAGAAATAAAGGAAGACCATTTGCCTGTTTTTGATTGTGCTACTCTCTGTGGCCGGACGGGAACGCGTTATCTTTCTGCGGAGAGTCATATCCGGATGATGGCTTCTGCACAGCCCTTTATTTCCGGCGCTATTTCGAAGACGATTAATCTTCCTAACAATGCCAGTGTACAGGATTGTGAAATGGCTTATATGCTGTCCTGGAGTTTAGGTCTGAAGGCGAATGCGCTTTACCGTGATGGTTCGAAATTATCGCAACCGCTCAGTACGCAGCTTGCGTTAGATGAAAATGACGATGATCTTCCCCTAGAAGAGACTGTGAGCAGAAGACCTACTGCTGCCAGGTTGGCTGAAGTCATGTTTGAGCATACCGTTGAACGTATGGCATTACCGCACCGTCGCAAAGGCTATACACAGAAAGCTGTTGTTGGGGGGCACAAGATTTTTCTCAGGACCGGTGAGTATGGGGACGGGAGGCTGGGTGAAATTTTTATTGACATGCACAAGGAGGGGGCTGCGTTCAGGGCTATGATGAACAATTTTGCCATCTCCATCTCGCTTGGTTTGCAGTATGGCGTTCCGCTTGATGAGTATGTTGATGCCTTTACGTTCACGCGCTTTGAACCATCAGGCATAGTCGTAGGGAATGACAAGATCAAAAATGCGACGTCAGTTCTTGATTATGTGTTTCGTGAGCTGGCGGTATCCTATCTTGATCGGAATGAGCTTGCCAATACGGAAATAGTAGAGAATTTGTCTCTGACGAGACCTGGTTCTTCTTCTGTGTCTGGTTTCCAGCCTGTTTCACGGGGTATGTTTCGTGGGAAGCTTCCCGTCAGTCCGACGGTTGTTTGTAACAGCGTTACGGAGGGTACGGAAATTTTTCCGGAGGTTTCAGAACGATCTAATGTCCGCATAGAGATGCGGTCTGAACAGAGCAAACAGAGTTCGGGATCAGAGGACATAACTAGCATTTTTGAAGCCCGTAATATTCTTGAAGCCCGCAGTATTCTTGAAGCTCGTAGTAAGGGCTACACGGGAGAGAGCTGTCTTGAATGTGGAAATTTTACTATGGTTCGCAGCGGAACGTGCTTGAAATGTGATAGCTGCGGTTCTACGAGTGGTTGTTCCTGAATTATAGCGGTACCATGGGATTTCCATGGGTGGTTGCGTTTTTTTTGGTGTGTATGGCTAGTTAGCGCTAGAGTCTGTCAACGGGGGTATGAGGGATCTCATATCTTTTTACTCAGGCTTTCCGGATTATGATTGCAAAGGGCGCGCTTTGGGTGATTTTCTTTCTCATTTTTTATTTTTGAATGGCATTTTATATTTTTTATTTATTTATCTGAATAATAGACAGGGGAGATATGTCCTGACTTTTTGTCCTGTTTTTCTTTCCGGAATGAAGAGATCATAGATTTTTTCTGCTTATGAGTCCTTTGGCTTCTGTTTTCTTTATTTCTTGCGTTGAAGCGCAATGAAGATTACAATGCTCCTTGTTTTCTTTGGATCTTTTACCTTTTGTAGCCTTTTGTAGCCTTTTGAGGCTCCGACTGTCTGTCTGCTTTACTTTGATTTGTCTGTATCCGTGTCCGTTTTTTTGAACGTGTGGGATGTTGTTGATTTTATGGATTTTGCTTCTCTTGGTCTCAGTCATAAAATTCTTTCGGCTGTAAAGGCTGCAGGTTATACTTCTCCTACGCCTATTCAGAGTCGTGCTGTGCCTGCGGCACTCAGCGGTCGTGATGTTCTTGGCATTGCACAGACAGGAACCGGCAAGACCGGTGCTTTCGTTCTTCCTATTCTTTCTCGTCTTGAGAAAGGTCGAACGCGTGCGCGCATGCCGCGGATTCTTATTATTGAACCGACCCGTGAATTGGCGTCTCAGGTTGTTGACGCCCTGAGTCTACTCAATTCCCAGCATAAGCTAACAGTGGCGTTGCTTATAGGAGGCGTATCCTTTGAAGAACAACTTAATAAGATTAATCAGGGTGCTGATGTACTGATTGCCACTCCCGGTCGTCTTCTGGACCATTTTGAGCGAGGGACACTCTTGCTTACGGGGATTGAATTGCTTGTCATTGATGAGGCAGACCGTCTTCTTGATATGGGGTTTGTACCTGATATAGAGCGGATCTGTAAACTTCTTCCTTTTGGACATCAGACTCTTTTCTTTTCGGCGACTATGCCGCTTGAGATCCAGCGTCTAGTCTCTACTTTTCTGCGTGATCCTGAGCGCATTGAAATTACTCCTCCCTCTTCCGTTGCGTCGACTGTTTCACAGAATGCTATTTCCGTCTCTGATGAGCCAAAGGTAAAGCGCGATGTGCTCCGGAAGCTGATAAATAATGCGGAAGGGCTCAGGAACGCCATCATTTTTTGCAATCGGAAGCGTGATGTTGCCGTTCTTTTTCGTTCCCTGCAATGTCATGGCTTTAATGTCGGTGCCCTGCATGGTGATATGGATCAGTGCAACCGGACAGAAACTCTTGAAGCCTTTCGTAGTGGAGAGAAGACGCTTCTGGTCGCAAGTGATGTCGCCGCACGCGGCCTTGATATTCGTGATGTAAGCCATGTTTTCAATTTTGATGTTCCTACGCATGCCGAGGATTATGTGCACCGGATTGGGCGTACCGGTCGCGCTGGACGCGTAGGCATGGCGATCACGCTTGTTGCAACGAACGAGCATAAACAGTTGATTGCTCTTGAAACCCTTATCAAGGATAAATTGACCTGGCTCAATCAGAAAAATCTATCTCACGTGCCTTCGTTGAGCGAGAGCAGTGAGGTCAAAAATGAGATCAGGGGGAAATCGCTACGCAGGCCTGACAGACGAAGACAGAGGATTGCTTCTTTCAGAACGCGGAGCGGCGCGGTAGATGCAAGCAGCGAAAGCAAGTTAGAAAAAGAAGAGAAAACAGAGCGAAGCGGTGCCTCGGCTGGAGCGTCATCACTGCGTTCTGTTTCCGATCGCTCACAAAGCGATAACGACAACACACCTGTTGGTCTTGGTGATCATGTGCCTGCTTTTCTGATGCAGCCGATTCTGATTGCTCTGGAGTAGTTTTTGAACTGGTAAGATTTTTCTGTTCACTCTGCGTCATGAGATTTTTTCTGAGTCTCTTTTCTTGCCTTTGTTTAGATAATATTTTCTGTCTTTCGATTTCTTTTAGGGCTGTTTTTGACGTGGCTATGAAAATGACGTTCCTCTGTATTTGAAATTTTGAAAAGCTTCTGAAGCGAATGTCGGCCTCACGAATGAAATAAATATGAGTAATTTTTGGACGCTAGAGGAATTACCATAATGTATTGAGATGGCAAGACCGTGGAAGCGTTTTTCAGGATCCTTATCCTGTGAATTTATGTTTGGATGGTGTTTTTGAAAGCGGCGCCTGCTTTTGATGATTTTCTTTTAATACTGAAATTTTAAATCTTGCCAATCGGTTTATTTCACACCATTCTGGAACCTGCTTGTTAATATAATTTTGTTTTAATAAGACGATAGTTCTGATAGTATCAGCTTGGTATTTTCTCCTTTTTTTTTCTTCTATCTGTGTATTACTGTAATTTTTGGTGCTTAGTGTGGAAGGTCGGGTGTGTCTGAGGGTTATATTGCAAGGAGACGTTTTTCTGTGGTTTTTTTTCTTCAGATATTTACATGGTGGAACGGTCAGACGCTTGGCACCCGTATTTTTACGCTCTTCAAGGGGATCTGCGTTGGTAAAGACAGACTTGGTAATCTTTATTACTGTACGCGGGGAGGGGAGCGTCGTTGGGTTGTGTATAAGGGGGAAGTTGAGGCTTCTAGGATTGCCCCGGAGTGGCACGGATGGATACATTATACTGTTGATCAGGTTCCTTCCGGGCAGGAATCTCCTTCTTACCCGAATATGACCGGGACTGAGTTTGCTCATCGGCCAAAAGGGTCTATCCTGACTCCCAAGAGTCACCTTTCTGTGACAAGAGATTATAAAGCCTGGCGACCGGAATGATACGTTTCCGGTGTCGGTGTAGCCGAGATTGAGGATTTCCTGATTTGTGCCCTCTGTGTTTCGGAGGGAAGGAGAGTATGTCTGACAATTTGGAATAAATTCAGTTTGGGAGAGGTTTGCTTTGCGCAGGAGAGGTGAAGTTTGGCTTGGGATTATAATGGTCTTTTTTCTCTGGATTATGCCAACTCAAAAAGTTCAGGCAGAAGAGGAGGTTGCGTTGCAGATTGCTGTTTTTTCCGGTCTTGACAAGATCACTGCGCGCATCAGCACTTTTGAAGCTATGGTAGGGAAAGCTGTGCGCTTTGGAACTTTGCAGGTGGTTGCGCATGTGTGCTACAGGCCCCCTCCAACTTTGGCTCAACAGGTGACAGCTTTTGTCACTGTTGATGAAGTTGGTCTGAGTGATAAGGTAAAGCGTGCCTTTAGTGGCTGGATGTTCTCCGAAAGTCCGGGTCTTCACGGGCTTGAGCACCCTGCCTTTGACGTCTGGCTTATTGATTGCAAAACAAGCTCAATGGGAGGATGAGAGCCGATTTTTTTGAAATCTACCTCCTTTTTTTTTATCGCCTCCTCTAAGTATTGCCTGTAGGCTCTTTTGCTGATCTCTATTGTTCCGAATTGTGCCAGATGGGTTGTCGTAAATTGTGTATCAAAGAGCGCGAATCCTCCGGTTTTTAGTCTTGCTATTAAGTGAACGAGTGCGACTTTGCTTGCATCGCGGGCGCTGTGAAACATACTTTCTCCAAAGAAAACTCCGTGCAAGGCAACACCATAAAGGCCTCCTACAAGCTGATTTTCATAATAAGCTTCAACCGTATGACAATAACCCATTTCGAACAGATTTTCATAAAGTTCCCGTATGGTCTGATTGATCCATGTTTTGCGGCGACCACGTGCCGGGGAAGCGCAATGATTAATTACGGATTTGAAATTACAGTTGACCCTTATATCGAATTTCTGCGCGCGGATGGTCCGGATGAGACGTCTCGGGACATGAAATGTGTTCAGGGGAAGAATGCCTCTCTTTTTCGGTTCTATCCAGAAGAGTGAGTCGTCGTTGGCGCTTTCGGCCATCGGAAACAGACCTTTGGCATAAGCATCAAGAAGTAATTCAGGAGTTATTTCTATATCCTGGGCGTTCATTGTAATCCGATAATCGTCAGCTATTCAGGAGGATTTTTTGCACCCATTTTCTGGGATAAAGACAAATTCTCTTCGTTTTCTAAATACTCTTCCAGCCAGTGGGTATCATATTCTCCTCGAATAATATCCTGGCTGCGTGTTAATTTTTTCAGAAGAGGAATAGTTGTTTCAATCCCGTCAATGACAAATTCATCAAGTGATCGCCGAAGGCGTGCGATGCATTCGCTTCTGTCTTTCCCCCATACGATAAGCTTTGCGATTAGGCTATCATAGAAAGGAGGGACGAAATAGCCTTGATATGCGCCGGAATCAATTCTTACGCCGAATCCTCCGGGAGAATGAAAATAATTAATTTTTCCTGGAGATGGCAGGAAGGAATCGGAAGATTCAGCATTAATCCGGCATTCGATAGAGTGTCCATTGAACTGAATTTCTTCTTGCGTTTTCTTGAGAGGAATGCCCGCAGCGACCTTTATTTGTTCAGTAATCAGGTCAATGCCGGTGATCATTTCTGTGACCGGGTGTTCTACTTGGATACGTGTGTTCATTTCTATGAAATAAAATTGTTTATTTTCGTAGAGCAATTCAATCGTACCAACACCCCTGTAGTTAATTTTTTTCATGGCCTTTGTGGCCAGATTCCCGATATAGGTCCGTTCTGTTTCACTCAGGATAGAGGAAGGTGCTTCTTCCCAGATTTTCTGGTGGCGCCTCTGAAGGGAGCAGTCCCGCTCACCGAAGTGTAAGGCATTTCCTTTGCCATCTGCTAATATCTGCACCTCAATATGTCGGGGTCTGGAGAGATATTTTTCCAGGTAAAGCCTATTTTCACCAAAAGCATTTTGCGCTTCATTGCGTGCACTTGTCATGGCTTCGGCTAACATTTCAGCCTTATGCACGATTTTCATACCACGTCCGCCTCCTCCAGCAGTGGCTTTAATCAAAATCGGGTACCCAATTTCATCGGCAATCTTCTGTGCTTCTTTTTCACTTTCAATGGATCTATCAGATCCTGGAATGATCGGAAAGCCAAGTTCTATGGCTGTAGCTCTGGCTTTGATTTTATCCCCCATGATGCGGATATGTTCGGCTGTCGGTCCAATAAAGGTAATACCATGATATTCAAGAATCTCTGCAAAGCGAGCATTTTCTGATAAGAAACCATATCCTGGATGTATGGCGTCTGCTCCTGTAATTTCGCAAGCGGTAAGAATCGATGGAATATTCAAATAGCTGTTTTTTGCAGAAGGCCCGCCAATACAGACACTTTCCTCGGCAAGTCGGACATGCATGGCATCTGCATCGGCAGTGGAATGAACAGCTACGACCGGAATTCCAAGTTCCTTGCAAGCCCGCTCAATGCGCACAGCGATTTCTCCCCGATTAGCAATCAGGATTTTTTTGAACATAGTCCCCCATGGCTCATATGATGTATCTCTATACGTCCTCTACGAGCGTCCGTTTATTCTATGACAAGGAGAGGTTCACCAAATTCCACAGGCTGCCCGTCCTCAAACAAAATGGCTTTAATTTTTCCGTCACGTGGTGCCTGAATGTGATTCATAGTCTTCATTGCTTCAATGATCAAAAGACTTGCTCCTTCTTTCACATTGCTTCCAACTTCAACGAAAGGTTTTGCATCCGGGCCTGGAGACCGATAGGCAGTCCCGACTATAGGAGAGGGTATCGTCGTTGTTTCCGTTGATGCCGCAGCTTCCCGGGGAGAAGAGGATGGAGAAAAAACAGGATCGGTACCGGAAAACGGCAACGGAGCCAGATTTTGAAATTTTTCCTGCCGGACAACCCGAACGCGCGATCCGGATAGCTCAATTTCAATTTCGCTTAATTTTTCTTCATCCAGCAAACGCGCAAGATCACGAATCAGATTTTTATCAATCTTAACCATTGCAGACACTATGATTCATTCCCGAGTGTGCCTTTCATATTCTGAGAATTTTTTCCCTGAAGTGCTGATTTTCTTTCCAGGATGGAACGAATGAGATCATGATCAGAATTTATTATCCCAATATGCCTCATTTTCACGAGTCTTTAAAGAAAAATAAGTCGTCTGCGGGTCAACCCCGCTGTGTAGCTTGAATTTCTTTTAGGAAACTTCGCGGTTAGTTTGACAGAATTGCCTTTTGGAAAGGGGCTGTGCAACTGTTTTCTGCGCCTTCTATCTCTCTGAAATTGCTTCATTTCTACTGAAAGAGAACGAATATGGGAGATCCTTTCCCGCTTCCTGTACTACCTGAATAAGAGCTACCTTCCTTTCATTTTCTGCACGTTAGCTTCTTCTTGTGAAAAAGGAGCGCGAACGCAAAAGATAGAATCATAATGAATATTATGTATTCGGTTTTGCCAGCAGAAAAGAAGATATCTGCTCCTCTTCGTCTCTCTTTATTTATATTTCTTTTCTCAGGGCTGCAATCTTGTTTTTTAATTCCTTGAGATCAATCATACCTACAAGCACCTCATTGCCCAAAGCGAACGAGGGGGTGCTGTTGAGTAAGATATCTGAAGACAATCGGAAGGTTTCTTTCAGTAAACCTTCTATTTCCGGCGTCTGAGCTTCTTTTTCAAGTTTACCGGGATCAATGCCAACTTTTATGGCAATCTTCAATGCGGCCTCTTTATCAAGACGGATCTTTGATGACATGAGGGCACGATGATACTCGAGGTATTTTTTCTGTTTTATGGACGCGATAGCTAATCGTGAGACTGCTGCTGAATTTTCTCCCAAAAGAGGGAATTCTCTCAGGAGAATACGCAGGTTCGGGTCTGATTTGATCAATTCTTCTATGATAGGAAAGGATGCGCGACAATAACCACAATTGTAATCAAAAAACATGACTAGCGTTACGTCACCATTTTTGTTTCCCGCAACGAAACCCTTTGAATCATTAAAAATTTCTGTCTTTTTTTTCTGGAAGGCGATTCTTTGCTGCCTGTCTTTTTTTTCATTTTCTAAAACCTGGAGTTTAATGAGTGCATCACGCACAATTTCCGGTTCGCGCAAAAGATACTCCTTGAGCAACATTTCAATTTCGCTTTTCTGTGATTTGCTGAATTCCCCTCCAGCATGAGCAGGTGGGATAGCCACGATCATCATGAACAAGGATAAGACAGGAAAAAGGAAAAAAACACGAACCCACGCTGAAAAATTCATTTTTACCTTCCACATTCCTAAGAATGTATGCTTTTTTTCTACGGTTCTCAGGGACTCTGCTTTTACGGTAGGCCCTGCCTGAAAGAGGGGTATTTTGTTTGTCTGGATTTACTTTCTAATCTCGGATACAAAAAAGAAACAGATCCTTTCAAGGAAGGGGCTCTTTTCTGTTCTTGAGATTTTTTCTTCCATTTTTCTGAAACGATGCCTTTTACTTACCAAAAAATTGTTGAAATATAGCTCCTTCAATAGAATAACACGAAAATGTAATATCAAAACCCATTTGAATCAATTTTCAGGAACAGGAAGACTCAAAAACTGTAAAAAAGGATAGGAAAGAGCCTTTTTTTGTATTGTGTTTTATTTTTGTCCCTCAGAAAAAAGGAATAGATATCGCTTTAGATCCGGTGTTCTTTTTTCCCTCTCTTGCGAAAATTGTTCGTGTCATGAAAAAGAACGAAGAAAGACAGTGGGTGTAATGAGGGCGTGGAGGGTTGGATGGTATGAAATTGTTTATTCGACAAGCTTAAGCGATTCCGGAGAGAGAATTCAGAAAAAGAAATGAAAGCTGAGTGCAGGATTCATCCGTAAGATTGTATTTTATGTTTGGAATGGGGCTTACCAGGACATGAGGTAGTAAAATGCCCGAGATCCTGATTTCAGGGGCAGAATAATAACGTCTTTTCCTGATATTGATCCGACCGGTTCAGGACTTTTTCTAGAAATGAAGGCTTGAAGGATGTTGCTCAGGGAGCATGTCAGCTCTCCCCCACATTGACTTTATTCTTCAAAAACTTCTTAAAGAGAGGCCCTTATCCTTCCATATGGGGTCTTTTCAGAATCGAAAGAGGTCAAGAGGTTTGCATCTTACCTTTACTGTAACTCGGTTTTTTCAATTTTTATGAAAATCAGGTGACTTACTCTTGTCCTCTTTATTGCTGTTCCTTTTAGCATAAAGCTAAAGCTTTTACCGTTGAAACCATTTCCTTATAATCTGTTTAACGGATAAGAGATGCGGGAGTTCAACCGCTTCTTATGCGCCTCCACCAGCCCCGTTTTGGAGATGCTTCAGCCTCAGGGAGAGAGGGAAGTGGGTTGCGTCCATCCGTTTCTGTATTTTTCTTTTTTTCTTCAGTAGCGTCGTTTCCTGCTTTTTCTGTTTCAGTCCGTGTTGTGGTCTCTTCAGTCCCATTTTTTGTCTGAGGCTGGGCATTTCTACTTTTTGGTTGTCGTTCTTGTAGCTGTGCTTCATTTTTGTCACCGGTGCGAAGCTTAACAGTATCTACCTCTACTTTTTCTGAATGAGCGGGCGATGAAGCCACGCTGTTGTTTTTGCGATTGCCTAACCTTCCACGGCGTCTGTGTGGTTCCCATTTTACCTCATCCCCCGGCGTGGCTTCATCGGCAGCTGAAGCAGTCTCTACTTTTTTTGCGTTGCCGTCTGCGAGGTCCCCGGTTTCATTCTGCTCCTTGTTTTTTACCCTTGCTTCACGCCTTTGTCTCCAGCGCCCATCTCTCCGATCAGTTCTTTTTTGTCCGACCGCTATAGCTCCTTCTTTGCCATTGGAAGACAGGTCTTCATTGCCAGTCGCGGTACCTTCATCAGTATTTTCTTCCTTCTGCAGTTTGTTTTCAACAATATCTGATGGAGCTATACAGAAAGTTTCAGTCTTTCGGACTAATTCTTTATATTCAAGGACACAGGGTGTATAGACGGCACTGTCGTTTCCGCTGATGACGATGACGGTCCCAAATTGTTTTTCCAATTCTCTCAATCTCTCTCTCTTCTGGTTCAGAATGTAGAAAGCGGCGTCTGAGTTAAGTTGTGCTGTGATATTGCCTGGTCCCCGCCTGATAAGAGTGTCCTCAATGTTACGAAGCAATTTAAGAGCAACAGACTCAGGAGAGCGAATACTGCCCAACCCTTGGCAATGAGAGCAATGGACACTCAGTCCCTCAGGTGCTCCTATGCGGATACGTTGTCGTGACATTTCCAGCAAACCAAAATGGCTGATCCGTCCGACCTGAATACGTGCCCTGTCATGGCGCAGGTAGTCTTTTAATTTACGTTCTACGGCCCGTTGGCTACGTTTTTCTTCCATATCAATGAAATCAATGACGATCAGTCCTGCTAGGTCGCGCAGGCGCAATTGTCGACTGATTTCCTCAGCGGCCTCAAGATTGGTTGACAAAGCGGTATTTTCAATATTGTTTTCGCGTGTGGAACGCCCCGAATTGACGTCTATTGCGACCAGAGCCTCTGTTTGGTTGATCACGATGTATCCACCGGATCGTAGTGTGATGCGCGGAGAAAAAATTGATTCGAGTTGCTCCTCCACACCGTGGCGAGAAAAAATCGGCCTTTTGTTTTTATAAGCCTGTACGAATTTAGCATGGCTTGGCATGAGCATTCGCATAAACATTTTGGCTTCCCGGTAGGCTTTTTCTCCGGAAATCAAAATCATTTCCATTTCTTTGGAATAGAGATCGCGGATGGAGCGCTTGATCAGGTTGCCTTCTTCATAGACCAAAGTAGGTGCCGTGGACTCGAGAGTAAGCTCACGAACCGCTTCCCAGAGGTGGACGAGATATTCGAAATCACGCTTGATTTCAGCTTTTGTGCGGTTAGCACCGGCGGTGCGGAGGATGACGCCCATGCCTTCAGGGAGCTGCTGTTGCATTTCTTCAGAGACTGTTTTTAATTTGCGTCGGTCAGACAGACTGGTAATTTTGCGTGATATTCCGCCCCCCCGTGCAGAGTTTGGCATGAGCACACAATAGCGTCCGGCGATTGAAAGATATGTCGTCAGGGCTGCACCTTTATTCCCCCGCTCTTCCCTGACGATCTGGATAAGAAGAATCTGACGCCTCTTGATTACTTCCTGGATTTTGTACCGATGCTGGCGGTTAGACCTCTGCACAGGCATTTCCTCAAGAGCATCAAGCGTCCCTACGGATTCTATTTTTTCATCTTCAGTGGATCGTTCCGAAATTTCTTCGTTGTTCTCCTCTGTATTTTCTGCCTGTATTTTTTGAGAAAAGCTGTTGTCTTCCTCTTCATTTCTGTCCCCGTCATTTGCAGAAAATTGCTCAAGCGGGATTCCAGCTTTTGTGATTCCAGGAAAGTGCGCTTGTTTACTGTCTCTTTTTTCTTCATATTCTTTTTCGGAAGTGTGGATGACGTCTATACAATCTTCTTTTCTATCTGGGCTATCTGAAGGAATTTCTTCCTGATCTTCTTCATTCCAGTTCTCTGCTACATAATCGGCCTTTTCATCACGTATCGTTTCTTCAATGAGGGCTTGACGATCGGAGAGAGGGATTTGATAATAATCAGGATGGATTTCGCTGAATGCCAGGAATCCATGTCTGTTTCCTCCATAATCAACGAAAGCGGCCTGCAATGAAGGCTCAACGCGGGTTACCTTGGCAAGGTAGATGTTGCCGCGCAGTTGCTTGCGATTAGAAGATTCAACGTCAAATTCTTCAATGCGGTCATTGGAAAGGAGAACCATACGGGTTTCCTCTTCATGCGAGGCATCGATGAGTATTTTATCAGGCATTTTTCTGAAACTCCGCAGTGCGATATTCCTGTGTGCTGGGATGGTTTTTTACCTGTTTCCCGAAATTCCAGGAATGAATGGGCACTAATTATTTGTGAAAAAAAAGATGATTTTATGTCTCGTTTATACGGGGAGGCGGCTCTGGTCTTTTCAGAACTTTGCGCACAGCCACTCCGGCAAAAGCTCGCTTTCGACAATCGGCAGGAAAGGCCTATTAAAGCGACAATAAAAGGCTTATTTCTGGCACGACCTGTCATGGTCATGTTTCCCCGCTCCGACAAGTCGGCACGCTGTAAGCCGGGCCCTGCATCAAACACCGCCATGAACGGTGAAAGGGCTTGAATTCCTGTTTTGATCTCAAATCCTTATCCTGCATATTTACGCATTTTCTACAAAAGGGCATACGAAAAAATGGCTAGAAACATCATAATTCCACCTGTTTTCTGCATGCTCCAAAAAAAAGAGATGTCTGGTATAATTTTTCTTTTCCATCGGATCTGTAGAACAATACTGCTCCTTTAATCATAAAACAACCGCTATAACAATCACCATACCGGCGATCGGGGCATTGGACATTGAGTCTGCAAGGGCCCTGAACCTGATGATTCGTTCATGTGTTTCGGTTGCCGGACGTGTCTGGCATAGTTTTGATTCCAAACTTAAAGCCCCGGATAAGCGTAACAAAAGACAGACAAATCAATCATTAGTCCCGATCAGAGAGAGGAGATGAAGCATAGAAACTCTGCACCAGATCACCGAGGACAAAAACAATCATTGAGGAAATTCTAACGGATTGAGAGGGCGCAATGCAAGGGGGATCATTGAAGGATAGAGAAACTCTTTCGGACTGTGGCATAAGTGAGGGCTATTTGCGTCGTTGAAATGTGCTATCCTTTAAGCTTGTGTTTATACGGAATTTTTGCGGAAATTTGTGCAGAGTCACTTTGACTGTCCGTCCGGAATCAGATTTAGCATTTTTGGGTTTGAATGAAGATGAGCTTACCGGGAAAAAAATATCAGCCCGTCCCATCATGGTCTGAATGTGTTAATTTCTATCATGCAGGGGAGGGGCATTTTTTTTTGGTCTGTTCTTTCTTGTCATTTTTCTTGTTTTTTGTTTATTTTTTTTCGTTTTTTTTTCTGGATGTCACGTTAGCCTTTTCTGCTGAAAGGGGGGTTGTGCTTTCGGCAGAGATTGTAGCAAATGAAAGAGAGACACGTTTTGTTCTTTCTCTAGACAAGAAGATTCCCTTTCGCGTTTTCACCCTTTCAGCCCCTTATCGTGTTATCATTGATCTGCCGGAGATTGAATTTCGACTTTTGCCGGAGTCGGGCCGGAAGGGGGACGGTCTGATTACGGCCTATCGTTACGGTTTTCTGTCCTCCGGCAGATCCCGTGTTGTCCTTGATATCAATGGCCCGGTGCTGATTGACAGTTCTTTCGCACTGGAGGCCGATGAGGGACAGCCAGCACGTCTGGTATTTCATCTGAAAGCAACCAACCCTGACACGTTCCGGCTTCACAATGCGCGTCGGGAAAAAATGCTTCCTCCCCGCCGCATTGATCGTCCGGAGGTTCCTTTTGTTTTGCCAGCCGAACGTCCTGCAATGCCCCTTATCATCGTGATCGATCCGGGACATGGAGGGGTTGATCCCGGCGCTGTTTCAGGCAATTCTGTGAAAGAAAAGGATATTACCCTTTCTTTCTCTAAAGAGTTAGCTTCTGTCTTCAGAAAGAAGAGAAAATACACTGTCTTTCTGACAAGAGAACGTGATGTTTCTCTCTCTTTATCTGCTCGTGTCGCTATTGCACGAAACGCTCGTGCTGATATTTTTATCTCGGTTCATGCGGATAAATTCCATTCCACCAATGTCAGGGGTGCAACATTGTATACTTTGTCGGAAGAGGCCTCTGATGTGGAATCTGCGGCTTTGGCGCGGGAGGAGAACAAGGCTGATGCCATTGCCGGTCTTGATTTAACGGAAGAGCCGGAGGAAGTAAGTGATATTCTCATTGACCTTGCCCGCCGGGAGACAAAGAATTTTTCCATTCATTTGGCCCGAACTATGGTTGCGTCCCTGAAAGGGGAAGTTGTTCTTAACAAGAACCCACATAGATTTGCAGGGTTTCGGGTTTTAACCGCTCCGGATGTCCCTTCTATCCTTCTTGAACTCGGCTATCTCAGTAACGAAACTGATGTTCGTGATATGCGTTCTCTCCGTTGGCGTGAAAAGGTTATAGGTTCTGTGCAGGAGGCAGTGGATCGTTATTTTTCCACACGTTTTGCGGAGCCTGTGACAAGCAAATGAGAGATTATCTAGGTCCAGATCTGTGAGAATGGGTCGCTTTTATGAAGCGTTTTGAGAAGAGAAAATCCATGACACCGGTGGTAAAAATATCTAGTTTCACGAATCATATCCTATAGTTCTTTCACGAATTTTTATGGTATTTTTCACGAATTTATGTTTATTATTTCATAGGTATTTTTGCCTGCTTTTTGTGTAGTTGACAGAGTGTTAAGTTTCATTGCAGCGTGGCTTTTTATTTCCGTGTTGCGGATCTATGTTATTTTAATCGGTACAGGCAGATTTTTTGATGCTACGGCGTTTCATCAGTTTTTTTTTCTCATGGCTGGTTTTAGCAAGTGCTCTTGTCTCTTACGGGGGGGGATATTTACTCCTGTGGATTTCAAAGGATCTTCCTGATTATCAGCAACTTTCTATTTACGAACCGCCTGTTATGACCAGAATACATGCTGCTGACGGCAGCCTGTTGGGAGAGTATGCAACAGAGCGCCGCCTTTATCTTCCGATCAGCTCAGTCCCTGAGAGTCTGATTCAGGCGTTTTTATCTTCGGAAGACAAGAAATTTTATCAGCATCCGGGGATCGACTATGAAAGCATTCTGGCGGCGTTTATCTTCAATGTTCAGAATCTGAAATCCGGGCGTCGACCTATAGGGGCTTCAACAATTACCCAGCAGGTTGCGAAGAATTTCCTGTTAACGAACGAGCTTTCCTACAAACGTAAGCTGAGAGAAATTCTTCTTGCCCTAAAGATTGAGCAGGCTTTCAGTAAGGATAAAATTCTTGAGCTTTACCTTAATGAAATTTATCTGGGTCTTGGTTCTTATGGTGTTGCGGCTTCGGCACTTAAATATTTTGGGAAAGGGGTCTTCGAACTTGATTTTCACGAAATGGCCTATCTTGCGGCTCTTCCGAAAGCTCCCAATAATTATCACCCTTTCCGCCATCCCATGCAAGCAAAGATGAGGCGTAATTGGGTTCTTGATCGTATGTATAGTAACGGGTTTATCTCGCTTGAAGAATCAGAGCGCGCCAAGGGCTTGCCGCTCGGCGTTAAACTCCATTCCGTAGACCCCAGCACATTTGCTGCTGGTTATTTTACAGAAGAGGTTCGTCGTATCATTTACGCCATGTATGGCGAGCGAAAGCTCTATGAGGGAGGGCTTTCAGTCCGGACTACACTTGATCCCAAAATGCAGATTATTGCACGTAATGTTCTGATTAAAGGCTTGATTTCTATTGATCGGAGCAAAGGTTGGCGCGGTCCTGTTGACCGAATCCGTGTTGACGACGAGTGGGGCAGAACTCTTCTTCAAGTGCGGATGCTCAACGATATTAATCCCTGGCGCATGGGGATTGTTCTTGAAGTAAACAGGAATTTTGCTGAGATCGGGCTGCGTCCGTCTGCGTCTTCCCAATTCCAATATGGAAATAAAAAGAAAGAAGGGTCTGTCAAAATCCGGCTTGATCATAAGGGGATCGCTTGGACCAGAAAGAAAAAAGATAAGAAAAAAGCGAATATAAACAATGTTTTAAGTGTTGGTGATGTTATTTACGTTGCGCCAGAGGGTAAAGGAGGTGAATGGGAATTGATGCAGATTCCCGAAATTGAAGGAGCCCTTGTTGCAATCGACCCACATACGGGCCGTGTAAAGGCTATGGTGGGTGGATTTTCCTACGATGGAAGCCAGTTTAATCGGGCAACTCAGGCAATGCGCCAACCCGGCTCCGCCTTCAAGCCTTTTGTCTATGCTGCCGCTCTTGATAATGGCTATACGCCATCAAGTATCGTGATGGATGCCCCGGTTGAAATCGATCAGGGGCCCGGCCTTGAGATATGGCGCCCCCGGAATTACAGTCGGACCTTCTTCGGGCCCTCGACGCTCAGGCGTGGTGTTGAAAAATCAAGAAATGTTATGACTGTGCGTTTGGCGAAAGATATTGGGATGCCTCTGGTCTCTGAATATGCAAAACGCTTCGGTATTTATGATAACCTGTTGCCTTTTTTAGCCATGTCTCTTGGTGCCGGAGAAACAACAGTGCTTCGCTTGACAGCAGCTTATGCCATGCTTGATAATGGGGGTAAGAAGGTTACGCCGACCTTGATTGACCGGATTCAGGACAGATGGGGAAACACAATCTATCGTCATGATGAGCGTGAATGTCAGGGCTGTGCAGCAGAGTCGTGGACAGGTCAGAATGAGCCCGTGATCATTGATCACCGTCCTCGGATTATCAGCCCCTATACCAGCTATCAGGTAACGTCTATTTTGGAGGGTGTTATTCGGAGGGGAACCGGTTCTATTGTCCGAGCGATCAAACGGCCCATAGCGGGGAAAACAGGGACGACAAACGGAGAGCGTGATGCTTGGTTTGTCGGCTATTCACCGGAGCTTGCTGTCGGCGTATTTGTGGGTTACGACAAGCCGCGTTCCATGGGGAGAGGGGCAACCGGTGGGCGGATTGCTGCGCCGATCTTCAGGGATTTTATGTCATTGTTTCTTGCTGACAAACCTGCTGTACCTTTTCCGGTGCCTTCTGGTATTCAGTTATTTCGTGTGAATGTTGAAACGGGCTTGAAAGCACGGATCAATGACAGGAATGCGATTATGGAGGCTTTTAAACCTGGGGAGGCACCGCCCGATCAGCATTCAATGATTGGTTACACAGATCCGGAGGGGTGGAATAATAATGCACCGGGGTCAATAAACGGGGAGCCCCGTTCAATTTCATCCGGGAGTGGGGGGCTTTACTGAACGCTGTTATGGAAGGCCTGATGGTTCCGGAACGGTCTCTAATGGTAGAGAGAAAAATGCTTTCTTACAGGCAAACTTATAGGTAAGGTCTTCATTTTTCCTTTTTTTCGTAGGGGGAATATGTAGCTGACAAAGGGAGATGGGACATGCGTGCAGAGGTACGGTTACTGATTCACGAGATCAAGGAGTCTATTGAACTCCTGAGGAGGCATTTTTGATTTCGATACTGCTTGTATTCGCCTTGCGGAATTGAATTCAAGGATTGAAGAGACGGGTTTCTGGGACGATACTGTTGCTGCTCGGGAGATTATGCAGGAGCGTCAATCTCTGGAAGATAATGTTTCTGCATGTCACGAGCTCAGTCATCAACTTGCAGATCAAGTTTCCCTGATTGAACTTGCTGAAAACGAGGGAAATGAGGAGGTCTTTGATGATGCGCTCCTTGCTCTGCGTTTGCTTGAGAAAGAGGCATTTTCGTACAGGATCAAGTCGTTGCTGTCGGGGGAGGTTGACGCTAACGATACATATCTTGAAATCCATCCCGGTGCCGGGGGTACGGAGAGCCAGGATTGGGCTCGTATGCTTTTTTCCATGTATATTCGCTGGGCGGAGCGATCTGGTTACAAGACAGAGATTATAGAGTTTAATCCCGGTGAGGAAGCCGGGATTAAATCTGCGACCCTGCTTGTTAAGGGTCTTAATGCCCATGGTTGGTTGAGGATGGAATCTGGTATTCATCGTCTGGTTCGCATTTCTCCTTTTGATTCCGGTGCGCGTCGTCACACAAGTTTCGCGAGTGTCTGGGTCTACCCTGTAGTCGATGATTCGATTTCTATTGAAATTAACGAAAGTGATGTCCGTACGGATACGTATCGCGCAAGCGGTGCAGGGGGGCAGCATGTGAACAAGACCGACAGCGCCGTACGTTTTACACATATTCCGACCGGGATTGTGGTCCAATGTCAAAATCAGCGCTCTCAGCACAAAAATCGTGCAACGGCTTGGTCTATGTTACGTGCCAGACTGTATGAGCGGGAAGTTGAATTGAGAGAGTCTGAAGCGGCAGAAATCGCGGAATCAAAAAAAGACATTGGCTGGGGACATCAGATAAGATCTTACGTCCTGCAGCCTTACCAACTCGTTAAGGATTTGCGTACCGGAGTTGAAAGTACGAATCCTCAGAGTGTGCTTGATGGTGAGATTGATATTTTTATTTCCGCAGCTCTTTCATCACGTATCCGGGGATGAAATGAAAAAACAGTTGAGACAGAGCGGGTTGGATCTGTCTATCCGGATGATTTTTCCTTTTCTTGTTTTTTATCTGGCCGTCCTTATTTTTCTTTTGGATATCGCGATTTTTTCTGATTTTTTCCTGATGATGAATTTATTTTTTGACCCTTTTTGATGCGAGACGGAACGAAGCGGCCTTCTTCCTTTGATTTGATGGTCAGGGGCATGTTTTCCTTTTTCCCTGTTTCCAGCAATTTTTGTTTTCCTCTGATGATTATGCGTGTCTGGTGGTTCTGTGTGGCAAATAATGAAAGAATCAGCTGAATAGCGCTATATACTGGATTTTAGAAAGGCATTCTTGTCCGATTTTTCTAGCTGGAACGACGTCTTCATCTTCTGAAGACAGACGGCTTTCTCGCTGCATATTTTCAGCGGCAAGAGGTTTCTGTTTTGTTTCTTCAATTTTTGCAAGGGAGGGGACGTTTCTTCTCTGAACAGGGGTAGATGATATCCTATCTGGTGTCCGGGGCGTTCGGTCTGGGGTTTCTGAAGAATCACTGAAGAGCTGGAGGTAAGCCTGATTATTTTGACGTAATTCATTAAAATAAAAGAGGTTTTGGTCTTTTTGAATAGGTACGGAGGAATGATGTCCATGCTCCCTGCTTTCATGTTCCTTTCTGAAAACGGCTTGCTGTTTGTTTTTTTCCTCAGGTGCCACGTCATCTGGTCGGGGACGTTGGGATATCCTATGAGAAGATGAAGATTTGAGGATTTCAGAAGGAGCCACGATTACGGGAGGTAGGATAGAGCCAGGTTTACTTTCCCTGTTTTTTTTGTGTCTTTCAGTTTGAGTCCTGAATTGCCCCATACTTTCTATAATAGTTTTGAGACGCTTTTCAATAAGATCTAGCCTTTCACTTGCTTCCTGAGTTTGATTCAAGGCCAGCTCAGGGGGCATGACAGCTAAAGAGGAAAAAGCGAAATCCTGATGTCTGTAACGGGACGCCTGTTTATTTTCTCTCTCTTCTCCGTTGACCGGGTCTATTTTTTTGAAAAATCCTGAAGATTTTACCAGTTGTTCTTCTTTCCTGTTGCTCTCTTGTATTGTCACGATTTCCTGGCGTGCTTGCGCAATGAGAGGAAGAATTTTGTTGAGATCATCATTCAACCGTTCCACACTTTTTTCCGTTTGGCTGTCTATGATGACGGTCTGGAGTCTGGAAATTGCTTCCATCAGCATGTCTGTATCAGCACTGCGGTTGCGCCTGGAAAATTCTGCAAGGAACCAACGCCCCCGTGATGTTTCCATCACTGCGGCTTCAATGGCATGATAGCTCTCCTCTACCTGTGAGGAATATTTATCCATCTATCTACTCCTGGCTGTATCTGTCATCGTGACTTGCTGCACATTTCATGATAGGTTCACCTCCACTTTGTGAGCACTGTACGTGGACATACGACTCCTATTCGTTATTCTTGTAGCATACATTTTTTTCTTTTTTAGTCCGTTCTGTCAGGGTTTATGAAGAGGTGGGGATAATGCACCCTGACGGGATTTTTCTCTCTTGTTCCTATCTTTCTTGTGCCTGACTGAATCAGTGTGTTACGGAACTTGTAATGGTTGAAATTTCTGATCTTTTTACAATGTGTTTTATTAATTTTATTTGTACTGCCTGTGATAGCGTCCAGCGGTTTCCGGCGATGATTCAGGTTAGAGTGCCGGAGCTTTGAGAACCCTGTGTCAAATGTGATGTCAGAACAAGCGGAAGCAGGAATTGAGATTGATTCGTCTGGTGATGGGGCTATCCTTTTGCTGCGCGCCTGGGGTCAGTGGACGCTGTGCTACCTAATGCCATTGCGGGATGAAATGGAAAAGCTCTCATTTTCGGCAACAACATGTCGGATTGTCCTTGACCTGGGTGGATTGAGCCAGCTTGATGTGTCTGGTGCCTGGCTTCTTATATCCTGGAAGGAAAAATGGCGAAGCTTCGGTCTGGAAGCGTGTTTTGGGAATGTACAGCCTACGCATCATCTTCTTCTTGACACCATTATGACTTCCAATCACAAGGGGGATGCGATAAAGGAGCGCAGGCGGGAGGAGGGTCTTTTATCCCGCTTGTTTTCTTCCTTTCTGAATTGTCTTTCCAGACTGGGCTATGCGGTTTCGTATATTTTAAAAGATGTGGCTTCAATGGCCCGTTTTTTTTGGGTTTTCATGGGTGTTTTTATCCAGACACTGTTTCGTCCCTGTCGTTTCCATTTTACGTCTTTCGTTTACCATGTTGATCATGCAGGGTTTCGTGCCGTTCCCATTGTTGCTCTTATGTCGTTTTTGCTCGGAGGGATTCTGGTTCAGCAGGGCGCGTTGCAGCTGGGTCGTTTTGGTGCGGAATTATTTGTGGTTGATTTGATTGGTATTCTGTCTTTGCGTGAAATTGGCGTTCTGATTACAGTAATTATGTTCGCCGGCCGTTCAGGAAGCGCATTTTCTGCAGAGATTGGTGCGATGAAAATGCGTGAAGAGCTTGACGCGATGCGTGTTATCGGGATCGATCCGATGAGCGTCCTTGTCTTGCCTCGCGTCCTTGCTCTTGTTTTTTCTTTGCCACTGGTTGCGTTCATTGCTGACATTATGTGTCTTTTGGGTGGCGGGCTTGTTCTGGAGTATTATGTCGGGATCTCGTCGGATATCTATCTCTCCCGCTTGCGAGAGGTGATTGATTTCAAGACATTTCTGGTCGGACTTCTTAAAGCACCTGTTATGGCTCTGATTATTGGCATTGTTGCCTGTCTGGAAGGTCTGAGTGTCGAGAATAATACAAATTCTCTGGGTCAGCACGTGACACTGTCTGTGTTGAAGAGTTTGTTTCTCACGGTGATTCTGGACAGTGTTTTTGCGATCTTTTTCACTTTTATCGGCTGGTAGGCGATAGCGATGCAAGCATATCAGACAATAATTGAAGTCAGGAAATTGTCGATTGGTTTTGATGATCTTCTTGTATTGGAAAATCTGGATATGAACATTTACCGTGGTGAAATCCTAGGTGTTATCGGGACTTCTGGTTGCGGCAAATCGGTTCTGTTGCGGTCTCTTGTTGGTCTTCTTCCCCTGCGGTCAGGCCGTGTAAGTGTTGTGAATAGTGAAGGAAAAGATAAGTCTCCTTGTCAAGGTCAGAGGTATCAAAGGTGTGGCGTTTTGTTCCAGGATGGTGCGCTTTTTTCATCCTTGAATGTACAGCAGAATATTCAAGTTCCTATGCGTGAACATCTTGATCTTCCACAGTGGATGATGGATGAATTAGCGGCGCTCAGGATTGCGATGGTCGGTCTACCGAAAGATGTTGCCGAGAGATTTCCTTCAGAACTTTCAGGGGGTATGCGCAAGCGCGCCGGTTTAGCGCGTGCTCTGGCTCTTGATCCTGATATTCTGCTTCTGGATGAGCCAACAGCAGGCCTTGATCCCATTAGTGCTGCTAATTTTGATAATTTAGTTGCAAAATTACGACAGACCTTAGGAATCTCGGTGTTTATGGTAACACATGACCTTGATAGTTTGTATACTGTATGTGATCGTGTTGTTGTATTGGGGAATCGTTGTGTCGTTGTGTCGGGGTCTCTTGATTTTGTACAGCGTTATGATGATCCCTGGGTTCATGCTTATTTTCATGGTAGGCGAGGAAGGCGTTCTGCGTTTTGTGCCGGTCAGGATTAAGTGGTCTCAGAGACATGATTTAATTGTTTTATCCGGTGCTTGATTGTTTCTGTAGAGCAAGCAGGGAATCAGATGGAAACCAGGGCAAATTATATCTCAGTCGGTTTAGTCTCAATGCTCGTCATATCCGGTGTTTTTGTATTTCTTTACTGGATGTTGCGTTTTGATGAAGCTCTGGATGATCGGATATCTTTGTATGTTGTATTTGAGGATTCTGTTACGGGCCTGAATGTAGGAAATAAGGTTCTGTACA
>JAQRMX010000023.1 GCA_028599125.1 Alphaproteobacteria bacterium | reverse complement strand
AATATCTCATCCCTCTGCTCTTTCTTCTGTCGTAATACGCCCTTTCCTTTTTGAGCTTACGGGCCCCCTTCTCTTCTAGCACAATCAATCGATATAGCCGGGGCACCGTCTAATTTCGTGCGCTATCCCGAAATCCTGTAGCAACCACATAAATCTCTGCAGAATCTGCACGACTCGCATCAGGCTTTACATGTTTAATCAGAGAAAAATCTTTCTTCATACCAGCTAGTAATTCCGGCTCTGTTCCACCACGCAAAACCTTGGCTATAAAGGATCCTTCCTCATTCAATACACAACGAGCAAAAGAAAGAGCGGCTTCACAGAGGACCATAATCTTCAAATGATCAGTCTGCTGGTGCCCTGTTGCATTGGCCGCCATATCAGACATGACGAGATCCGCCTTACCGCATAGCAAGGCCTGCACCCGTTCTTGTGCCGTTTCATCAAGAAAATCCATTTGGAGGAAATCAACACCGGCAATGTGTTCCATTTCCAGCAGATCAATTGCAATCACACGCCCGCAAGATTGTCCTGCTTTCACCCGCATTGATGCCACCTGAGACCAACTACCGGGTGCGGCACCAAGATCAATCACCTTCCTCCCAGGACGGAAAAGACGAAAGCGATCATCCAGCTGAATAAGCTTAAAAGCAGCTCGTGAACGATAATGAAGACGATGAGCTTCTGCAACATATGGATCATTGATTTGCCTCTGCAACCAACGTGCTGATGAGACAGAGCGCTTCTTGTCAGTATTTAGTCGTCCTGTTTTATCACGCCCCTTTATGCCCACGCCACGCTTTCCCAGGATCACAGAACCCACCTCTTGTTATTATTTAACAGCATCATATATCTCACCGGAGATCGGGACAAATGCATAAGCTCTCATTTTTGTTCCCATAAATCTTTTCTATCTTGACCACGGACAATTAAATCCTCACGCCTCTCAGATCCTGCTGACCTCTTCCTCCGGCAGACTCTTAAAGAATCAGAATAAAAAGAAAAAAGTACAAAATTTCCTATACTCGTCCCTCTCTCTGTAATTTTATCAAGACACGAAGCAACAAGATCGTCAATAATACCCAGGCACTATAGGAAAACTTATGCAAAAAACAAAAGCATATTCCTTCCCCCCAGGATATTTTTCCATACTTCATTTCATTCCTGAATGAACGCCCCTCTGCCGAAAAAATAACAAGGCTCCCCTCACCCCTGAGAATCAAGCCAAAATATCATATGCTAAACTTTTTTCTGAAGGATGCTTTTGGATTGAATATAGTATATATTATATATGATGACTCAATCCTTCCGGGACAGGCATATGAGGAGATAATCCGGTATGATAAAGAGCCTCTCTCCGTTCAATTGCTCTTCTGTCTCCTGAGGTTTCAGGTAGACGGAATATCCAAAATAGAATTCATCTGAAAAATCGTAAAGATGTGCCCTCTGAACGGTCCCTTTCCTGTAAAATATTCTTACATTGTCAACACTGCTATATTAGGATAAGAAAATCACTTTCGTCATGATCAGGAGAGCAAACCTGATATCATCAGATCGGAATAAGAATCTTGCTCCTAATATATTGAGCTTGAAAAAACAGAAGCAAAAAAATAAAAATAATAGAGTTTCCGAAAGCCTTGTTCTGGGGGATAGTTTAACGGTAGAATAGCGGACTCTGAATCCGTTGATCCAGGTTCGAATCCTGGCCCCCCAGCCATTTCTTTTCAGAAAATTGTCTGTATCTTCCAGTTTTCTTGTGTCTCCTGCCATTGCATTACAGCCCATAAGCAAAGAATTCCGGCACGGTGAGATCGTTCTTGCTCTCACTTTTCTGAAAGCTTTATTAATTCTCCAATTCATCTGGTAAGCCGGAAAATAAAAGTCCAGCCTGGAAAATTTGAAGTCTGTTGAAAACCCTGAAGGACCTCAAACAAACTGAACCCCTAGAAGAATGATTGCCCTCCTTCATTGCGGGATACTGTGAGTTTCACAATTGATCCATCTTGCAGAATTTCAAAAAATCCCCGAAGAGTCTTCTTTTATTTTGATAATTTTTCTACATTCATGTACTTTTCAGACAAGCTTTAGAGGAAGAGACTACATACAGCTTTTTTGCCTCCTCTCTGGCATTTTCCGCCGGGACAGTTATGAACCATTTCCTGAAAGGCCGGTTAAAGGAAAAAGTTATGATTGGCCAAGGAGAAAATTATGGAGAAACAGACAGAAAGTGAACATTTTCCTAACCGAAGCAATGCTAAGTACCCAGTTATAACATGTCCCTCATGCAGAGCCGTACTGAAGAAGCCTAAGAGAAGCCTTTTCGGGAAGCTTTTCATTTTTGCGACGTGCCTGTTTCAGGTTTCCATGGTTATCTGGTTATACGTATCAATCTGGGAGCTCAGGAGCGGAGGATCTTCCAGTATAATAATGGGGCTGGATGCAGTAGGCTCATTCTTTGAATTTGGTATCGTTTTGGCACTGATTTTAGGAATTTGGTTTATCGGAACAGCTATCTTTGTCCTAGGGATCTTTCTTACCAGGCCAAGATAAACTCCTCATATTGCCCCCTTCCGGAATACTGCGGGCAAAAAAACAGCTTCATAGAGGTGCGAACTGTCCGAAGACGAAAGAGGCTATGTATATCTTGCTAGAAAAATGAGCTCTGGAGACACTGTATCGACTTTACAGGAAAGCAGGGAACCTGCCTTTATGCAAGAATTTCATACAACAGAACAAATTGTGTATATGGGCAGAAACGCACCAGAACGCGTTGAAATATATGAGAAAATGCAAGAAATTTTATCCGTAAATAAATGCTTATCCGGAAACAAGTTTTAGAACGGATCATTGAAGGATCCTCTTCCCGAGACAGGCTGGACCAGAGGATTTTTTTCACGCATGCTTACTCTTTTTTCAGTTTTTGTAGAAAGAATGATCAGAGCTCCCGAGACACCGGTTGCATTGATGTCCCTTGTCCGAGATATTCTGTTACCTTAAAAGACAATTGACTTGATCAAAAGCTGCTCCCAGTGTAACGAATGTCTCTTGTTCACCCCCTGATCTAAAAACGAGCGGAAGCTACTGATGCCGAAAAAAAATACACAGTCCGGTTTTGATGAAAATGATGACGACAATCATGATTACAACGGGCAAGAATGGAACCGGAACAACTCCTTAGTTGAACGGAACCTTTTTCATGCCCGTACCGTCCTGATTACCGGCCAAATTACACAGGATTTAGCGCATGACACCTGCGCCCGCCTTCTTGCTCTGGCACAAACTTCCTCAGATCCAATTCTCATCGTCCTATCTTCACAGGGAGGACACGTTGAATCAGGCGATATGATTCATGATATAATTCGCTTCATTAAGCCGGAGGTTCTTATTCTCGGGTCATGTTGGGTAGCGAGCGCCGGCGCATTGATTTACGTCTCTGTTTCTAAAGATCGTCGCCTTGCAACTCCCAATACTCGTTTTCTGTTACATCAACCCTCGGGAGGGGCGGGAGGTCAAGCCAGCGACATTGAAATTCAGGCCCGTGAGATTATCAAAATGCGTGAACGGCTTAACAATATTTTCGCAGACAGAACAAAAAAGTCAAAGACACAGATTGAAGTAGATACTGATCGCGATCACTGGATGAGTGCGGAAGAAGCCGTCACATATGGACTGTGCGGTAAGGTCGTTTCTTCTGTAGAGGAAATTAGCTGATATCAGGGTGGAACCCTCCCTACTTTCCACTTTTTATCAGTTTAAGAGTAAATATCCGGATTACGGGCAACAGATCTGACGTTCGGGATCAATCCTTACCTTCCTGACTTCAGAGAAGGCTGTAGAAAAAACCGTGAGAAAAAGTCTTCAGGAACTCCCGAAGAAACGCCATAATGCAAAAACAATTTTCAGGGACATAATAGCCCACGATCAGACCTCTAGCCAGAAGAATTTAATACCATGATTCCGTTTTCTTTATAGAATTTTCTCTTTTTATCATCTATCATCTGTCATCTATCATCACCGAAGGGTGGTTCTAGTTCAGAAAATGAGGTTTGACTTCCTTTACTTCTTTGCGTTGGAATTGTTTCTGGGGTACCCATTATATGGTTCGTTTAGCACCTTTAGGGTTAGTAAGCGTCCGGCAGTTAGGGTTTTACTATCGGATTTTTTTATGAAAACCATTGTTTCATGTATTCCTTTGTCTTGGACGGATAGTGCTCCTCCCCTAACAGTTTATCGTCACTCCCGATTTCAACTGATTCTTGAAGGAATTTGATTGGTATAAGAAACAGGATATTGCAAGTGTTAATGTCATGGCTATCAAAGCTCCGTGGATTACAATGGCTCACGCTTGCTTTAGTTTTTCTTCTGTTTTCTTGGGTGTTCTCCGGAGAAATAAATACTGGAGGTGACGTCTCCGGTAAGACGTCGCAAATTGTCAACAAAAGTGTGACCCCTGAAAATATGAAACAGGATGACCTTTTGCGCGTACGTGTACTCCGCTCCGTTGCAAAAAAATACGTGAGTTCTTTAACTATCAACGGCTACACGGAAGCAAAAACACGACTTGTTGTCAAAGCGGAAACATCCGGGCGTATACTGTCTTTACAGAAAGAAAAAGGAGCCTTTGTAAAGCCTGGTGATACGCTTTGCCAACTGGATATAGGGTCACGCAAATCTCGTCTGTTGAAAGTTGAATCAAGATTCGAGCAGGCAAAGCTGGATTTTGATGCCGCGAACAAACTTAAAATTAAAGGATTTACAGCCGATACGCGTGTCCGATTGCTTGAAGCACAGCTTAATGCCGCTGCGGCCTCTATAGCGGAAGTTAAACTTGATATTGATCGTACCAAAATCAAGGCACCTTTTCGTGGTATCATCATTAAACAAAATTCTGAAATCGGCGAAGTGCTCAATATAGGCAGTCCATGTGTAACGTTGATGTCCTATGATCCCATGCTGATCGTTGGTAACATTTCTGAACGTAACATCCTCAGCCTCAAGCCAGGAATGAAAGCATGGGGAGAAATCGTTACCGGAGAAAAAATAAGTGGAAAAATAAGGTTTGTCTCGCGGTCTGCACAACGAGAAACTCGTACATTCAGGGTGGAGCTTGAGGTTCCTAATTCAGATAATATCTTACGGGATGGCTTAACGGCTAAGTTTTTTATTCCTCTGCCGTCAGTGCGCGCACATAAACTTGATCATAGTATTCTGGTGCTTAATGAAGCAGGAATAGTCGGCGTACATATGGTTGACAGGCAAAATAAAGTCCATTTTTCAAAAATCACAATCATCGGCGATACCCCTAATGAAATATGGGTT
>JAQRMX010000022.1 GCA_028599125.1 Alphaproteobacteria bacterium | reverse complement strand
GTCTCTTTTTACTTTATTTTTATCTGTTATCGCGCATTTTGATACAGGAATCAATTTCAGCCTAAAGTCAATTTCATAAATCACCATTTTTAGAAATATGCGCTATAGAGAGGGCATGTATTTTTTAAGGGTCCCCTTAATTTTGTCAGCCCTGCATGGTGTCCTATTGTCGTAAGATGTATGATTTTTTGCCTTCCTTTTTTCCGTTGATATTTATGTAACGTTCCTCATTTGAAGCCTCGCTCTGTTTTTTTGTAACAGGGTCGTGATATGAAGAGTTCAGGAATCATTGCGTGGCTTCAGATTCAGAGTATCTTCGGATAAATCAGATAATCTTGTTTGAACGCCAATTCTTTTCTGGAAATCAGGCATCGTATTTTTAATACGCTTTGCATTGCTGGCCCTAATTTTATGAAAAGCTGGGCTCAGGGCTTTCAGCATTTTCAGACTGACAATGAATGAATAGCGTTCCTATCATTCTTGAATGATATAGGATTTGCGGTCTTTTTTGTCTCACGGGGGTTATTTATGATCTTAGCCACATTTATAGGCGGAGCTTTTATTTTATTTAGAAAGTGAGGAAAATGAAAGATGAGAGATTTCTGTTATTTTCTATTTTTGTTCCCTGTTTCACGGAAATCAGGTTTTCAGTGTCTCTTTTTGTCAATAAAACGGTGTTTCTAGGTTTCTAGGTTTCTAGGTTTCTAGGTTTCTAGGTTTCTAGGTTTCTAGGTTTCTAGGTTTTGCTAGAGTGAAAAGACAGGATTGCTTTTTTCAGGAGAGCCGTTAAAGAGGCGATGGGGCTCCATGTGCTCCTCTTGCTCTTATTTTTTATCATCATTTACCGGTTCCTTGCGGTTTCTGATTGTATGAATCATGCGCCTCTGATTTTATGAGTATATTCAGAATTATAATATAATTACTTTTATTTTTTAACTTATCTTATTACAATCTATAGTTGTTAATGTTCCTAGTCTGATGATTTGTCTTCAAATAGTAGTTTGTTTTCAATTAATTTGGTTGGCTTGCTAAATGTTAAAAGTTTTTCTGTATCTGAATTTCATTCCGATGTTCCTTGTATTCACTTCTATTCCCGCTATGAGTATAGAGGTGAGAAGACGGCTTTCGGTTACTCAGACTCTTAATGTAGCAGAGACTGTTCTTACAATAACCAACAGAGGGAGTGTCGTTGTTAGCGGGCCTTCAAAGGCTGTTGAAGGAAACGCGGCAGATTTGTCTATAGTCAACAACGGTATTCTAATCTCCGCTTCCGATATAGTTGTTGATTTTTCGGCTGATGCAATCGGTTCGTTATTTACCAATTCCGGTCGTATAGGTACTGATGGTGCGGCAGCGATTGTATCCAATGCCGTTGACCTCACTTTCACTAATTATTTTAATGGCTTGGTTTCTTCTACAGGGGGGAAGGGATTTTTTACGTCAGGGGATAAAGCAAATATTAAAAATTCTGGAAAAATAAATGGGAAATTATATGGTGTCGAAAGCGAAGGAGATGCTCTCACTTTCAAAAATTATGGGAGGAGCAAAGTTTTTTCTACCGATGGAACAGGGTTTTTCACGTCAGGAGCTAATGCGATAATTCTCAATTACGGTAAGATACGAGGGAAATTATATGGTGTCAAAAGCGAGGGAAATAATTTTGCTTTCCTTAATTATAGTAGGCGCGAGGTTTTGTCCTCCCACGGGACAGGACTTTTCACGTCAGGGGCTAAAGCGAATATTGATAACATCGGGACGATAAGCGGGAAATTATATGCTGTTCAAAGTACTGGAACCGAACTTGCTTTCACGAATTATACGAGGAGCGTGCTTTCTTCTTCTGCTGGAACGGGATTTTTTACGTCAGGGGACAAAGCGAATATTGGAAATTCTGGAACGATAAGCGGGCGTGAATATGCTGTTCAAAGTACTGGAGCCGAACTTACTTTCAAGAATTATACGAGGAGCGTGCTTTCTTCTGCCGATGGAACAGGATTTTTTACGTCAGGGGACAAAGCGAATATTGGAAATTCTGGAACGATAAGCGGGCGTGAATATGCTGTTCAAAGTACTGGAGCCGAACTTACTTTCACGAATTATACGAGGAGCGTTCTTTCTTCTGCCGGTGGAACGGGATTTTTTACGTCAGGGGACAAAGCGAATATTGGAAATAAGGGAACGATAAGCGGGGCATTATATGCTGTTCAAAGTCCTGGTGCCCATCTTACTTTCAATAATCAGTTCGGAGGGTTTGTTTCTTCTGCTGATGGAATGGGTTTTTTCACGTCAGGGGCTACAGCGA
>JAQRMX010000021.1 GCA_028599125.1 Alphaproteobacteria bacterium | reverse complement strand
CCAAGGGCGACTATATCCAGCAAAGAAAGAAGATCGGGCTCCTGACGATCACACTGAAACCAGCCGGACTCACGCAGAAGGCGATTGATCCCTACGATAGCCAGAAAAACAACACCAGCGGCGCATAAATGTCCAAGAGCGGAAAGATCATCCTGACGGGCCGGATTAACAAGTGCTAAAACAGGTGGGAGGGTAACGCCCGCTTGGTGATGATCAAAAACGATCACATCAATTCCTTCATCTCTAGCCCAATCGAAAGCCGTGGAAAGGGACGTCCCACAATCCACACAGACGATCAATCTTGCTCCTTCTGCCGCAATTGACTCAAAGGCTCCCTGATTAGGCCCGTAACCTTCACGAATACGGTCTGGAATATAAATTCTGGTGACATTGCCACCAACCATTCGCAAAAATCGGAGTAAAAGAGCTGACGAAGTTGCACCATCTACGTCATAGTCACCAAAAATGGCAAGCGGTTTTCCTTCCTTCACAGCACGGGCAATACATGAAACCGCAAGATCCATGTCTCGCAAAATCAACGGATCGGGCAAGGAAATACGCAAACTCGGTGCAAGGAAATTTTCACACGTTTCAGGCAAAACGTCTCGCCCTGCTAGTACCCGCGCAAGAAATTCAGGAAGATCATATCGTTGCGCAATAGCAAAAGAGGACCTGAGCCGCTTCGCATCAATACGATCAAGCCAGCGACGATGAGTTACTGAGCGTTCAACTCCCAGAAATGTTCTGGACATAAATCTGACCATTGAAAGAAATGTCTACCATGACCCGCTAACCAGACTCCGGTTCGTCTAGATCCCTGTGTTCAGAACAGACTCGACGCAAGAGACCAGAGGAAGACGACATAATCATCGTTTCAGTAATGATACGATTATCTAAAAAACGCACCCCATTGAGCAAACTCCCGTCAGTTACCCCCGTCGCAACAAACATGACATCATGACGCACCATATCCTCCAGACTATATTTATGCTCCGGTGACCTGATGCCCATTTGAAAAGCACGATCACGCCGTTCTACCGTATCAAGAATGAGGCGCCCCTGCATTTGACCGCCTATGCAACGCAAAGCCGCTCCAGCCAGAATTCCTTCTGGGGCACCACCAATACCCATATAAACATCAATTCCTGTCTCTGCTGGGGTTGCTGCATGAATCACGGCAGCGACATCGCCGTCAGTGATAAGACGAATAGCTGCACCAGAGGAGCGAACGGATTCAATTAGCTCCGCATGGCGAGGACGATCAAGAATACAGGCTGTAATCCTATCCGGAGAAACAGATTTTGCTTGAGAAAGTGCCAGAATATTGGCACAAGGCTCTGCGTCAAGATCGACCAGATCTGCAGGATAGCCAGGACCGATTGCAATCTTTTCCATATAAACATCAGGCGCATGAAGCATACCTCCCGCTTTCGAAACAGCAATAACAGACAAAGAATTAGGTAAATTCTTCGCACAAATCGTTGTCCCCTCCAATGGATCAAGGGCAATATCCACCTGTGGCCCGTCACCGGAACCGACTTCCTCACCAATGTAAAGCATTGGCGCTTCGTCCCGCTCACCCTCTCCGATAACAACACGACCTCTGATCGGAAGACGATTAAGTTCACGGCGCATTGCATCCACTGCAAACTGATCTGCCTTTTTCTCGTCTCCCCGACCCCGCATCCGGGATGCAGCAAATGCACCACATTCTGTCACCCTTGCTAAGCCTAAAGCCAGAACATACTCAAAAAAAGGATCCCAAATCTGATATTTACCTGTCATAAAGCACCAAAATCAAACATATGGTATACTCCTGCCTTAAGATTCAATTCGAATTATCCTAGGCTCACGATCAACATTACCATCGGCCATGACCCCCTTGAGCGCATTCCGGATACGCTTCATACTCGTCTCATGTGTAATAAGAACGACAGGACATAGCTTTTCACTTTCTTCATCATCACAAACATCTTTCTGCACAATGCTTTCGAGTGAAATCATCTGCTCTGCCATACGACCGGCGATGGATGCAAAGGCACCAGAATGATTGAAAACATGAAATCGGACATAGTAACGAGCCTCATCAATAGGTGCATTCACAGGAGTATTGAGTTCCGGAACCGGAAAGGAAAAGGGAGCGACACATCTTCCCCGCGCAATATCAATCACATCGCTGACAACTGCAGATGCCGTTGCCTCGCCCCCGGCACCGGCTCCCACCAAAGCAATGTCTCCTGCTTGATTACCATGAATCATAAAAGCATTTGTCACGCCCTCAATTTGCGCAAGAAAAGAAGATTTCGGGATCATCGCAGGATGAACACGTGCCTGGATCCCCATATCATTCCGGATCGCGATCCCAAGAAGCTTCACCCGATACCCCAGTTCATCTACTGCACGCAAATCACCCAAAGTTATGCCGCCTATCCCTTCAACATGGATTGATTCGATATCAATACGCACGCCAAAAGCAAGGCTTGTTACGATAGCCAATTTATGGGCTGTATCGAAGCCTCCCACATCAAAAGACGCATCAGCTTCTGCATAACCAAGAGCCTTTGCTTCCTTGAGAACGGAATGAAAAGAACGCTTCCCAGCTTCCATCTGTGTCAGGATATAATTGCAAGTCCCATTCAGAATACCGGAAATCCGAGCAATCCTGCTGGTAATCAGACTTTCCCGCAATATCTTGATTACAGGAACTCCAGCAGCAACGGAAGCCTCGAAGTTCAGAGAGACCTTTTTGTCTTCCGCTAGAGCTGCAAGGCGCAAACCATGACGTGCCAGCAAGGCTTTATTTGAGGTAACAACATGCTTCCCCTCTTTTAGCGCCCGCTCAACAATCTGTAGAGATACGCCCCCCTCATCCCCTATGAGTTCCAACAATACATCCACATCGGGGCTTACAGCAAGATCCAGAGGATCATCATACCACTTCAGTCCTGAAAGATCGCAACCCCGATCGCGTTGCCGGTCACGCGCTGTGATACCCTTCACGACAATTGAACGACCGCAAAGACGGGAAAAATGTCCGGCACGGTCCAAAAGTAAACGGACAACAGCAGAACCAACTGTTCCTAAACCTGCGATACCTATTCCCAGATGATTCAACATAATTACATCCAAAGATAAAAGCTGACACAGAGCACAGAGCACAGAAAGAACCCTGAATAAAAGAGGCACGAAAAACAGATGAACAGGAGGCGTGCAACCCATTTCAGAGAGAAAAACAAGCCTTGCTGGTACCAAGAGCATCAGAAAGGCAGACATCCTGCAACAAAAAATCCGAACGAATCTCTGTAAAGTGACTCTACAGAATAGAACATACGAAGAAAATCGGATACACTATACACTTAACACTATCATTTTCCACAATCAACGCACATATGCAAGACTTTCAGCTTTGTTGCAGAACATGAAAGCCAACAGACATGTAATAGGGAATATTTCAGCGTTTCTGACCAGATACCCCAAGCCGTTATGCATCACAAAACATGCCGAAACGACGCTGAAAAAAAGAAGACAAGCCCCTTATCTCAAGTCTCTCCCGTTCAGAAATTAAGTGTGAAGTTTTTTCCTGAACACTCTGTTGTGTCCATAAGCATTTCTATAATTTCAGAAAAAATAAAAAACAGAATTCAGAAAAATTACATCTTGAGGTTAGATGCGACGGAACTGAGCAATAATTTAGAAATAAGAAATAATTTGCCTTTTCTTTTCTTACTTGCCTTACCTTTTCTTACTTGCCTTAAACGAGTAATTCTAAGATTATACAACCTGATGTGTCAGTCAGACTTGTAATGAAAGGCATTAAATAATGTAGTCTTCGGGTTCGTCAGGATTCGCGTTATAAAAAAGCGAAGCGCAACGTTTCAATTCCTTAGAAAATAAAGATTTTTGTCGAAAAAATTCTGGGAAATCAGAAAATTTACAGCTTGAGCCGGACCGGAGGTCAATGGATGACGCACAAAGACGAAGAAAAAAATCCTGATTTAAACCTTGATGAGGCTAGGGTATTAATCCAGAATTGTTTGAATTTTTTTGAGGAAAGTGGGAGAATTATTTCCTCTTGTCTTTCACAAGGGAACCCATCAAAAATCATTGATAACTGGTCCCATATATCCAATGATGCCGCCCGGACATTTGGTGTCATTACGCAAGCCTGGATTTCAGAGCCGCGAATGCTCGCCACTGCACATGCAAATCTGTGTCAGGATTACCTGAACCTGTGCTCCTGCTTCATTTTGAAAATGCTTGACAGCAAAATTGAACCCTTTGCTATTCCGCTTCCTAAAGATAACCGTTTTAAGGATCCGTTATGGACGGAACAACCCTGCTTTGACTTTATAAAGCAATCCTATCTGTTAGCATCACGATGGGCAGAACAGCTTGTTGAAAACACCCAAACCGCAGATGATTATACCCGCGACAAGGCCAGATTCTATATCACTCAGGCTACCAATGCCCTCTCACCATCAAATTTCCTCCTCACCAACCCAGAAATACTCAAAGAAACGCTCGATTCAAAAGGTCAAAACCTCGTTCAGGGAATAAAAATGCTTGCAGAAGATATTGAGCCGGAAAGCGGGTACCTAAATATCCGTAGAACAGATGGAAAGGCCTTTGAAGTTGGCAAAAATATTGCAATAACGCCAGGTAAAGTTATCTATCAGAATGAATTGATGCAGCTCATTCAGTACGAACCTGCAACAAAAGATGTGTTTCGACACCCGCTGTTGATCGTTCCTCCCTGGATCAATAAATTTTATATCCTTGACCTCTCACCGGAGAAAAGTTTCGTTAAATGGTGCTTAGAGCAAGGCCACTCCGTCTTTATCATTTCATGGGTAAATCCCGGGCCGAAACTAGCTGAAAAAACTCTCGGAGATTATGCCGGAGAAGGAATCATTGAGGCCATCGATGTGATTTCAACTGTCACAGGACAAAAAGAAATTAACGCGCTTGGTTATTGCATCGGTGGTACCTTATTAGCAATAACATTGGCTTATATGGCCGCTGAAAAAAATGACAGAATCAAAACGGCCTCCCTTCTCACCACACAAGTGGATTTCACTTATGCAGGAGACTTGAAACTCTTCATCAACAACGACTACATTGAAGAGATCAAAAAAGATATGAAGGACAAGGGCTTTTTTGACGGACGTAAAATGGCCCATATTTTCGATGTGTTACGCTCCAATGAGCTTATTTGGTCTTATATGCTCAATAATTACATGAAAGGAAAAAACCCTCCTCCTTTTGACCTCATGTCCTGGAACGCCGATTGGACCCATATTCCGGCGGCCAACCACCTTTTTTATCTGCGCGAATGCTACATCAAAAATGCACTTTCTAAGGGTGAAATGATCGTGCGTGGAAAGCAAATTAACCTAAATCAGGTTCATATCCCCGTTTACAATCTTGCCGCCAGAGATGATCACATCGTACCGGCAGAATCAGTCTTTTTCGGCAATCAGTTTTTCGGCGGCGATGTTGACTATGTACTTGCTGATTCAGGACATATCTCCGGTGTTATCAACCCACCGTCAAAAAAAAAATATCAATATTGGCGCCTCGGGCAGCCTAATAAATCAGGTCCTCAAAACTATTCACAATGGCAGGAGAACGCACAAGTATACAAAGGCTCCTGGTGGACGGACTGGCAGGCATGGATTGAACGAACAGACGCGAAAAAAGTCCCCGCCAGAAAAATCGGCGGTAAGGGCTTCGAACCGATCGAAGACGCACCGGGATCTTATGTCAAGGTAAAAAGCGTGCAGAAATATAGCAGAGAAGAAGAGCAGGAAAAATCTTCCGGTGAGTAACAGGATAACAAGGCCCGAAACAAACAGAAAAAAGAGCGGGTGCAGGCAAAAAACTCCTAAGATCGCTTCTGTCTCTCCGGCCTCCTATACCTAGAAGCCCTGACCGAAGACTCGTAAAAACACCCGTAAAGGAAAAAATCCCTGATACGTAAGCATAATTTAGGGGTAAAGCGGTTGCTGTTTCAGACCAGTCGTTTCATCAAATCCAAAAAGGAGATTCATATTTTGTAGCGCCTGACCGCTTGATCCCTTGACCAGATTGTCAAGAGCGGCAAACAAAATAATACGCTCGGGAATGCGGTCCTTAACAAGTGATAAAAGAAGAAAATTGGACCCCCGCACATGCCCCGTTCCTGGAAATACGCCCTGAGGCAAGACACGTATAAAAGGCTCGTTCCGGTAACGTTCCCAAAGATATGAAAAAAGTGAATCGGCTGTCGCTCCGTTGGTTAACCGAACATAGCATGTCACCAATTCGCCTCTGCTCATAGGAACCAGGTGTGGGGTGAAGTTAATAATAACATCGCGACCGGCGGCAATCGACAGTTCTTGCTCAATTTCCGGAGCATGACGATGTGTGGCGACCCCGTAAGGAGAAAGAGACTCACCGGATTCACAAAAAAGAGAAGATTCCCTAAGGCCACGGCCTGCACCTGACACACCGGATTTCGCATCTATGATAATATCATCAGGATCAATCCACCCTCCGCTGACAAGCGGTAATAACGCTGTTAGTACAGCAGTCGGATAACAACCAGGACAGGCGATCAATTGCGCTGTCCGCAGGGGTTCACGATAATGCTCCGTCAGCCCATATACCGCCGTGGACTGGAGATCAATGGCGTCATGTTCTTTGCCGTACCACTTCGCATATAGGGCCGGATCCCGCAGACGAAAATCAGCAGAGAGATCAATGATTCTGAGCCCCTTCGTTTTGGAAATCTCGGAGACAACATGCTGGGATGTCCCGTGGGGCAACCCACAAAAAACAACATCCAGATCTTCCCAATCCACCTCTTCAACCGTCTTCAGGGACGGCAGATTTAGACCGTCCAG
>JAQRMX010000020.1 GCA_028599125.1 Alphaproteobacteria bacterium | reverse complement strand
GCGCAGGCGTGCTTATGTGCTGGAACATTGATAAGATCCAGGGACTTATATCGAAATTGACTGGAACGGAAGTTTTCTTTTCAGAATTATATTATCTCAGTCAATTACCAGCAGAGCTCGACGTTGGTGAAACTATCATGGTTGCAGTCATGTCATTGTTTTTATCCTTTATCGCAACGCTTTATCCGGCCTGGCGGGCCGCCCATCTTGATCCTGTTGAGGCTCTTCGCTATGAGTAAGGAAGGGGAGAGAGGACCGCAAATGTTTGCGGATGCCGGTAGGCATGAGAACGAAGAGAAACAGTCCATTTTGCATCTTAGCGGAATTTTCAAATCTTATGGTCAGAAAGAGCCGTTTTTAGAGGTTTTAAAGGGCATTGATTTGCTGATTCCACGGGGTCAGACTATAGCATTGGTCGGTCCATCTGGTTCTGGCAAGTCGACACTTCTCCATATTACGGGTTTACTTGAAAAACCGACAAAAGGGGCCGTGATCATTGATAGTCAGGATGCCTATGCCTTGTCAGACGCAGCTCGTACTGCTTTAAGACGGCGTGCTATCGGTTTTATTTTTCAATTACACCGTTTGCTCCCGGAATTTTCGGCACTGGAAAATATCATTATTCCTCAACGGATTGCCGGTCTTGGTCTGTCGGAGTCATTAAATCGCGCCAGGCAATTACTAAGTATGCTTGGCTTGTCTGAGCGTGCTAACCATCGTCCTGCGGAATTGTCGGGAGGTGAGCAGCAACGTATCTCCATTGCCCGCGCTCTTTCCAATGTACCATATCTTCTCCTTGCGGATGAACCGACCGGCAATCTTGACCATAAAACAGCTTTGGGTGTTTTTGAAACGATTCTAGAAATCGTTCGTCAAAGCGGACTTTCTGCTTTTATTGCGACGCATGATCTGGATCTTGCCCAACGAATGGACCGACGTATCCTTCTGACAGAAGGCCGCTTAGAGGAGTCATAATTTTTTAGCCCTCCAATTATGAAGCTATGCCATCTCCAATGGGATATTGGAAAATGGGATATTGAAATTATTCGAAAAACAGGATCATGATTCATAATCTGTCTTTGTTTTCAGTGTGAGTAATAAGAAATGCACGATAAAGGTCCAGGATTTGTACATTTACGGGTGCGTTCGGCTTATTCCTTACTTGAAGGTGCCTTGCCAATAAATCTTTTGGCTAAGCTTGCCCTTGCGGACAAACAGCCAGCTTTGGCCATTTGCGATAATGGCAATTTATTCGGTGCCTTTGAGTTTTGTACAAAGCTAAGTCATGAAGGCATCCAACCGATCATTGGTATGATGTTATCGGTGAGGATGGATGATGAGGAAGAGAGTTTTGTTGAGCACAGGCAGCAGACAATTGCTTTCCCTTCCATTGCCCTTTTTGTACAAAACAGTGAGGGATATCGAAATCTTATCAGGCTATCAAGTGAATCTTTCATGGAAATGAAAGAAAGAGAAACACGGCTGCCATATGTTTCTCTCAAGAGTCTGGAAGAGTACTCTTCAGGTTTGATTGCATTGACCGGTGGATCGGATGGACCAATTGACAGGGCGTTGTATAATAAAAATTACAAAAGTGCGCGCCTTTACCTGGAAAAGCTTCATTCCTTTTATGGTAATCGTCTTTATCTAGAATTACAACGTCATGATCTGAAAAAAGAGTTAGAGTGCGAGCCTCTTTTGCTTGAGATGGCCTATGAAACAGGTATTCCCCTAGCGGCTACCAATGATGTATTTTTTCCTGAACAGAAGGATTTTGAAGCACATAAAGCCCTTTTGTGCATAGCGGAAGGGAAAATATTATCAGACGATGATGGCCGTGTATCTCCGGAGCATTATTTCAAATCGCGTGAAAAAATCTGTACTCTCTTTAAAGATCTTCCGGAGGCGACCGCAAATACAGTTGAAATCGCTTCTCGCTGTTCTTTTTTTTTGGAGCCATCTTCTCCTGTTTTGCCGAATTTCTTCAAAAATAATCTTGATGAAAATGAGGAACTTGGGATACGAGCAGAAAAGGGGCTCACTGGCCGTCTGGAGATGCATGATCTTGCCCCTGGCGCAGATAAAAAAAAATATCTGGATCGTTTAAAGAGTGAACTTACGATTATCGAGCGTATGCGTTACTCAGGCTATTTCCTGATCGTTGCTGATTTTGTCGGATGGGCGAAAAAGCAATCAATTCCTGTTGGTCCAGGCCGAGGTTCCGGTGCTGGCTCACTGGTTGCTTGGTCATTGGGCATTACTGAGCTGGATCCCCTTCGTTTTGGTCTTCTTTTTGAACGATTTCTTAATCCGGAGCGTGTCTCCATGCCGGATTTTGATATTGATTTTTGTCAGAACCGCCGTGATGAAGTCATCAGTTATGTACAAGAGCGTTACGGTGAAGAGCGTGTCGCGCAAATTATCACATTTGGAACCCTGCAGGCACGTGCCGTATTACGTGATGTTGGCCGGGTACTTGCCATACCTTACCGAGAGGTTGATGCTCTGTGCAAATTGGTTCCGAACAATCCGGCCAATCCAGTTTCCCTGCAACAAGCGCTAAAGGAAGAAGTGGACCTGAGGCAAGCGTGTAAATTCAAGCCCGAGATAGGCAAACTTTTAAGCATCGCCCAATCATTGGAAGGGCTTTATCGTCACGCATCGACACATGCTGCAGGCCTTGTCATTTGCCGGACAGCACTCAATGACGTAGTTCCCCTCTACAGGGATCAAAAATCGTCCTTGCCCATGACACAATTTAATATGAAGTGGGTAGAACAGGCAGGTTTAGTAAAATTTGATTTTCTAGGACTAAAGACGCTTAGCATAATCAAAAAGACAGTTGATCTTTTGAAAAATCGCAGCATCACTCTTGACATGGGTATTCTTCCTCTTGATGACGCTAAAACCTATGAGCTTTTTTCCAGCGGGGAAACCATTGGTGTATTCCAGGTTGAAAGCAGCGGCATGAGAGATGAATTAAAGCGCATGCGTCCGGACCGTTTTGAAGATATCATTGCTC
>JAQRMX010000002.1 GCA_028599125.1 Alphaproteobacteria bacterium | reverse complement strand
ATAGCTGAAATCACCTAAGCCGGATGGTATATCGCACTAAATCAGGAAATCCACATCAGCTCAGCAAGGCAGAGCAAAGAACACTGCCTGATAAATCACATTCGTACTGAATTTTATGGCTTCAAGTGTCAGCTTGACTCGATCCTGCAGATTACGGTCTTTAGGGATTTCAAAGACGGTTTTGCCTTCCCTTATAGCTTCTGGAGATAGGCAGCTTCATGCTCCAAGCCTTTCTTCTGCAACAACTGGCCGGTCGTTCTGACCTTGGCCTTATCCATATCCTCGCTCAGTGACTTCACATCAATAAAGCTCGCATTGTGGCACCCCCAAAAGGTGACCAAGTCCGATGGTAAGTAGAGAATCTGGTCGTTACCATATTGCCGCATGACCCTGTCTTATAACTTGATTCTTCAAAAAATTATTTTATAATTCATCTATTTTCTATTAATTTCAATTAATAGATCTAAAAAGGACATTAAAGCTATACCCAATAATAACATTATGACCGTGAAAAAACTCGCCGGTTATCTCAAGGTTGCGGAGAAAACGGCTTACCGTTTTGCATCTGAGGGCAAGATTCTGGGTTTTAAAGTGGGTAGGGTATGGCGGTTTCGGAAAAACAAGATTGCTCACTGAATATACAAGCAAGAGAGAAATAATACAAAAGATGAAACTGGTGAGTAAAAATTTGACATTAAAAGAATTAGAGCATCAGTTCTGGATAACTACACACATCATTACTCGTCCTATTAAGGTGTCTGATTATAAAAACTATGAAAGGAGAAATCGTCGAGTGGCCGCGTGAAAACAAAAATTGAAACGCTTTGTGTTTGTTTGATTTCCGTTCCCGGCATAATTTCAATCATGGCTATAAAGGTACCGGACATACCGCGAGTTTGCACCCCTGTCTGCCTTCATTGGAAATGCTATTCACCCAAAAATATGCAGTGGTAAAGAATTTTATTCCAGTACACTCTCAAATCTTCTGAGCGATATAGAAGCCGTAGCTATAATAGGCACGGTGCTTCTTGAACAGCGCGATCTCAGCTTTTTCAGCTTTAACAATAGCTCTAGCATCCTCTGAGCCATGCTTAGCCAGAAAGCCGTCAAACATATTTTCAAGCGGCGTGTAGTAGTTTTCAATCCAGCAGGATTCAGGGAGCAGAAAATAGCTTTTCAACACAACCCCTTGATCTTCCAGAATACGAATTTTCTCTGATGCAGTAGCAATTTCAGGATATTCAGAATCCCAGTACTTTTGAATTTCTTCCGGCCGTTCTTTTGTCAGCCATGTGATTTCGGACGCAGCCAATAGTCCACCCGGCTTGAGGAAGCGCTTGAAATACTCTACACCTTTTTCAAAGCCCATATTATAAATCGAGCCCTCAGCCCAGATGACATCCAGACTGTTTTCCTCGAATGGAAGCTCTTCCATTCTAACTGCCAAAGTTGTTATTTTGTCAGATAAACCTCGCGTTTTGGCATCAACTGTTAAGACATCCAAGAAGTCCTGGAACAGATCGACAGCAGTGATTTTAGCATTCAGCGTTTCAGCCAGTATCAGCGTCGAAGCTCCTGTGCCACAGCCAATATCTACAACCTTCAAAGGTTCAGGGGTACCGATTAGTTCAGACAAACGCAATACTAGCTTTGTCTGTTCATCACCGCCCGGACCTTGTCTGGAGTTGCCTTTATACAAATCAATCAGTAAGTCGTAATTCATTATGCGCCTATGTTTTTCTTATTATTAACGTCCAGATTGGGATCAATCTCCGGCTCATCCCATTTCCGAGTAAATCGTTTTTAATATTCCATGTTTTATCGAATTACAAATCGTCGCCCTGTATCATAAACTTGCAAAGGTAGTTATTGATGCCTTTCATCAGCACGTTCATTTCGTCATAGGAGATATACGAAACATCCGGCTATACAAATTCATTGCCTTCCGCATCAATGATTTTCACATCTGAATGATCGTTTTTTTAATGATCAGTGGTTTATTGGCATGAATGTTCTCAATCTTTGCACTACGCACACACATCTTCTTCAGCGTTTTAGCAAGTTTGGTGCAAGTCTTTTCATAAAATATACCTCAATATTCAATCCCTTCTTAATCAATTCATAAAACTTTTAATCCAGACAATCTCAGCAGGAATATTTTCCTTAACCATCCATGAAACCTAAATTGTCTCAGATTCCCTTACTTGTTCACGGAATCTTTTGACCTTAACCATTCTTAACTCATGGTCATTCCAGATCACAAAATCTGGTACGTCAGAGCGATTGTCATTTGGGGGTTGAGCAATCCGGCAAACAATCTTAGCGTAAAATCCAGGATCAATCCTTTGCACAAAATCCTTTACAATATCTGATTTTGCGTACGTCAACATATCTTGATCTCTATCATATATCAACCTTGTCTACGGGCCTTCAGTATTGTTGATTTTCTGGTTT
>JAQRMX010000019.1 GCA_028599125.1 Alphaproteobacteria bacterium | reverse complement strand
TATGAATTCTCGCAAGCTGATCGTTTTGATCTGCTCAAATCGAGTATCTATGGCCTGTTGCCTGTTAAGGTAAAAATCTTCCCATTAGAATAAATCGTGCCGAATATCTTGACCTTGCAAGGGGTTATCCATTCCAAAAAAAATCTCATCCCAAAAAGTCAAACAGAACATTGATTGCCAAAAGAAAACTTCTGCCCTCATGACACACCAACCTTTTTGTTCAGCATCGTTCTTGGAAGCTTCTTCTATTGAACAAGACTCACCCTTTGAATCATCTTTCCTTTTTGACCAGATTTAGAAACTTCGATTTCCCGTGTGATAGCCTTATGATCAAATACAATTTCTGTTTCTGCCAGAACTATGCTCACATCATCAATATAGACAATACGGGTTCCAATTACTTGCAACTATTGCAGGCGCTCGGCATTTTTATCTGCTTCATATATTCCACTCAAAACATCATCTGAATTTAGTCTTGGAACCCTGTAATTTTTCAGCATCTTAACTCGATCAAAGCTAATTGCCGCAAGCTCCGTTTCCTTTAAGGAAGGATTATCATAGAAAGCCATCTTCTGTTTGGTACTGAATATTTGGTGCCCATGAAATTCTTTCAAGAAATGTTATAAATATCTATGCATTTCAGGCGGCATCCAAAAAGCCCGTCTTTGTACGATGGTTTAATTTTGTATTGACGATCCAAATATTCGATGATGCTAAAAATGATGAAGTGCTTATTAGAAGCAGATTGATCTGTATCGTATGATTTAATCTAGACTTCACAATTCTTCCGGTTAATGTTTTGTGAGCCCCACAATTCAAACATTCACTTAATGTCAGCTGCTAATTTTTCCGCATTTTATGAATCAGAAAATGTGTTTTGATAAGCTATCATCAAAACCAATAGGTCGTCGAAATACTCGTCAGCCTTCCAATTGGATTGAATCTTTTGTAACCCACAAAAGTTTTTTCACTCATGGCTGGGATTTTGTAGTTGCAATTTGGCGTGATCAAATGAAAGCTGAATTGCAAGAACCTTTAAGACTGCAGAGCTGATTGAACGTACGGTAAAACGCATCAAAAAACTGGAGAAGATCAAACCGGTATGCATTGCCATAACGCGGGTGGATGTTGATATCTCCGATACCGGCGTAAGCACCGATCGCAAGCTGGAAGAAAAGAGCCATAAGTCTAAAAGTGTGAAAAGTGCTTCTAGATCTTCTGGCCTATCTGCAGAAGAAAAGGGAATTAACTAAGCACACTCTAGTGGAGATATTGAAAAAATACAGTCGCCTGAAGGAATTCCATATACCCCTCCCCATAGCAATTTATGGCATTTGCCGCGCAGGAGATATTAAGAGCATTGTATGATTTAATGCTGATAGGCATTCAATATGAAAAGATTGCCAACCATTTTAGGCAATGAGCCGTATCGAGGATGAAGAAAAAGAAGGCATCGTCCGCTAATTGAATAATCTCTATGAAGTGCAACCCCTTGAAAAGTACTTTTTTGAGCATAAAGTAATTTTCTAAAGACTTGAGACAATAACGAGTATGTCCGGCTGTTTGTGAAGCTCCCCAGCTGGTTTAAGATTGATACCCACATCGGGCCATATAATCCGGATTGAGCCTTTGCCACCCACCGTAACGAGACGCTTTATTTTGTGCATGAACCAAAAGTACGCTGGATCATCAAGGGCGCCGAACGAAAGAAAATTAGAAGATTCTATGCGATTAATACCACTTCGAAACTATCGATGTGAATTATGATGTGATGAAAAATTGGCGGAGGTTTCATTTTAAGAATATCTATACAAATTAGCTTCGACCTGCCTATGCCGAATAAGCCCCTTCAACTTGCAGCCACCCACCCAGATCCAACGCATGAATTGTTCCAGCACTTCTCGATGTTCCTCGCAGTTAATCTTACGGTGCAAAGTTGAATGCTGGAGTGCGCTAGCGCAAAAAATTGGAAATGAATGATAGCAGTACATAGCATTGACCATCAGTCAGAGGGACATTGATCAGGCATAGAACAGATCACTCAGAGAAACGGCATCTTGACGCAACAGATCTTTCCTGAGCTTAATTGAAGTCAACTGATACGCACTCATTGTCCTGTTCCCACTGTGCTTTACAAGCCTCACGCCACTGTTGGAAATATAATGGCTGCAGGCTTAGGGACAAGAGTCAGAAAGCAAGTTTTGCAGGTAGCTTTCAAAGCGACCTTTGGAGCGGGTTTAATAATAGAAAAAGTTGAGCACACGGAAGCTGTGCTTCTCATGATCCGCAAGAAACAGATACATGCTGGCCAGGCATAGTCCTTGTAAATTTGTCAGCAGATTCGAATAAATGCATAATTGCATGATACGTTCGGGTTCATCTGTCCGCGCCAGTTTGATCTCCAGAATCTCATAGGTGAAATTACCTAAGCTGGATGGTGTATCGCACTGAATCAGGAAATCCGCATCACCCCGCTGAGGTGGGGCAAAGAACACGGCTTGATAAATCACATCCACAGGGAATTTTATTGACTTCAAGCATTAGCTTGGCACGATCCTGCAGATGACGATCTTTGGGGATTTCAATAACGGTTTTTCCTTCATCCATAAGCTGCTGGAGATGAACCAGCTCATGCTCCAAGGCTTTCTTCTGTAGTAACGGAACGGTCAGACTGCTCTCGGCTTTAGTTATGTCTCTGCTCAGCGCTTTCACATAAAGAAGGCTCATATGGTGGCACTCCAAAAAGGTGACTAAGTCCGATGGTGAGTAAAGAATTTGATCGTTACCGTATTGCCGCATGGCCCTGTCTTATAACTTGATTTCCTTGATAACTTACTTGATTATTCATCCATTTTCTACTATTTTCAATCATATATCCATATAAGACATAAAAGCTAATGCCCAATGACGAAATTATGACCGTGAAAGAAATCGCCGATTATCTCAAGATTGCGGAGAAAACAGCTTATCAAATTGCCTCTGAAGGAAAGGTTCCAAGCTTCAAGATTGGTAGCTCATGGCGCTTCCGTAAGAATGAAATAGATCTTTGGATATCCGAGCAGGAGAGAAATGATACAAAAGGTAAAACTGGTGAGTAAGAAGCTGACATTAAAAAAATTAGAACATCAGCTCCGGATGGCAGCGCATATCATTACCGGCCCCATCGATGCTTCTGACTATAAGATATACATCTTCCCGATCTTGTTCTTTAAACGGATTAATGATGTCTACAATGAAAAATTTGAGACAGAGATAGAGCTTTACGGAGACGAAAATCTGTCCAACGCTGCCGAGCAACACACGATTCAAATTCCAAAGGGTTGCCGATGGAGTGATGTATTTTCAACCACGAAAGATGTCGGTAAAGCTCTTCAAAGAGCTTTACGCTGTGTAGAGAAAGCCAATCCACATTTATACGGCATATTTGGTGACGCGCCGTGGACTGATAAAAAGCGCCTACCAGACAGCCTGATCACAGAGCTGCTCAACCACTTCCATCAGATTCCTATGGGTGTGAAAGATGTGCGTGATGATGATATGGGCCGCGCATATGAATATCTAATCAAGAAGTTTGCTGATAAATCCAATAAAAAAGCAGGAGAATTCTATACTCCACGTAACGTTATCCGTTTAATGGTGAATGTCCTCGACCCTAAAGTAGGCGAAATCGTTTATGATCCGGCCTGCGGCACAGGTCGCATGTTGCTCGAGACGATCCACCATGTTCAGGAACGTAACGGAGATCCACGCCTGTTGAAATTCAAGGGTCAGGAGAAAAATCTAACGACCGAAGCCATAGCTCGCATGAACTTGTTCCTACATGGCATGGAGAATTTCCAGATCATTCGCGGTGATACTCTTCGTGATCCTAAATTCACAAATGGTAACAAGCTGGAAACATTTGACTGCGTGATCGCCAACCCTCCATTCAGCCTTGGAAATTGGGGACATGATCGTTGGAGTCCCGATCAATATAATCGCCATGTCTATGGTGTCGCGCCCAAAAAGAATGGCGATTTTGCCTGGATTATGCATATGTATTCATCCATGCGTGACAATACTGGCCGGATGGTAGTCGTTATGCCACATGGCGTTCTGTTCAGAGGAAGTTCAGAAGCCAAAATTCGTGAAACCCTCACCAAGAACGGTGCTTTGGAATGTGTAATCGGACTAGCAAAAAATCTTTTCTACGGCACTGGCATTTCAGCTTGTTTGCTGGTTTTTCGTAAAGATGAAAAGACACTTGAGCGCAAAGAGATCCTCTTCATCAACGCAGATGAGATTTACACTAAAGGCCGTGCTCAAAACACCATGAGCGAAGGCCAGGCCGATGAAATTTACGACATCTACAAGCGCCAGAACGAAGCATCGGAAAAGATTAAAGGTGTCAGTCGCTGGGTGCCTATCGACGAGATTGAGGAAAACGACTTCAATCTTAATATTGCGCGGTACGTGCAAAAACCTCTTGAAGAAGAAAGCGTCACGGTGGAAGAAGCCTTAAAAGACTTTAAGCAGAAACTGTCCGATCTTGAAGAGTCAGAAAATGAATTAAAGGCCCTTCTGGTCAAGGAAGGTTTCGATCCATGAGCATTAATCAAAAACAGCTGGAAGATTTTCTCTGGGGCGCAGCGGTTTTGCTACGTGGGCAAATTGAAGCATCCGAATACAAACAATATATCTTCCCACTGCTGTTTTATAAGCGCATAGATGACGTCTATCAGGAAGAATACGCCGAAGCCCTTGCCCTTTATAAAGATGAGCAAAGCGCCAAGGAGCCCGAACAATACCGCTTTATCATCCCGGACAATGCTCGTTGGAGCGTGGTCCAATCTACTAGCAAGGATGTTGGCAAGGTTTTAAAAAATGCCTTGCGGATCATAGAAAAATCCAACCCGCGCCTTTATGGCGTATTTGGAGATACCGTATGGACCAATAAAGAGCGCGTTCCAGATCACTTACTTGCATCACTAATCAGCTATTTCAGCCAAATCCCACTCGGGGTAAAGGATATTGATCACAATAATCTGGGTAATGCTTATGAATATCTAATCAAACAATTCGCAAATGATTCTGGTCACACCGCCGCCGAGTTTTATACCAACCGTACTGTTGTGTATCTGATGACGCGTATCCTTGGCCTTGAGTCAGGCGAAACTGCTTACGATCCGACTTGCGGTACTGGAGGCATGCTTTTGAATGCCATCATGGATTTGCGCAAAGACAACCGAAAATGGCGCACCATCAAGCTCTATGGACAAGAGGTAAACTTACCATATTGTACAATTATGAAACCTCG
>JAQRMX010000018.1 GCA_028599125.1 Alphaproteobacteria bacterium | reverse complement strand
AAACTGCTTACGATCCGACTTGCGGTACTGGAGGCATGCTTTTGAATGCCATCATGGATTTGCGCAAAGACAACCGAAAATGGCGCACCATCAAGCTCTATGGACAAGAGGTAAACTTACTCACCTCGGCGATTGCCAAGATGAACATGCTGCTCCACGATATTGAGGAATTTGATATTGCCCATGGCGATACGCTGAAAAAGCCAAAGTTCACAAAGGGTGACAAACTTCAGAAATTTGATGTAATCTTCGCTAATCCGCCATACTCCATCAAGAAATGGGATCGGGAGGCTTTTAGCTCAGACATTTACGGACGAAACATGCATGGCGTGCCACCGAAAGGCTGTGCCGATTATGCGTTTTTCCAGCACATAATAAAAAGCCTGAACCCGAAAACAGGCCGCGCAGCAATGCTCTGGCCACATGGGGTTCTCTTTCGCGATCAGGAAAAAGATATCCGCAAAAGCGTAATTACAAGCAACTTGATTGAGGCCGTTATAGGTCTAGGAGCAAACCTTTTTTATAACAGCTCCATGGAATCTTGCGTGGTGGTGTTATGCCAAAACAAAACCGCTGACCGCAAAAACAAGATCGTCTTTGTGAATGGCGTACATGAAGTCACCCGTGAATGCGCCAGCAGCTTTTTAGACGATGATAATTTGGAAACGCTCTTGAAAGCCTATCACGAACCGGAAAATCATCCGAATATTGCGCGATTGGTCGATCTGAATGAGATCAAAGACAATTTATACAACCTGTCCATTCCGCTTTATATCACTGCTAAAAACGGAAATGGCAGTGATGAAGAGGAACAGGATTTAGAGCGCGCGATTGAGGATTGGAAAATCTCTCGCACGCTGTTGAAAAAGCAGACAAACAAGCTATTCGAGAGCTTAAAAGAATTGGGATATGGAGCGTAACAGACAATGCAGTTAACAGAGAAACAAAAATCAGAAGGCTGGCGCATTATTAAATTTAGTGAGATAGCAAAGAGTATCAGCAAGCATGTTGATCCACTCGATACAGAATTGGAAGTGTATGTCGGGCTTGAACATCTTGATCCTGATAATTTACGCATAAGCCGCAGAGATGTTCCGAGGGATGTGAAAGGTAAGAAGCTTTTTGTGAAACCGGGACAAATTATTTTCGGAAAACGCCGCGCTTATCAGCGTAAAGTCGCCGTTGCAGATTTTGAGGGTATCTGTTCGGCGCATGCGATGGTGTTAGAAGCCATACCCGAAGCAGTGATGCCTGAATATCTACCATTCTTTATGCAATCTGATATGTTCATGAAAAGAGCCGTTTCTATCTCGGAAGGCTCACTATCCCCAACGATCAAATGGAAAACGCTAGCCAATCAGGAATTCCCGCTGCCACCCCGCACTCGGCAGGAGGAGATGCTAAAGCTGTTTGAAAAGATTGAACAAACCTTTTTTGAATACGACGAAACTATTAGTAAGGGTAAATTGTTTTTAGAAAAACTAATCAAAGAATCTATTTTTAAAGAAAATAACAATGATGAATTTGTTCCTTTGTTTTCTCTAGTTGAGGAGATAAGGGAGCACTTTAGACCAGATAAAACGTCTTTTTTCATATCCTATGTGGGTTTTGAACATATTGACTCCGATAGCATTCAAATTAAGGAATATGGCTGCTCCTCAAATGTTCTAAGTAACAAGTTATATTTTCAGGCGGGTGATATACTTTACGGAAAAATTAGACCATATCTAAAAAAGACAGCTCTTGCCGATTTTGATGGTGTTTGCTCTTCAGATATTATTGTTTTACGGCCAAGAAATAATGGTCTTAATGATCTGCTTTCTCTAATTATCAAATCAGACCACTTTTCTAAATTAGCAATGAACAGTGTGAGTGGCTCTAAAATGCCTAGGGCGAACTGGAAAATCTTATCAAAAGCGAAAATAAATAAAACCTTACTCAAGAACAATAGTTTCAACATATGTGTAAAAAATGCTGTTGAAGTAATCAGGAACGCAAAGATAAACAAGAATAAAAGCACAGCCGTGAAAAATAAAGTTAATGAGAAGTTTTTAGAGGGAGCAGCATAAGCGGATTTAACGAATCCAATACCATTAAATAAACTATCTGCGTGCGTTTCGGCTGTGAATTGGACCTTTGTGCATGGGGCCAGCAGGATATCTTGATTGAAAGTTGAATAGAAAGACGCACTTTTCTGCATCAACACAGATATTGCGAAAGACTCGAAAAAACGATGAGTCGATTTACAAGCTGCGCTATGTGTTGCTGAGGGCCAGATATAGCAGTCTTGTTTGCGCCAATGAGTTATTTACCGAATAGTTGCGCGGTGAGAAATCAATACTTCTGGGTAAGTATGTTGAGTATATCACCATCACCTTGATTGATTGCAACGTGCAAGCATTCTAAAATCAGAAGCAAGTACCGTCCATGAGTACAAAAAACGCCTTCTTTGATCTTCTGCTCTATGTGAACGGAATTTTACTGTATTCAGGGAAGTGTAAACTCCCGTCCGCATGGCAATCAGCTAGCAGAACAGTTCCTCTGATTTTATGTTTAGGAATAATCATTATTCGGCCAATCAGAGTCGTTTTTTGTGATGAATCTTTTGTGCTTCACAACAGAAGGAAAGACATTTGCCTATACTGCCGTCAGCGGTAAAAAATGGCTCTACCCTGATCTTGTTGGAATGAAAGATCTAAGAAGAGACTGGCACTAAGAAATCAAAAAATATGTTCAGTCACAGTAACACTTCATTACGGGTGTTTATCAAGTGAATAAGATGATGTTTTTAAGGATTTGAGCGAAACTGGGACAAAGCACGCTGAACAAACAAAAACGACATCACAACAGCAGATAACGCCTGTGTTTCAGTATCCCACACAGCCATCATTAATTTCGAGACCCTAATCCAGAAATTTAAACAGAGCAGCGGTTTTGACGGTGGAGAATAGAATGAAAAACGCATAGGTAATTACCGGATGCACCGATGGCCTGCAACGCTCCACCCATTCACACCACTAAACTGGCTAGAATGGGCATTGAGCACCTTGCTCACAGCCTAAATGTAGGTCTAACCTTGGCGCTCTGCGTCCATATGGCAATACAGAACAGCCAGCTCATGCTTGCGGTCGGCATGCTCACCTCAGAGTTTCAGAAAATCCGGAAAGGCAGATGATAAAAAGCCCAATAGATTTCTAAGTAACGGAAGATATGGATAAATTTTTTCTTGAAAAACAAGAAGGGAACTGAATTCCCTATCCTAACTGTCAGTACTGAAGATGAATACAAAAATTACTTCCTTGTCAAATTTGAAAATGACAAGCGGCCACGCATGGTCAAGATGCTGCCTCCGACTAATGTGGCCAAATTTGATCACAAGGAAGATTCCCACCCGATTGAAACATGATTGCGTAACCGCAGCTTTGTGAACGAGCAGAAAGAGGGAAATATAGCACTCAACCAGAAACGCATCAAGACAGTCATGATGCCGTATTTATCACTTTCATGGTATAAAATTTCTGAGCTTTCCGGGGGAAATGTGTAAAATCTAAATGGAAAAACTTTCCAGAAGAACTACCTGAAATCAGGAATAAACAGCTATCAGCCATTCCCAAAACGGGCGTGTTGGGTATTATATGAATGTCGTACATGATGGCTACAGTAACATTGAGTCCATCTGCACATCAGATACGAAAAAATGCGACCGCCGCAATAGGAAATTGTCTACCAAGATTTCTGAGACCATTGATTTTACGGAACAGCTTGAGCGAATCAAAAGAAAGCGGACCTGTGAAAGTCTGGAATGTTAAATCTGCAGGAAGAACAAAATTCCAGAGTCATTGCTTCTTGGAACAAGGCATCTTACCAGCTTAAAAAAACTGTCAACTAGCTCTGTATGATGGAGAGCCCGTTTGTTTTGATTACGGCTTCCAGCGAACTGATCATCAATACCAGTTCAAATTCCAATAGTAGACATAAATTAAAACTTCCTAGAAAAGTGGTCAAATTCCAAAGATTTGATTTCACATGAATAAAAGCTCCTTACTTCGCTTTTCTAAGTACGGGGAGTTTTTCAGGAAAGGGGCATCCTAGGAGGAAAATCAGAGAACAACGGGTTATTTTATAGAAGTTCAGTCAGTTGCAAACAACAAATAATGGGCTTTTGAGGTTATGCCATCAGGGACATATGAACGTTTGCTGTAGATCAATGGCGGAGAGAGAGGGATTCGAACCCTCGATACAGGTTTCCCCGTATAACGGTTTAGCAAACCGCCGCCTTAAGCCTCTCGGCCATCCCTCCGCTTCCCTAGCCCTAATACCTTCAGGCATTCTGGTCAAGACTAGGACGCACAGGATATGATAACCTTAAGATCGGACAAAAATCATCCGTTAGAAAAATGGAGATCGATCATGACAGATGATCAGTTAGATATGATTGCTGACGCATACTTTCTTTTCATCATCTTCATTGCCGTGATCGCTTGTACAAAATCCATCAGGTTGGTAAGAAGAGAAAAATTCTCTGTTTCCCTTGCAACGTCTTTATCTGGCCTAATCAGATTTATTCTTTCGATTTCAATAGTTTATGCAATTATGTATTTGGATAATAGTTTGAAACTCTGGCCAAAATTCGGCCTTGATTACAGTACCCATACGGCCTTAGCACTAGCGGCACTAATTTCTCTTATCTCATCTATCCCCTCACGATCTCTCGGGACATTGCGGTGTTGGGTCTATATCTTCCAATTAATCGCAAGTTTCGGCACTTATGCCATTCTGATGATTTATCAGGAGTACCATACGCCTAGAGATATCTTATCAACGGCGCTTTTCGTTACCCCAATCCTTTTTCTTGTTCATTTTCACAGATATAAAAAACCGGAAATAAAAAACATAATTCCTCGTTCATTCTGATTCCTGCCCTGCTCTGCTCTGCATAATCAAATAATAAACTCAGATATTATTTTTCATAATCTTTTCAAATCATTCAGATTTCAACCATTCACGCGCGGCAATTTGCGCTTCAATAATCTGCTCACTGCTTAGCTCACGCGCAACCTCTTTCCTGTATTCAATAGCCTCTTTCTTGCCCTTTAAGGCTGCAATATTAAACCATTTATGAGCAGAAACTAGATTCTTCTCACTGTCTGAATGGATTGAACAAGAAAGCCCAAGCTTAAAAAACATATCACCACTTACATCAGC
>JAQRMX010000017.1 GCA_028599125.1 Alphaproteobacteria bacterium | reverse complement strand
CTTTTGTCATTTCCGCGATGACCTTGGAAGAACCGGTAAGCCCGATAATACGCTCATCAAAAGAAGTGAGATATGAAGCAAGCCGTTCTTGTGTATCACGCTCAGGATCAACGGAAATGAATAAAACATTTAGTCTATCGGCATCCGGTCCAAGCCGATCCATCAGTTCTGTAAGGTTGGAGAGCGTTGTTGGGCAAACGTCCGGACAGTTGCTAAACCCAAAAAATACAACTGTCGGCTTGCCGATTAGGGTACTTTGTTTAACTATACGTCCGTTCTGATCTGTGAGTTCAAAAGAACTCGGAATCTGAATTGTGTATCTGACTAATTCTTCGGATGTCTGAGGCCAGACGTTCCAGAAGTAGGACGTAAGGACTACAGGAGCCAGAAGAAATCCTGATACTGCAACGATAATCAGATATAATCTGCGAAACGACGTCCATGACTTCACGATACTAGAGCCTCCGTGAGACTAAACTTTTACTCCGGAAGACCTTCAGAGCCAGTTTTCAAGCATATGAGTAAATTATTTACTCATGAAATGTGTTAATTGTCTAGAGTATATCAGGGTGGTAGAAAGAAAATTATAAATCAGGGAGGCAGGTTTTGTAAGAAAACAGGGTTGATTCATTTTGAGAGGTTTTGCCTTTATATTCTGGCCCTGTCATTGCGGGAGGGGAATGGGTGCCCCTGAATTTTTGAATCCTGTCTGCTTTCGTTTCAATGGTCGGGAGGGTAGTCGTTAATTATAGAATATCCTATTTTGAATATCTCCAGTTTAACCGGTTAGGCTGAAGTGCTATGCAGGCAACAGGGAGAGGGGGTATGACGTTCAATTTGAACTTTATCTGTTTCGGGTCCTGCGCTTATGGCCATTTGACATTTGGCGGCATGGAGGAGAATATTGAGTCGATATTTCCTCCGGTTTTGAGTCCAAATAACGTTCCCCGGTCGTATAGGAGATTAAATTCCACGTAGCGGCCACGTTGTATCAGCTGTTCATTTTTTTCTTCTTCGTTCCATTTATACTCCATATTGCGTTCTATAAGGGAGGAATAGATGGAAAGAAACGTGCGCCCTAGTTCCTGGGTGAATGCGAAATCTTTTTCCCAATTTCCAGAATTCAGGTTGTCATAAAATATTCCCCCGATTCCACGTGGTTCGCCTCGATGAGGCAGAAAGAAATAATCATCGCACCATTTTTTGTACACCGCATAATCAGCAACGGCATGAGCCTCACAGGTGGCTTGCATCGCTGCATGAAAATCAATATTGTCTGGATCTTCCTGACAGCGTCGTGTCTTGAGCATTGGTGTCAGATCGGCTCCTCCGCCGAACCAGTATTTGTTGGTCACGAGCATACGCGTATTCATGTGTATGGTTGGGATATGCGGGTTCCACATGTGAGAAATGATTGAAATACCACTTGCCCAGAAAGATGGGTCCTCTTCGGTTCCCGGGATTTTTTTGCACATTTCAGGAGACAAATTTCCATGCACGGTTGAGATGTGCGCGCCGACTTTTTCAAAGACACGTCCACTCATTGTTGACATAACGCCGCCACCTCCGCCCTTACGTTTCCAGTCCTTGTGCAGAAAACGACCAGCAGGGCACTTGATGATGGAGCTTGTGGCTGATTTTTCTATAGTTTCAAAGGTATCATGGACCTGGGTACACAGAGTTTCAAACCAGTTGCGTGCACGCATTTTCCACTCATCAAGCTGTTCAGGTTCTGCCATTCCTGTTTTTGCTCCTCACTGACGCAAAAGTGCGCCAATTTTTGCCTACTTTCTTCGTCCGGCATTTTTACTTTCGGAGGAAGTTGGTTATTCCGGATTTTTTACGAGCGTGAACTTGCATTTTGGGTATGTCTCGGTATTTTTGAGGAAATTCAATATCAGAAACTATCTTTATAATTGAGGCTCTTTTATTTACAAGGTGCTTTCTTTTTTCCTTATCGCGGTTTCATTTTTTTTAGGGAAGATCTGATGAGACTCCGTTCCGTTTTCTTTCGGTAAAGAATCCATGCTGTTCCGGTTGATGAGAATGGTTGTTCATATTGTCAAGCAGGTGCTGGACATTATCATGAAATTCTGTGAAGAATAACAAGAAGTAGTACTTTTTTATTCCCGTGGTTTCTTTTCTCTTTTGTATCCTCTTTTTCTTTTGTATTCATTGTGGGATACTCCTTTCAGGAATCTCTTTTTTCCTGGGTAATGGGTAGAGCGGAGTCTGGGCGTGTGTTTTAGAATTGTTTCGTTTTGTCCTTTGTTTTTTGTAAAATTTCCGAAAGATTGAAAGGGGCTTATTTTGTCTGAAAGCGATGTTACAGAACTGGGTCGTCGTGACTTTCTTTATATCGCTACCGGGTCTTTCGCCGCAGTTGGCCTTTCTCTTTCTGCGTGGCCGTTTATCTCTCAGATGAATCCGGATGCGGGTGTGCAGTCTCTAGCGTCTGTTGTTGTTGATCTGGAACCGATCGAAATTGGGCAGAGTATCACGGTAAAGTGGCAGGGCAAGCCTGTGTTTATCCGTCATCGTACGCCGAAGGAAATAGAAGTTTCTCGTTCCGTTTCTGTTCTTTCGTTAATTGACTCTGATGCCCGCAACGAAAACCTTCCCGGTGCGGATGCCAGCGATGAAAATCGTGTTGCGAATCCAGATTGGCTTGTTGCCGTTGGCATTTGTACGCATTTGGGCTGCATACCGGTGAGTGGTGCTGGTGAGTTAGGGGGGTGGTTGTGTCCTTGTCATGGCTCTATTTACGATGCCTCGGGCCGTGTTCTGAAAGGTCCTGCACCTGAGAACTTACTTGTGCCCCCCTATGTTTTCGAGAGTAATTCGAAGATCAGGATTGGTTAGGGGAGCATAGGAAGATGAGCATTTTACACGGCGAGAGTTATAAGCCCAGAAATGGTTTTACGCGTTGGCTGGAGAAACGTCTACCGATAATTGGTCTTATCTATCCGGCCTTTGTGACATTTCCAACGCCGCGTAATTTGAATTATGCCTATACGTTTGGAGGAATTTTGTTGGTCTGTCTGATGATTCAGATTATCTCCGGCATTGTTTTGTCCATGCATTATACGCCGCATGTTGATTATGCCTTTGAGAGCATTGAACACATCATGCGTGATGTGAATTATGGATGGTTAATCCGTTATATGCATGCCAACGGGGCCTCTATGTTTTTCCTTGCTGTTTACATTCATATTTTTCGCGGTTTATATTATGGTTCCTACAAAGAACCTCGAGAATTGCTCTGGATTATCGGGGTTATGCTTTATCTTATGATGATGGCAACCGCGTTTCTGGGTTATCTTTTGCCTTGGGGTCAGATGAGTTTCTGGGGAGCCACGGTGATCACCAATTTTTTCAGTGCCATACCTTTTGTAGGAGATGCGATTGTTGAATGGTTACGAGGCGGATTTTCTATTGATAATGCGACCCTTAATCGTTTTTTCTCCCTTCATTATCTTCTTCCTTTCATGATTGTGGGTGTGGTTGTTTTGCATATCTGGGGCTTGCATGTCGTTGGCAACAGCAATCCAACGGGTGTTGAATTGCAAAAGAAAGAAGAGACAGTTCCCTTTCATCCTTACTATACGTTGAAAGATGGTTTTGCCCTTGTTCTATTTCTGATGTTGTTTGCTTTGTTTTTATTTTATATGCCCAATGTCTTGGGTCACACAGACAATTACATAAAGGCTGACTCTTTGGTGACACCAGCTCATATTGTTCCGGAGTGGTACTTTCTTCCATTTTACGCGATTCTGCGCGCTGTTCCCGACAAATTGCTTGGTGTTCTTATTATGTTTGCCTCAATTGGGGTTCTTTTTATCTTACCCTGGCTGGATACTTCTCCGGTGCGTTCTGCGGCTTTTCGTCCTTTATATCGTCAGTTCTTCTGGATCTTTGTTTTTGTTTGTTTGGGCCTTGGCTATATGGGTGCCATGCCTCCCGAAGGGTTATATTTGACTATGAGTCGTTTATTGACGGTTTATTATTTTTTTCACTTCCTGTTTGTTTTGCCGGTTCTTGGCTTTTTTGAGACGCCTCGTCCTTTGCCGGCGTCAATTATGCCGTCTGTTTTAGATACGGAAGGCAAGGGTGATGTTGATGAGGGGGCCTGAGGAGAGCGGGATGTTTAATGATTGGATAGGAAGGAGAGGCTGGTGTTTTTTTCTAGTTTTAGCAATTTTTTCTGTGCTTTCTCCTGTTCATGCTCATGAAAATGCAGCGTCTTTTTTAAAAACGCCGGTGCCGCAACGCTGGTCTTTTACTGCGCCTTTCGGTACATTTGATAATGCCCAATTGCAGCGTGGTTTTAAAGTTTATAAGGAAGTTTGTTCTCAGTGTCATTCTCTTTCTTTTTTGTCTTTTCGCAATCTTCAGGAACCTGGTGGTCCTGAGTTTTCGAGTAATTTTGTGGATTCACTTGCTTCTGAATTTCTTGTCCGGGATGGTCCGGACGATTCCGGAGAGATGTTTGATCGTCCAGCTGTGGCATCTGATCGTTTCCCAGCGCCTTTTCCTAACGAACAGGCGGCACGGGCAGCTCATAACGGAATCTATCCGCCTGATCTTTCCTTGATTACAAAAGCCCGTCCAGCAGGTGCAAATTATGTTTATGCCTTGCTCACAGGCTATGAAGATTCACCCGGTCACTTTAATATGCCTGAGGGAACGGTATACAATCCGTATTTTCCGACATTGCACATCGTTATGCCTCCTCCTTTATTTGATGATATTGTTGATTATTCGGACGGTTCACCGCAAACCGTTGATCAGTATGTGCGTGATGTAGTGGCCTTTCTGATGTGGGTTGCTGAACCCAATTTGGAAGCCCGCCATAAAATGGGATTAAATGTCCTTGTTTTCTTGTTTGTTCTCTCTGTTTTACTTTACCTTTCCAAGAAGAGACTTTGGAGTCGCATGAAATATTGAAATATTTTATGTGTATTCAGTTGTTCTGGACAGAGGAGACCGCGTCTATTTTGATGAATTCTTCTCAAAATTTGAGGTTCTAAGTGTTGTTTTTTGTGCGTTTCTGTTGATTTGTTCGTATCCCTCTTTGAGAGATTTTGTTTTATCTTATCCTTTCTTTTGATTTTGCGGGGGAGAGGATTGTCAGTAAAGCAGCATCCTTCCTTTTATTTTTTCCTTGGTTTGAACTGAAGGGAGGAGGATTGCCTTTCTCTTTATGTTTATCTGTTACGGATAATTTTTTGGTAAAATTATCCGGATTGTGCTAATTTTTGTTTATTCGATTGAAAGCCGTTTAACAGTCTTATGAGAAATGCAGGCATGTTTGACTGAACTTTGTTTTGCAAAGAATTTTTGAGGTTTTAGGCATAAAATCTTTTTTTCATAACCTTTTCAAGGAAGTTTTGTTTCGCTGAATGTGGCTAATTCGTTTTTTTCTGAGGGGGGTGGCTGCCTTATTCCCAGTCTGTAGCCGCTACAGGCTGGGGCGTGTGTTTTTTTTATTTTCCCTCTTTATCCTGATGAATTTGTCACCTGATCTACGCAATCTGATTTTACAAGTTTTGAGTGAATCTTTTTTTCAGGTTACAGTTTTTGTTGCTTTTACCTTATTCTTTCTCTATTCATCCGAAAAAAAGTTCGGTTTTGAGATAGGGTTATTATTAAGCCGTTCTTCTTTTTTTCAGCCTTTTTGGTGTTCGTTGCTTGGTGCTTTTCCGGGTTGTGGGGGAGCTATCATTGTTGTCACTCAGTATGCGCGCGGTTATGTGACTTTTGGAAGTCTAGTTGCTGTACTTATTGCGACAATGGGAGATGCGGCATTTTTTTTGTTAGCCCTCGACCCCATGGCCTGTGTGGTTATCATTTTACTCGGCATTTTCGTAGGAAGTTTGACAGGCAGACTGATCGATATGGTTCATGGTACCTCTTTTATGAGGAACCCTATTGTGGTCGTTGAATTACACAATAAAGAGATCCGGTCCATACCGTTGAAATTTTCTGTTTTTAGCACTATTTTCTGGCGTTCTTTTCTGCATTTCTTATGGGTCGGGGTTATTCTATTCGGGTTCTTCTGGGGTATTCTCTTGCAGTTTCGTGTAGAAGTAGATACGATTTTCAGTCCTTTTATGAATCAGGAGCGATTGGACTTTTTGGGTGCTTTCTGCGCAATTTTTCTTCTTTTCATGTGGCTATTTTCACGTGTTGGCAATACAATGCATTCAATGCCCTGCTCTCTTTCCGGTTCTTCGTACACACTTATTGAGCGTGTGAGTATTGATACAAATTTTGTAACCAGTTGGGTTATAGGCGGCTTTCTTCTGTATGAAGTTGGCATTTATGCCTTTGATATGAGCATTGAATCTTGGTTATCTGGTCAAAAATTATTTCTTCCTTTTCTTGCCGTTCTTATCGGTTTTCTCCCCAGCTGTGGCCCTCAAATTGTTGTAACTTCACTATATCTGAATGGTTTGCTGCCTTTTTCTGCGCAACTTGGTAATGCAATTGCAAATGATGGTGATGCTTTGTTTCCTGCGATTGCGTTAGTGCCACGTGCCGCATTTTTGGCTACAATTTACAGTGGTATACCTGCTTTTATTTTGTCGTATGCTTATTATTTCCTGTTTGAATAATTGAAAAGCTTAAGAAGAGATTTTTGATTTTTTATCTAATGCTGTGTTTGATCGTGCTTCTTAAAATGATTAAGCTTCTTATCTTCAGGATGGTTTGATTCTTTTTGATGGAAGGTGTCCGTTATGAATTGTAATCGGGGTTTTGATCATTTTCCTTCTGATCATCCTCCTGTTTCTTATGGTCGGATTGGAATTCTTCTTGTTAACCTCGGCACACCGGAGGGAACTGATTACTGGTCTATGCGTCGCTATCTGAAGGAATTTTTGTCTGACCGCAGGGTCATTAACGTCAATCCTTTTTTGTGGTGGCTACTGTTGAATGCGATTATTCTCACGATACGCCCCAATCGAAGCGGCCATGCTTACAAGCAGATATGGGACCAAGAGCGAAATGAATCGCCTTTGCGTGGTTTCACTCGTTCTCAGGCTGAAAAATTATTTACTCGTTTTTCTAAGCATGACAATGTCATCGTTGACTGGGCGATGCGCTATGGTCAGCCATCAATTGATACCGTTCTTCAGTCGTTAAGGTCACGCGGTTGTACCCGTATTTTATTTTTTCCCCTCTATCCGCAATATTCCGTAGCGACTACGGCAACAGCCAATGATGCTCTTTTCCGTAGTCTTTTGAAAATGTACTGGCAGCCTGCATTACGTATAGTTCCTCCTTATTATGATGATCCAATTTATATTGATGCGTTGGTTAAGTCTTTGAAATCAGGTATTTCCGTTCTTGATTTTGATCCTGAATATATTCTCATTTCTTTCCACGGTCTGCCTAGGTCTTACCTTGATCAGGGTGATCCTTACCATTGCCACTGTATGAAGACAGCACGTCTTTTGCGAGAGTCTATGGGCTGGACGTCAGAAAAATTAATAGTTTCATTCCAATCGCGTTTTGGATGGGCCCCCTGGTTGACGCCTTATACTGATGAAACGATTAAACGGCTTGCGGGCGAGGGGGTCAAGAAGCTTGCTGTGATAACCCCGGGTTTTGTATCGGACTGTGTTGAAACACTGGAGGAAATTGCAATCCAGAACAGGGATTTTTTTCTAGAGTATGGTGGTCTTGATTTTGCTTTTATTCCGTGTCTTAATGATGGACCAATCGGAATGGATGTAATTGAATACCTTGTATGTAAAGAGCTCTCCGGTTGGTTGTAAGATTTTTTCTTCTTTTTAATTTTTTATGTGTTTAAACTTTTTTTATTGTTTGTTAGACTTCCTTCGTTCGTTTTCTGTTTGTTTTTTATAGACTTTTGGGGATATATGATTTGACGATACTTTTTGTTCTTATTTCTTTTCTTTTATTGCTTCTTACTTTCGCTTTTTTGGCTGTTGTTGTTGTCCCTCAGGGCTATAATTATACGGTTGAGCGTTTGGGGCGCTACATAAAGACTTTGCATTCCGGACTCAGCTTTATCATTCCTTTTGTTGACCGTGTCGGTCGAAAAGTGAACATGATGGAGCGGGTTGTTGACATGCAAAAGCAAGAAGTTATCACGCGTGACAATGTGATTGTGACCGTTGACGGTATCGTTTTCTTCCGTGTAATGGATGCACCGAAAGCGAGTTATGAGGTTGATGAGCTTGATCTCTCAATTCTTAACTTGGCGACAACGAGTACCCGTACAGTTATGGGATCAATGGACCTTGATGATCTTTTGTCGCAGCGTGATGAAATCAACAAGCGTCTTCTCAGTGCTGTTGATATTGCGACGAGTCCATGGGGGATTAAGGTCACGCGCATTGAAATTAGAGATATTGATCTTCCGACAGATTTGTTAGAATCGATGGCCCGTCAGATGAAGGCAGAACGCGACAGACGTGCTTCCATTCTCTGTGCCGAAGGAGATAAACAATCGATTGTTTTGAATGCAGAGGGCCGCAAGCATGCTGCTTTTCTTGATGCGGAAGCCAGGGAGCGTTCTGCACAAGCTGAGGCGGCCAGCGTGACATTAGTTAATAAGGCCGTCTGTGGCGACACGCGGGCTTTGAATTATTTTGTTGCTCAAAAATATATAGAGGCTTTTGGCAAGCTTGCCTCTGCACCTAACCAGAAAGTTTTGATGTTGCCGGTTGAGTCCGCTTCAATCATGGGGGCAATTGGTGGGATTGCAGAAATTGCTAGGGGTGTTTTTAATGAAAATAAAGAGACGGCTGTTGGTCTTGTTGAAAAAGATGAATCTTTAGAGATTTCTGATGTTTGTGTAACTCCTCAAAATAAGAAGAAGTAGCTTTCTGATTTTTTAGGGTACTTGTATGAGTTCTCTGGATTTTATTCATTTTTATTTTTAAAAAATATTTTTGAAGTCAGGAACTATTCCGTGTTTGATTTTTCTATATTTCTAAATGATCTGGTAATTTGGTTTTTTGCAGGAAGTCTTCTTTTATTTGTTGAATTGCTCACTTTGACCTTTATTTTCCTCTGGTTTTCTTTTTCTGCATTTTCTGTATTTTTTTGTCTCTTATTTTTTGATATTTTTTTTACACACCAGATAGTGATTTTTTTGGTTGTTCTAGCGTTTTCTCTTTTCTTTACATGGTCCTTTCTGAGAAATTCTTTTGAGAAAAAAGACAGGTTTCTGAATCGTCCTGTCACGAAGCTTATTGGTTCCGAGTTTATTTTGAAAGATGAAGTTCAGGATTCACATTACAGGTTAGACGCCCAGGGAACGAGCTGGATTGTTCGTGTTCCCCTTTGTTCCACTAAGGGTGATAAAGTCAGGATTGTTGGTGTTGACGGTGTTGTTTTACTTGCTGAGTTGGTTCCGGCTCCGTAGCCTGGATTTTTTTAGTTGTTGTGGTCTATAGGGATTGGAGGTGCTTCTGAAATCAGAAGAATTGAGATTCTTCTGTTAGCGGCGAGGAAAGGGTTGTCTGGAAACAGGGGGTGTCTATCTGCTTTTCCTGTTACAGCGAATATTCTGTCGTTGGGGAGACCTGATTCAGAAAGAATGGTGCGTGCAGCGTTAGCTCTTTCTGCAGAAAGTTCCCATTGTGTATATCCGGGTCTGTCATAAAGCCGATTTGAGTTAGTATGCCCCTCAATGATTATCCGGTTAGGCAATGGATTGAGGAGCAGGGCCAGTTTTTGCAAAATAACGCGTGTGCGTTCATAGGGTTGTTTTTCTCCTTTAGGGAACATGGAGCGCCCTTCTTGATCAAGTATCTGAATATACACTCCCTCTTCTGTTTCTTCCAGGAGGATCTGGTCGGATATTTTTGAAAGTTCAGGTGAATTTTTGATTGCTTGATTGAGTGAAGTCGCGATAAAATTGTTGAGTTGGGCTGTATTTTTGCGTTTTTTCTTTTTTGTATTCTTCCCTCCTCTTTTTACTGGGCGCCCTTCTTTTTTATCATTAATCTCTCCTTCGCCCTCAGCGTCTATATCTTCCTGGATTTGTATTGGCGTTGGGTTCTTGATATAAGAACCAACGAGGCCCCCTTCAATTTCAACGATTCCTGCTACTTTTGATATTTTTTTTACACCGAACGCATCACGCATGGATCCAACAACGATTTGCAATTTTTTTGTATCTTGAACAGAAAAAGAAATAATCAGGACGAAGAAACACACCAAGAGGGACATAAGGTCTGCAAATGTTACAAGCCATTCTGGCGCGCCGCTCCCTGCGGGTGCTTTTTTTGCCTTAGGCATTCTGCTTCCTCTCTTTCCGGATTCACTCCTTCTGATTTGTTGGGTCTACTCTTCTGATATTTTCCTTTGCTTTTCGGGCAGGTAAGAAAACAAAAGGTCCCGAATTATATCAGGACTTTTATTCTCTCGTATTTGCAGGACCCCGTCGATCATGAGTGTTGACATGAGTTCATTATTTTTAATTTTGCGTATGAGCTTGTCATGAATAGGCATACAAATTACATTGGCGATGAGGGCACCATAAAGCGTTGTCAGGAGTGCCACGGCCATTGACGGGCCAATTGTAGATGGATCATCCATAGTCTGTAACATTTGTACCAATCCAATCAGCGTACCTATCATTCCGAACGCTGGTGCTGAATCTGCCATTGCTTTGAAGATACTTTTTCCTTCTTCTAAACGTTCCAGGTTGTAATCGCGTTCACATTCAAGGGATTTTGAGATGAAAGAGGTCTCATAATCATCAACGACATATTGTATGCCTTTTGAGAGGAAAGGATCGGAGATTTTTATATTTTCTAGTCCCAGAGGACCGCTGCGTCGGATGATATCAGCAAGTTTGGCAATTTCTTCAATCATGTCTCTGGGATTCCCGCTTTTATTTTTGAAGGCAATTCCTGCTCCCAGAAATAAGGCTGATAGGACGCCACTAAGTGGGAAACGCAAAACGACCGTTGCTGTCATTCCACCAATTACAATCAGTGTAGACGGCAGGTCAGCAAACTGAGTTAGGCTGCCGCTAACCAGGATTGCAGCAATGACAGTAATCGTAGCAAAGAGAACGCCAATGATTGTTGCAATATCCATTTTATACCATCCAGAGATATAGATTGTTTTTGTTTTAGTTTTTTCTTAATTGTTCAAGAGTTTATAAAAGATCTTTTAAGTAATGCATAACATTGTGATTGAAGGTGCTTATATAAAAAATATTATAATTATGCTTTGATTGAAATATGCCGAATTGCATTTTTGTTGCGTTGTGATGCGCTGTATTTTCATGATGAGCTTTGGTTTATTTTTTGAAGTTTCTGTAGCTTTTGATGTCTTTGTCAGGGAAGCGGACTTTCTTTTTGTTGTATTTTTCTTCTTTTTTTATGTTAGGAATGAATTGATTTTCACAGGCTTTTATGGTGAGAGAGAGGAAAAGAAATGCGAATTGTCAGTATGCGTTTTTTTACTCATGCGGTTTCTTTTTGTAATTTTCTAGTTCTAGCTTTATTTTTCTGTCTGTTTTATTTTTCTTCCGACTGGGCTATGGCAGATGAAAATTTTAAAAAATGGGTGAACAAATTTTGGCTTTCTGCAGAGAATTCCGGTATTTCCCGGCAGGTTTATACGACCGCTTTTAATGGTGTGATCCCTGACGAATCTGTTATTAAAAGTGCTCTGAATCAGCCTGAATTCAAGATGCATATCTCTGCTTACCTTAATCGTGTTGTGTCTGATAGCCGGATAAAAGATGGGCTTTCCAAAGCCAAAGAACATCGGGAGATATTGGATACGGTTGAAACACTCTACGGAGTAGATCGCTATATTGTTCTTGCGATATGGGGAATTGAAACGAATTATGGTCAATTTATGGGGGATAAGTATATAGTCCGCTCTCTTTCAACTCTTGCTTACCGGGGTGTTCGTAAAGATTTTTCGCATAAACAATTGATTTCTGTTTTGAAAATTCTTGAGCGTGGAGACATAAAGAAGAAGGGTTTGCTAGGTTCCTGGGCAGGAGCGATGGGGCATATGCAATTCATTCCGACAACTTATGAGACATTTGCCGTAGACATGAGTGCTGACGGGAAACGCGATATCTGGAGTAATTTGCTTGATGCGCTGGGGTCAACAGCTAATTATTTGTACGAATCGGGTTGGAACATTGGTGAACCTTGGGGCTATCCGGTTCTTTTGCCTCCTAATTTCGATTATTCTCTCGCTGATGAGAAGATGAGATCTTCAGATGAGTGGAAGAGGCTTGGATTTCGTACTTTGGGTGGTGGTGATTTACCTCTTGGAATGGGCCATAGCATTTTAATTTTTCCTGCTGGTGCGAGCGGGACGGCCTTCCTTGTCGGGCAGAATTTTCGTGCAGTTCTGCGTTACAATAATTCTCACCATTATGCTTTGGCAGTAGGAATTTTGTCTGATAGGCTACGCGGCTATGCGCCGTTCAAGCTGAGATGGGATCCTAATGATCGTACCCTTTCAAAGCGTGAATGTAAGGAATTTCAAGCTCATTTAAGTCGTTTGGGTTACTCTGTTGGTAGTATTGACGGAGTTGTTGGTTCCCTTACGCGGTCAGCCATTCGTCGCTACCAGCTTAAAACTGATCTTCCTGTGGATAGCTATCCAAGTTGGCACTTGTTGAAGCGCTTGCGCCGGGAGAAAAAGTAAAGATTACGGTGCGGTTCCGAGCAGAGACGGTATGAAGGGACAGACAGGTCAGCTTCTGGGTTAGAAAGCCCTCAAGTTTGTAGCCCTGTTTTTACTGGGGTAAAGGCAATTGTTCTCTTCTTTTATAGGATATGGTACTTGCGATTATTTTTCTGTAATCCCGTTTACTCTTTATTGGCATAGTTCTTCTTCATTCAGGATGTCTTTTTGTTTTCCTGATTCATATTTTCTATTTTTATTGAAACCGTTTTATGTTTCTCTCATTATTTTCTTATTTTTCTACATGCGTGAATTATTTACAGATCTTTTTGGGGGGGAGCTTTTTCTCTGATTTTCCCTCTTTTTAGGGAATGAGTGTTGATTTAATAGATGTGGATTAATTTTTTTGTTGTTCATAAAAGTATTAATTAAACCTTAAATTGTATTTTTTTCTTGAGTTCAATCAATGAGTGTGCTTTTAATTAGTTAACAGATTTGAGACAAAAAGGTTGATGGGTGCAATGGAGATGTCAGAACATCCTGAAGATGCAGAAGCGGTTACGACATTGCAATCTCAGGATGAGGACATTTCGTTAGAGAGCAGAGCTTCAATTTTGAAGCGATCAGTAGGTGATTTGCGTCTTAGGGCGCTCTGTGAAGTTGAGGATGCACGAGCGGTTTTTTTGCGTGCATATTCATCGTTAGCGGAAGGAAAGTTTGAGATTGCGTTTATTGCTTTTGATGAAATTCACCGTCATGCAGGTGCTATTCACGAATTAGCAATATACCAGTGTTACTTTATTGGTGCAGCTGCGGCGTCTTCTTTGCGTTTTGTACTTGAAGGCATGGTTAATCCGGGTGAGGGCTCCCTTTGTGCAGTTGGTGAACATCTGGATATTTTGGAAATGGTTTTTCGCCAAAATATCAGAGGTGATGAAAGTGAGCTTGTTGAGTCATCTCTAGAGAAACTTGAATTTTTGCGTCGTTTAAGTATTGAGGAGAGTTATCGATTCAGGACACAGAACTCAGATAGGTTATAGCTCTTAGGCAGTCGTTCCCCCCAATTACGTACTGCCGAAGGAAGGGTGCTCCAGTTATTTCTGGGGCGCCCTTCTATTTTTATGAGAGAAGAAGATTTTTAACGCGATTTTCCGGGAATCTATTTCTGGCTGCTATGGAGAAGTTTTGCCTTTTGCTGCCTTTAAGGGCGTGGTAAGTTTATAGTTATAGTTATAATTATCGTGAAAGAGAGGGCTGTTTTCTATTCTTGCCCTACCCGTGGTTGTGTCTGGTTCGAGAAAATCTTGCTTTTTTGTCAGCTCTTTTTCAATAGGTCCAAAGTATATTTATGCAGTTGGGCATCCGAGGTTGCAAGGATCTCTCCTCCCTTTGGGTTCCCGTTTCCTTCCCAATCTGTGATATATCCTCCCGCACCTGTAACAATAGGAATGAGGGGAGCAATATCATAGAGGCTTAATCCTGTTTCAATCACGAGATTCATTCGTCCGGTAGCGAGCATTGCATATCCGTAGCAATCTCCACCGAAACGCATATTTTTGACGTGCTTTTTTACAGAGTCATAGATTTTCTGTTCTCTTTCTGACGCGAACAGATCAGGAGATGTTGTTGTTGCCAGTGCTTCTCTTAAACTATTGCACGGTTGTGTTTTTAATATTTGTTGATGCTCCTGTATGCCTTCACTGAGGAGCGTTCTTTTAAAAAATGCCTGGCCACCGAAAGCGAAGAATTGTTCTCCAGTGAAAGGCTGGTTCATGAGACCAAGAATGGGTTGGCCCTGATGAAGTAGGCCAATGAGCGTTCCCCAAAGGGGAAACCCTGAGATGAAATTACGTGTACCATCAATTGGATCAAGTACCCATACATATTCAGCGTTTTCCTTGTAGCTTCCATATTCCTCTCCGATAATTCCATGATCGGGATAGTCTTCCATGATCATTTCGCGCATGGAAATTTCCGCCTTGCGGTCTGCAATGGTTACTGGGTCAAAGGTTTGGTCTGTTTTTTTATTCTGCACCGTAAGTGAAGTACGGAAGAGTGGTAGTGTTGTTTTCGTTGCAGCTTTGGCGAGCCTTTCAGCGAAGTGAAATAAGACTGAGAGTTCTTGTACTTTATTTTTTGTCTTCATCTGGTAGGTTTGTTTTCGTTTCGACATAAAGATAGCCCTGCTTACTTTTTTCTGGAGCTAAGGATTTTTTTCTGAGTTTCCGGATTGTATTATGGTTTTCTCTCACCTGAAAGTGTAAAGCTGAAACAGCCTTTCTGGATAATTTTTTGTAGGAATGAATCAGGTGGGTTATCCTGCTATTAGGGAAAGCAGAGAGGAAGGCGTCTATTCGCTGGTTTGTTTGGGGGATCGCCTTCTATCCTGTTAAAGCATTGTAATATAGGAAATAGCTTTTCCGGAATCTGCGCTGAGAAGAAAAGGATATACTCTTTTGTATATATTTATTTCTGATGTCTGTCGCCTTTAGAATAGTTCCTTGAAATTATATCCAAGTATATTTAAGTTTAGAAAAGGTGCTTGTCATCTTTTCCTGTTGTAGCTAAAATCTGCATGTGGTTCCGTTAACATATCGGGATCGCATTGCCCTCTTTGGGCGTTTCCTCCCTAGACTTGGGCCGCAGCGTGTCTGCGGCCTTTTTTTTATTCTCCTCTGAATTATCTGAATTATATGGAACCGGCTCTTGATTTTCTGAAAGATTGAGTGCTCGTGCCTTAGATTTTCTTTAGCGTGGAGGTCTTATCTTTGCCGTATCATATTTCTATGGGAGAAAAGTGATCAGTATAAAAAATAAATCAGCGTTGCAGGAGAGCAGCGGAACCCCCTTTATAAAGGGTTGGATGAAGAATGCGTCCCTGACATCTAGTGGCCCTCTTGTGTCTCTATTTCTTCAGTAGGGGCTTTAATTTTTCTAATTTAACAGGTTATGCAAGCCGTATGGTGATGGGAGGCTACCTGTGAAAAAGATATGGAAAAACAGAATCCAGAGCTTTCTATACTTTTTCCTGAAGCTCTGGATATTTTGTGAAATAAACAGGAATGGTGGGCACGGCTGGGTTCGAACCAGCGACCCCTACGATGTCAACGTAGTGCTCTACCACTGAGCTACGCGCCCTGGAAATATACGGCTTAAATCCTGAAATCACCGACACCTGCGTTCGTCTGTCAGAGCTTAAAGACCTGACCTGAATACTTTTCCCATTAAGTAAGAAAGACTCAGGCTACAAGCAGACGCTCTACCTGGTCAACAAGATCTTTTAGATGGAAAGGTTTGGATAAAATTTTCGCTTCTCTTGGGGCTTTTGATGACGGATGCAATGCTACGGCAGCAAAGCCTGTTATGAACATAATCTTGAGTTCCGGATCAAGCTGAGTCGCATTCCGTGCTAACTCTATGCCGTCCATTTCCGGCATGACAATATCAGTCAGCAACAACTCAAATGTTTCATGATGCAGATGTTCATAGGCCTTTTGTCCATTATCAAAAGCGATTACATCATATCCGGCTTTTCTGAGTGCCCTTTTAAGAAAGCTTCTCATGTCATTATCATCTTCGGCGAGGAGAATTCTTGTCATTGATCAGTCCGTTTTGCTTTTCTTTTTTAATAAAATGCCCTCATGCATTAAGCAGAGAATCTGTAAACAGAGTATGAAGCAATCCTCTTTTCCATAAGGCTTTTTTGGCATGGTCTGTATCCGGGAAGCGGATCAGGCCTAATACCGGGGCTAACAGCTTATCCTGCGTCTAAAATAGCTGTCCTCTCTCTTTTTTCTCCTGGGATCAAAGGACGTTGGTGCAAATTAAATAGAGTTCGTATTTTGATACAGAAAGAAAAAGTGGCAATTCAGGTCAACACGGAGATTATCTTCCTCTATTCGTAGCGCACCTTTAACGAGTAGGGAAGTGGTGAAGGGATTGTTTTTAATTTTAGGAAGAGGCTGAGAACAAAAGTACAAGCCTTCCTGAAAAAATTTATTATTTCAGAATTTCATTCTGGAATATATCTGAAATAATATGTTCTCATGCTTGTATTCTTTTTTCCTCAGTAGGATATCAGAGCCAGCAATTGACAAAAATTAAAGAATTTGATAGGGTTTCCTCTTAGATTGTTATGATTATTTTCAAGGGTTAAACGGATGAAGGTTCGTAATTCTCTCAAGTCTTTGCGTAAGCGTCACCGCTCTTGTCAGGTGGTAACTCGTCGTGGTCGTGTTTATGTTATTTGCAAGAAAAACCCCCGCTTTAAAGCGCGTCAAGGGTAATTTTAGACAGCTTTCTTGTTTTTTCTGCCTTCTTTTCTGTTTTTCTTTTTTTCCTGTTCTGGGCATCTTTCTTTGTTTCCTCTCCTGTGTTTTGTGAGGTCAATTTTATGATGTTTGAGCATGCAAGTATCCGTACACGCAACAGTTTACTTGATTTTTTTCGGCGTTCTTCCTGCCTTCCGTCCTCTTTCAGGCGGAAGTAGGTTTGATGTGCATTATATTTCTACTTGTCTTGATGACAAGTTTGTTCTTTTTTTGGCAGATTCGTATCGCAAAGGATTTTCTATTCTGATTTTCATTCTGTCCGATTGATTATTTCCTGACGAACAAGGATGATGCAGGGAATTTAGATAAGGATGAAGGGGAAAGAGGACTGTTTTAAAAGGGTAGGGAGGCCTCATATTCAGTAGAGAGACCTTCTTTGAACACACGTGCTGAAAGGAAGGTCTTGCCTGTTTTTATCACGTACCCTTTTTTCCGAAATTAAGTGCTTTCTTACCAAAGAAGGCCGAGCTTATCGGAGCAGGAATGTTGTTGAAGTTTTGTTAAAATTAACTGGGGCTGTCAACAGGAATCTCTATTTTTTATTCTGATTTTTGCTTCTTTGTGACGTTAAGTTCAGAAGGAATATGCGGGCTTATTTTATTGTTTTTTTTTCTTGCTCGTATAATGGTTTCATTTGTCTCCTCATGCGGGAAAGCACTTGCAATATATTCTGAGAAAGACGCAACAGTTACCTAGTTACCTTACGAGTGTATTTTTATCACAAAATTTCATTTCTTGTCTTGTAAAGAAATACTGACCAGAAGACAGAAAGCTTTGAAACCCTGTTATTGAGGAAAGAGAAGAGTGATAGATTACATTCAGGAAAACAACTGATTGAAGACGTAGGCTTCCTTTCGTGATTCACTGAGCTTTTTTTTGATCATCTGGAAATTTCAACCTGACAGTCCAGCTTGAGGCATTTCCTGTATCAATCTCAAGAAAACCGGTTCGTTTGAACTCACGCTTTTTACAATCATGAATGCCCCGGATAGTAAACGATTTATCCTGTGTACACATGTAGGATTTTCCTTTCCACTCTTCTCCCTGATCATAATCCATTGCGTAAATGTAGTAATAGCGAGAGGTAAGTTCATTCGCAAGAATCAATTCACACACGTCCGGGGCGATATTCCACCAGCCCTCGGTTACCCAATCACCCTCACCTTTGTACCCTATCGCGATTCCAACGCGGTTTGAGGTTTTATTACACAGTTTGAACTGGGCAATGGCCTGATTAGATAGTGTCAATAAAAGGGCAAAGAAGGACATGAAAGAAAACAGGCTCTTGCAAAAAGCCTTTATAATCACAATTATCCTGTATCCATATTCTTTTACAAGGAACCCGTACTCAGAGTAGGTCACTTTCATCTTGGTTCACTCCTCCTGATTCATCTTTCAGTTTTTTATTTTTTAAAGTCCCGTCCCCACGCGAAAGACTTTTATTCCTAGGCGCTTCATTTCATTATCAGAGAAGTTTAATAGAAAGGTTTGATTCGTTCTATACGTGAAGTTTTTTCACTTATTTATGAGATACAGGGAATCCGAATTTTTAAATTCAGAATTGCTTTTATTTTTTGATTTTTTACTTTTTAAACTGCTTTCTTTTGTCTCCTTTTCCGGAAAGATGACGATGCGTTCTATCCGGATTTTTCGGTACTGTGCTTTTGTGATCATTCCTTTTCTTTTGGTCTGTACATGGTTCTGGTTTTTTCCCATAGTGTATGTGATTGCTGAAGCTAGATGGGAGTGTTTTTCTCTGCCAGGGTGAGAGCGGAATTTATTTGTGATGGAACTTGCGGCTTTATCGATTTTATCGTGGAAAATCAGTTTCTCTTTTCTGACTGAATTTATCTGCGAATACGGTGAAAGATCCGTTTTGTGCCGCAGTGTATTTTATGTTGCCAGGTGAAGAGTGAAGAGTGAAGAGTGAAGAGTGAAGAGTGAAGAGGGAGTCCTTTATGTTTCACACTTGTCCTGATATAGGGAGAGCGGTATGCATTCGATCATTTAGGGTTTGTTCATCATTGATCATAAAGGATGCGCGAATGTAGAGAGAATGGCTTTTCTTTTTTCCTATGGTCATTTTTTCTTTTTTTATTTGTTTTTAATCTTACCGGAGAGGAGAGGTTGGAATTTCAATTTTTATTTTTAGGGAATGGTTACAGGTTTTTATCGCGATAACGAGGACAAAATGAGTGAACCAACAAGTGGATTTGCGCGTGATCAGCTGCGTGCTTTTATTGAGCGTATTGAGCGTCTAGAGGAAGACAAGGCGACTGTTGCTGAAGATCTTCGTGAGGTTTATGCAGAAGCGAAAGGTCTTGGTTTTGATACCAAGACCTTACGGACTGTTGTGCGCCTTAGAAAACAAAATAACGCTGAACGGCAGGAGCAAATGGCGCTTCTTGATCTTTATTTACACGCTCTTGGGATGGGGGAGGATGCTGTTACGGACGGAGAGAATGGATAGGGGGTTCTCCTTTCTTTTTGCAATGAGTGTAAAAAGAAAGGGACTTTGCGACAAGGCAATCTTCGATTGCGAAGGGTTCTTTTTCTATTTAACACGTACAAAGTGTAATTTAGTCTAGAGGTGGATATAGGCTTTTCCCCAGTGTGTGATGCGTGTGTTTCTGCCTCTATTTTTCTTTTTCGCCTTTTTTATTTTTTTGCGATTTAGCCGGTTGGCTTGAAGCAGAATAATGTCAAAAAGAGCGTCCGGATGACAGCATAATCCACGGATCAGGCTTTCTGTCCAGTCCCAAATTTTTGTTCAGGGTCAAGTCTTAAAAGCCGAATTCACAAGAGCTTTTCGTTTTTTCTTATGCTTTTCAGACGGAGAATTTGAACAAGATTATATCGCCCTCCCGGACGATATATCCCTTTCCCTCATCTCTTGCTTTTCCAGCGTCTTTCGCTCCGGTTTCGCCCTTATATGTTATGTAGTCATTGAAGGCGATGGTCTGGGCACGAATGAACCCGCGTTCAAGGTCCGTATGGATGACTCTTGCGGCCTGTGGGGCATATGTGCCTTGCGGAATGGTCCATGCGCGTGTTTCCTTTGGGCCAGCTGTGAAGAAAGTAACGAGCTGCAACAGGTCATAGCCGGCACGAATTAATTGCTCAAAACCTGAGATTGAGAGGCCTGTTTCTCTGAGATATTCGTTTTTTTCTTCTGCGGTGAGTGGGACCAGATCTGATTCAAGCTTTGCAGAAATGATCACGGTTGGCATACTTTCATTCCTGGCTTGTTTTTCAATTATTTCAGAAAATTCATTGCCTGTTGCTGCAGAGGCTTCATCCACATTGCAAACATATAGTGCAGGTTTGGCTGTGAGGAGATTCAGGCTTTGAAAAGCCTCTGATTCGTCAGTTGAGAGATTCGTGATTTGTGCAGGTTTTCCATCACGGAGCAGAGCAAGGGCTTGCGCAACCAAATCCACAAGTGTTGTGTTTTTTTCATCATTTCGTTTTGCCTGTTTTTCGAGTTTGGTCTGTTTTTTTTCAAGTGTTTCCATATCTGCAAGCATTAGTTCCGTCTTGATGATTTGAGCATCAAGCAAGGGATTGATCCTACCTTCAACATGGGTAATGTCATCATCCTGGAAGCAGCGAAGAACATAGGCAACGGCATCTATTTCACGGATATGTCCAAGGAACTGATTCCCAAGTCCTTCACCTTTTGAAGCCCCACGAACCAGTCCGGCGATATCAACGAAATTTAAACGCGTATGAATCATCTGTCGTGATCCTGCGAGGTTTGCAATTTCACTCAGGCGTGGATCAGGGATCATGACATCCCCTATATTTGGTTCAATAGTACAAAAGGGATAATTAGCTGCCTGAGCTGTTGCTGTTTGTGTTAATGCGTTAAAAAGGGTTGATTTTCCAACATTCGGCAGTCCGACGATCCCGCACTTAAATCCCATCAGATTTTTCCATCCTGTCTTGTTTTCTCTTTTGTTTTTTTCCTGTAAAGTCAAGCTTTTCAAGAGAGAGCGCATTATTCCCGTTTGCTTGGGGTATTATATTGTTTGCCAGATTTTCAAGAAGAGGCAATAATCTATTGGTCTCTGTTTGAGTAAAATTTCCAAGGACATGGCGCTCAACTTGGGCTTTATCGCCCGGGTGACCGATGCCTATACGGATACGGCGATAGCCTGCACCGATATGCTCTGAGATAGAACGCAACCCATTATGTCCGGCATTTCCTCCCCCATTTTTTGTTTTTATTTCTCCCGGGTTAAGGTCGAGCTCATCATGCAGAACGATAAAGTCTGCCGGAGATAATTTGTAGAAGCGCATAATTTCACCAATTGCCCGCCCTGAATTATTCATGAATGTCTGTGGCTTGATCAGGGTATATTTTTTTCCGTCCAGAGTCTTTTCTGAAATTTTTCCATGAAATCGAAAACGCCAAGGGGGGAAGGCATAATGTTCCCGGATTATATCAAGAGCTATAAAACCGACATTGTGACGGTTCATATCGTAATTTGGTCCCGGATTACCGAGCCCGGCTAACACAAACATAGCTATGAGGTCTCTCTGTAATAAGCAGACCATGAGGGGTGAAATGAAGAGATGAGGTATATCTGCTTTTTTACTACGTTCTGGCCATTACCATCCTGAAGAACGAAAGAAAAAGCATCAAGAAGAAGTGGAAGGAAAGATGACATATTTTCTTGACACAGAAAAGGCAAAGGCATAACAAATCCAGAGAGATTCATGAATGAACGTCCTGACTTCGTTTTCAGCCTATTTTTCTTCATTAGCTTTGTTTTGGGCATCTTCGCTCATGCCAACAGGTGTCGTGATGGTCGCGATTGTGAAATCGCGATCACTGATAGTCAGTTTTACGTCTGCAGAAAGCGTGATACTGGATACATGAACAGAGTCTCCTATTTCAAGACCAGTGAGATCCACATCCAAGTGATCAGGCATATTTTCTGGTGTACAATTCAGCTCAATTTCATGCCGGACGATATTAAGTGCTCCCCCTCGCTTGATTCCGGGACTTGCTTGGTCATTCAGGAAGCGAATCGGTACGTTCACACTGACCCGTGCATCTTTTCTAAGATGCAGGAAATCAACGTGGGTCACGAAATCGTGAACCGGATCAAAATGGATGTCGCACGGAATTGTACGGATCGTGTTTTCACCTAGTTTTAGGAGGCAAATACTTGTGAGGAAGCTGCCTCCCCCGACGAGTTTTTTCAGTTCTCTTGAATCAAGGGAAATGGATTTTGCAGCTATATCATTTCCATAAATAACCGCAGGAACACGATTGAGGCGCCGTGTCGCACGCGCGGCAGACTTTCCGACTTGCGTCCGAAGCTCAACTTTTATTGTTGTCATATTACTCATGATGCTCTCCCAAGACGATTGTCCACGAAATTTCGTTAATCTCCGGGACTTTGAATTTCTTTCACAGGCGGAGAAAGGTCTCCTTTCACTGCAATTCCTGCCTTCAAATGTTCTGAATTCATCCCTTTTGTAAAATTATAGTGCTTCTCTTTACTCATGACAATGCCTCTGTTTAAGTTGGTAGGAATTTTCAGGACAAAACAGAGGCTATATTTTTGTACTGGCGTCAGCGTTGAGCGGGCAGTGCTATCGAAAATGCTCGTTTTATTCAGTTGTTCACTTTGCACTGTCAATCAAACAGGTATGAGACTGATTCCTCCTTAGATGTGCGTTCAATGGCTTCAGCTAGAAGAGGCGCTATGGGAAGGACCCGGATATTAGGAGATTCCTGAGTATTTTTTTTTGGTTGAATTGAATCAGTTATAACGAGTTCTTCAAGTTGTGAACTCGCAATGAGTTCTGCTGCTGCGCCGGAAAGGACGCCATGCGTGATGTAAGCGGAGACGGAGAGTGCTCCTTTCTGGATCAGCGCCTCTGCGGCAGAACATAATGTTCCCCCGGAATCGACGATATCGTCAATCATGATGCAATTTTTCCCTCTAACATTTCCAATGATATTCATGACCTTTGATATACCCGGTTGTTCGCGCCTCTTGTCAACAATGGCCAGTGGCACGCCAATGCGTTTAGCTAACCTGCGCGCGCGGACCACACCTCCTATATCAGGTGAGACAACTACAAGCTGATCAGTTGCGTAGCGGGCTTTGATGTCATGTAGCATGACCGGTGCGGCATGAAGATTGTCGGTTGGTATATCAAAAAATCCCTGAATTTGTCCTGCATGAAGATCCAGAGTCAGCAAGTGATCAGTCCCGGCTTCAGTTAGAAGATTGGCGACAAGCTTGGCAGATATAGGCGTACGTCCGGAAGAACGGCGATCCTGCCGAGCATAGCCGAAATAGGGAATGACAGCAATAATTCGCCGTGCCGATGAACGTCTGAGAGCATCAATGATAATGAGTAATTCCATCAAATGGTCATTGGCTGGGAAAGACGTTGATTGCAGAACGAATACGTCTTTCCCTCTGACATTTTCTCTGATTTCAACAAAAATCTCCATGTCCGCGAAACGCTGGACACAGCACTGAGCCGGCGTTGTTCCCAGACAGGTAGCGATCTCTGCGATGAGCGCAGGATTGGAATTGCCTCCGAGTACCTTCATGCGATCGTGATTTCTACGGGGCCCTGTTTCATTCATTGGACCTATCCATTGAGACTGAAATGAGTTTCTTACTATTTGTCCCCGACTATCCACATTCGGCTACAGAGGGAGAATAATCCGGTATTCTGCTCACGCTTCTGCGCGCATTTTTGTGCAATTTGCATTTTCATTCAATCCATATTTTAAATGATTCGTCATTTTAATTACGGATCTATGTGTTATCACTTTCCTTTGTCACGGATTTTCCTGAAATGCGAGACAGATTTCTGAAACGCTATCTGGAAAAGAGTATCCACATGTGAAAAGAAAAAGGATTCTTCACAATGGATGTCTGGATCTGTACGGAAGCTGCGGTATCACTTCTGTACTCCGGCTTTCTTGTGATTTTGTATCATACTTTTTTATTATGCGGGAAGATCGTAGATAGCTGGGTCTTATGCCTGCTTCAGGGAAGAAGAAATGGTTTGTGTAGGATTTTCAGGAAGATTTTACTTCGGTTCTGCACCGGACCGTTTTTTGAGAACGATTGCTGAGATTTGCTTTCCATAATCAAGTTCATTCTGTTTTCGGAAGCGCCTGTAGCTGAACAGATGGTCTTCGTTGGCATATGTGCACATTTTATAAATGCTGATTTTATCAATTTCAGCCCGCTTCAGGCAGAAATGAACATATCCTGCTATATCAAAAAGATACTTGTCCCCTTTCTTCATGAAATACTGATTACTTACCTGATTGCTTTGCATGAATGCTTCATGAACATCCTGTCCTACCTCATAATTTTCCTGTGATATGGAAGGGCCGATATACGCTATTATATTTGATTTTCTGGAGCCGAGGCGTTCCATTTGCCCGATGGTTGCGTCAATGATGTTTGCGTGTGCACCACGCCATCCTACATGTGCGGCACCGATGATCCTTTCTTCAGGGTCTGCGAACAAAACAGGAACACAGTCCGCCGTAGCAATTCCGATAGCGATGTCAGTTTTTTTTGTGACAAGTGCGTCAGCTTTGGGTTGCGCTCCATTCGGCCATATTTCCTTGACGATGACAACCTCTTTTCCATGAACCTGAAAAGGTGTGAGCAGGCAGTCCGATGCGACACCAAGCGCGGTGGCAATTATACTCCGGTTCTGTTTGACAGAATGCGGATCGTCCTTCGTGTCATGAGCAATATTCAGCGTCGCATAGATTCCGCAGGAGACTCCTCCCTGCCTTCCGAAAAAAGCGTATGAAATGCTGTTTTCCAGTCCTGCTGATAATGCTGCGGATATCGTCATCCTCTTTTCTTGCTCAAGTTCTGCTATCATGGTGCTTATCCTCCAGTCTGTTGTTAATTTTGAAGAAAAGGGGGAGGGGGCGGTATACCCGGTGTTGTAATCGCCATAACCTGAAACAATGTTCCCATATGCTCAGGGCCAGTAAGACGTTCAAGAGCGCATCTGATTTCATCATTTTTATCTGGTTGTTTCTGCTGAAGCTGTTCAGCACGAAATGTAATGCCGAGCCTGTTCAGAAAAGCTTTCTGCGAGAGGGGGCCGCAGGCGTATGCACCTGCTTCTCGGACGGCAGCCGCAAGAGCAAGAAAATCAACATGAGTGGTAAGATCAGCATTCCCCGGTTGGGCGAGGGGATCGGCGAAACGGTGTTTGGAGACCGCCTGGAATGTATCACCAAGACGTGGACCAGAAAATCCGTAATCAATGATGAGGGCTGCTCCTGGTTCTTTTTTTAAACGAGCGGCAATCTGCTGTGCTTTTGAGAATCGCTCAGGGGAAGTTTCAAAAATTGCTCCTGTTTCTGCCTCATGGAGGGCTACGGGAATGAAGTCTGCCTTGTCACTGTTGCCTTCTGTCCAGACGAGCCTGTCTTGCTTTGTTGTGATGAGCCGTTCACGCCAGCCATTGATGATACGCATATATTGATGTACAGGCAGAGCGTCAAAAAACTCGTTTGCAATGACGAGCAGTGGTCCTGTGGGTACGCTTTCAAAATCATCATGCCAGGTTATTTCCTGTCCTTTAGCGAGGATATTCTGTTTCTGTTCTTTACGTAACAGTTTACTGGTTTCAATCAGATGTATTTTGGATACCTTGATAAATTCAGGCTGAAGAGCGGCGGCGCGAAGAAGATCTGCCATGAGTGTTCCACGACCGGGCCCAAGTTCCACAAGATTGATGTGCGGGGGGCGGCCCAGTTTGTCCCACATGAAAAGACACCAGATGCCAATGATTTCACCGAACATTTGGCTAATCTCCGGTGCTGTTATGAAGTCTCCATCTCGTCCGAAGGGATTGCGGCAATGATAATATCCCCACTTCCGGTGTGCCAGGCATAAATCCATATAAGCGGCAACAGTAAGAGGACCGCCTTTTTTTATTTCCTGGCGAATCAGGGATAACAAACAAAAAATGTTTTGACTATGGGACAAGGAGTTTATACCACTCAGCCCGTGGCCCTCTGATGAGAGAACGGACAATCAGGAATATGCCGATCAAGATCAGGGGGAAGGTAAGTAACATACCCTGGGTTATAAACGTGCCTTCGATCAGCTTGCTCCAGGGGTAGGGGATATTTTCTTCCATCCGAAAGAATTCCGAAATGATCCGCCCGGTACCGTAGCTCAAGAGGAAGCACCCGCTGGCTAATCCGGTCCAATTCAATATTTTATAGCGTGAAGCAAGGAAGTGAAGGAGGATAAAAACGAACAATCCTTCCAGAACAGCTTCATAAATCTGGGTTGGGTT
>JAQRMX010000016.1 GCA_028599125.1 Alphaproteobacteria bacterium | reverse complement strand
TGCTTACGCAGCGCACCAAGCGGCGAAGCAACTTGGTTAAATCATCCCGGACAGGACGTTGATCAAGATAGCCCTGCCTGACATTTTGCAAAATACCGGTTTTAGGCACGACTGAACCCGGAAGCCCGACGCCGACAGAGGCGGTTCCACCATTCGCTGATCGTTCCAAGTTAGTAACGATATCTGCAATGGCAATAAGCGTTGCGTCATAATCATCCTGTGGTTTATCTGCTTGCACTTCTGCAAGAACTTCGTTATCAGGCGCCAGAGCGATCCCCATAATATGAGTTTCGCCGACATCAACTCCAATGCGAATATGAGATAATGTCATTTCTTTTTTGCTTCCCCCCTTTTTATTCGAGCAGCATAAATGCTGCCGAACCGTAACAGATTCTTGATATTTTCAGAAATTACAACTAAGCCCGTTGACCTTTCATATTTTTTATTTTTCTATTATTCTATAGAATCATTGGTTCGGTTGTTATTTTCTGCCGTATTGAGACGTTCCCAGGGATGATTTTTTTAATTCAGCTATTTTCCTGAGATTGAGTGGCATACTGTTTTTGTTTTCTATGTTTCTCATACCAAATTTTATGCTATTTTTAATAGAAATATAGCTGTTTTTCTGTGAGAGACCATTCATTGCTTATATGTTCTTAAATAAGTCTTGATTTTGCAGGAACAAGAAAGGGGCTACAGGCTTCTCTACCCTGGGCTTATGCGATTTTTGTGCAAGATCAAACAAAATGTCGGGGGCATATTCTTTTCTTTTGAACAACAATTTTTACCGAGGCCCTTCCGCAGGAAAGGTCCAGGTTACAATCCTTATTTTTAAAGAATATCCTGTTTCGAAGGCATTTGCATTTCCTAATTTCCTGATTCTTTTTAATCAAAGTAGGGAAATATCCATCAGGAAAATTTTTACTTTTCACAGTGATTTTTTGTGATTCACAGGAGAAGTGAAGAGGATTGTTTTATGGGGCCGTTGTAGTTTGGAGCGTCCCACTTTCATGCTTTATTTTTTCAGCATTATTATTGATCTGTTTTCTGTTTTGACCATTAAATATATTAGCCTGAATCGATCTTAATCCTCTGTCTTTTGTCTGGTGTGGCCTCCCATTGCATAATTTTTGTTCTCCATTTTTGTTGATACTGATTTTAATCAGGATTTCCTGTTTTTCATTATTTTGCGGTTTCAGATCTGTTTTTCTGCTTCAACTTGTCAGTGTAGCGGGGGATCATAACTCTGGGAAAGGATAAAAAATTTTAAATATTCAGATTTCTTTGGGATAGAGCCATTTTTTGTGCTCCCTTTTTCGGTGAGACATGTTTGGGGCTGAAAATGGATGTTCGCCTGTATTTTTAAAATCAATTTATAATGAATCACTGTTAGAATATTCCTATTGCCAGGATCTGTAAGAACTGTGGGATTGGCAAGAGCGCTCTCAAAAATATCGAGTTCTTTCGTCTATTGGATTTGGTCAAATGGTAAAAAAAGTTCTGATTGTTGAAGACAATAGTCTAAATATGAGGCTTTTCAATGATTTACTTGAGGCTTACGGTTATGAGACCGTACAAACTCGTAATGGGATGGAGGCCATGGATTTGGCTCGGAAACATAAACCGGATCTGATTCTGATGGATATTCAATTGCCTGAAATTTCAGGTCTTGATGTTACACGATGGCTCAAAAGTGACGCAGAGCTAAAAGCAATTCCGGTTATTGCTGTGACAGCCTTTGCCATGAAGGGAGATGAGGAAAGAATCAGGAAGGGAGGATGCGAAGCGTATATTTCTAAGCCTATCTCTGTTAGCCAATTCATAAGTACTGTGAAGCATTTTCTAGAAAAATGTGAATCTTTCGGGGAGGATGATTGTTGACGGCACGTATTCTTGTTGTTGATGATATGTCTGTTAATAGGAATTTGCTCAAAACTTATCTTTTGGCTGAATATTTTGACGTTATGACGGCAGAAGACGGGCTAAAGGCCATTGAAATATGTCTTCATGAGAAGATAGATCTTGTTCTTCTTGATGTTGTTATGCCCGGAATGGACGGTTTCGAAGTGTGTGTTAGGCTCAAGAGTGATCCTCGGACACATCACATTCCCGTCATTATGGTTACAACGCTTGATATGCCGGCCGATAAAGTAAAAGGTCTTGATGCCGGTGCGGATGATTTTTTGCATAAGCCTGTTGATGAGATTGCGCTGATTACACGCGTCAAAAATATGATGCGGTTAAAGAGTTTGGTTGACGAACTGCGTATGCGCACGGAGTCGATACGGGAACTTGATCTGAATGGGGATGAAAAAACAACGTTGGAGATGTCAGGGGAGGGGGGGCGTATTCTTGTCATTGAAAGTGATCCGGAACGTCGGATTCTACTTAGGTCTATATTGCAGAAGTGGCATGAAGTTGAAATGGAAGGCGATCCTGAGTCTGCGTTGAAGAGGTCTTTAGAAGAAACGGACTTGGTGATCATCAACATCCATCTTGATGGGTATGATGGTTTACGTTTGTGCTCTCAGATCCGATTATCAGAACAGACTCGGAATGTCCCGCTCATCATGATTCTAGAACCTGATAATGAGGTAAAATTGCTTCGTGGCCTTGATCTTGGTGTAAATGATTATGTCATATTGCCATTGGATGAAAATGAATTAAGGGCGCGCGTTTCAATGCAGCTTAAACGTGCCCGCTATGCCGAGAAATTGCGCTCTAAATTTCAACATAATGCAGAGCTTGCCGTCAAGGATGTTCTGACGGGGCTATATAATCGGCGTTATTTTGAAATTTATCTTGATACATTCATCAAGAAAGCAATCCTGCAGGGGCAAGAGCTTTCGCTCCTGGTGAGTGACATTGATCACTTCAAAGCCGTGAATGATACATACGGCCACAACATAGGAGATTCTGTCTTGCGTGAATTCGCAAAGCGGATAAAAAGTTCTGTCAGAGGGACTAATTTGGTTTGTCGCTACGGAGGTGAGGAATTTGTGACTGTCATGCCAAGTATGAACCTATCGCAGGCTTATGCCTTGGGGAAGCGGATATGTAAAATCATTGCTGAGGCGCCTTTCAAAGTAGAAGATATTGTAATTCCTGTAACAACAAGTATTGGAATTGCAGGTCTGGAGGGTGCTGGAGATACACCTGCTATGCTTTTCAAACGAGCTGATCAGGCACTTTATGAAGCTAAGAGGCGCGGACGCAACTGCGTGATTCTACAGGATATTTTAGTATAAATTCGGCTATGAATTTTTCTATTTAGTGAAACCGCGTGCAAAAGTAATTCCTAAAAGCGTTCATCTTTCTGCGTTCATCTTGAATGTTTACCTAAATAAAAACTTCTATTTCTGTTTGCAGATTAAATGTTGATTTTAAAGGAAAAAGTCATATGCTGATATGACTTGCTTCATACGCATTTTTTAGTTTTAGTTTTTATTTTACAATTTTTAATTGAGTGTATTTTAGGTAATTTGAACTGCCTTCATACGGGTGGAAACCTTCTTGTCTTGGTTCGTTTCATACTATGGGTGGTTCTCTGCATAAACCCTGCTCTGGCCTGAGTTTTGCCGCATTCTCCGGTCTGCAGGGGGCAGGGTCGGTCGGTAGCAGCAAAAAGGGCCTCCTTGATCTGTTTGGTATCGGCCGACCATTTTTCGGAGCTTTGTTTTTACTTTTTCTCGGATTTTTTCCGGGAAGGGGACTCCGATTTTTCTCATAGTCTTTTGGTAGATTTTACGCAGAGATAGCCCTTATTGAACGTCTCTCTCTTTTTTATTTCCTTTTTAAATTCCTGAATTTCCTGCTTTTTTTGTTCCGTGAGTTGCCGTCCGCTCTTGTGTGTATTCCAGAGAGATATGCGGAAAGTACAAGGGAATGAATGGTCATCAGGAAGAAAAAAGAGAACATTTTAGTTAAAGAGAAGGTCAAAAAAGGAAAGTGAGGGAATTTCGGATATTCTCGATACGGCCAGACATGTCCTTTCTCTCATTTTGTTTCTACAACAGGCTGGGCAAAATTTTTATACGCAGAAAAAAGCTGGTACAAGACAATAGGTTCGGCTTGGCTCTCTTTTTTCTTCTGGAAAACCAAATCTTACGTTAGTAGGCCAGGATGTCTCTTCGAGACGAAATACGTCTCCTTTTCTAGATATTTTGTCTCCCTTGTCCCGAACACGAAAAAATCAGGGGATTTATCGGAAGTTAACTGAAAGATTTCTTTACTGCCGCTAGGAGAAAGAGAAGGGTTAAACGGTTTACTTTATCTTAGCTTCCTTAAATTCAACATGACGGCGAATAACAGGATCATACTTGCGGAAAACCAATTTTTCTGTTTTTGTGCGCGCGTTTTTCTTTGTAACATAGAAAGTACCCGTACCAGCCTCGGAAACAAGCTTAATTTTGACAGTCGCACTTTTGGCCATGTAAAAAATCCTCAAGACTATACTGGGAAATAGAAGTTTCTGAGGCTAAAGAAAAGGGAATAAAAGTCAAGCCGATTTATGTCCGGCATGTTTGCTTTGGCGCTGTGCGGCTATAAGCGTATTTTGCATGAGCATTGCAATTGTCATGGGACCAACTCCACCTGGTACGGGGGTTATGGCACCAGCAATTTTCCAGGCACTTTCAAAGTCAATATCTCCTGTAATTCTTGATTTTCCCTCGTTTTTCTCATTTCCAGGGAGACGATTGATACCAACGTCAATGACGGTGGCCCCGGCTTTGATCCCACTTCCTTTGATCATATTTGGCTGACCAGTCGCTGATAACAGTATGTCAGCATTGCGGGTGATATCTGCAAGATTTTTTGTGTAGCTGTGTGTAATGGTAATCATGCAGTTTTCTGCAAGAAACAATTGGGCACATGGCTTTCCAACGATGTTGGAACGGCCAACGATAACGGTATGGAGGCCTGAGAGATCATTTCCATGTACGGATTTTGCCAGAACAACGCATCCAGCGGGTGTGCAAGGAATAAGCGCTTTATCGCGATTTCCTGTAACAAGCCGCCCGATATTTACTGGATGGAACCCGTCCACATCCTTTTCCGGATTTATGAGTTCAATGATTTTTGAGGCATTGATGTGTTTGGGTAATGGTAGCTGAAGCAAAATGCCGTTGACGGATTGATCTTTATTCATTCGTTCAATAAGGGCAATGATTGTGGATTCAGGGACATCAAGGGGGAGATTTTCCTGAATTGAGGTAAACCCCATTCTTTTTGCAGCAATGCTTTTGTTGCGGACATAGATATTACTGGCTGGATCGTCGCCCACAAGGATGACGGCAAGGCAGGGAGGCCCCCCTTCCTGCCTTATATATTGTTGCGTATGCGCTGCTGTTTCTTTCAGGATTGTTTCAGCAATATTTTTTCCATCAATAAGATGAGCACGTGATTCTGTCATAGGCTTTCCTCAAATTTCTGTTCGTCTTTGATACCGGTCGATATATGACTATCACAATCTATCATAACATTGATCATAAGTAGGGAAATGCCTTTCCGGGATTTCACTTATAACCCTGTATTTTTGATATCCGACTTGTAGATTTTCCTGTTTTTCGTCTTTAGGTCGTTTTATCCACTTGGAGTTGATCCACGTGAACGGCAGTCAATATGCAAGATTTTCTGCAAAGGGATTGGAAACGCAGCCTTTAACGGTATTTTTATTATTGTTTACAGGTTTGTATGGTTTAAGAATCAGAGAAGCTACTGAATCAGGCACGCAGGAGTCTTTTCAGAGGGCGCGCGGTTGACGGTCCGGAGAGGGTGTTTCTGGTTTCAGAAAGGCCCGTATGTTTGAAAAAATTCGTTCAAACATATCGATCGTCAGCCGCCCTGTATTCATATTATAGCGTGAGGTATGATAGCTATCAAACAAGGTAAGTTCCGAGGACAGGGAATGGATGGCTCCATGCTGAAAAGGAAAACGTGGCCGAGATATTGAAAGGGCTGAAAGTGTATTGTCATGTGCGATTCGTCCCAAAGCAACAATGGCCCGAAGGTTGAAATTTGCTTTAATTTCATTTCTGAGAAAGGCGCGGCAAGAGGACATTTCGTTACTGGTCGGTTTGTTGAGCGGAGGAACGCAGCGGACTGCATTTGTAATTCGCGTGTTTATCAGTGTGAGCTTGTCTTTCCGACTTGCCTTATAGCTGCCTTTCGCGAAACCGTATTTGAATAGGGTTTCATAGAGCAGCAAACCTGCATGATCTCCTGTAAAGGGGCGTCCGGTTCTGTTGGCCCCCCTCAGTCCTGGTGCAAGTCCAACGACAAGCAAGGTTGCATCATGAGCTCCGAAACTAGGGACTGGCGCGTTGTGCCAATCGGGGTGCAATTTCCTTTGCTCAAGGCGAAATTTGAATAACCGAGAACAAAGAGAGCAATCGGGGTCTGGAGCTGAAAGCAAATTATCCTGCATAATCTTAAGGATTCCGTGTCTGTATTTTAATTAAAGGTTACGGTTCTTGCGGGGTAAGGAGGAGATTTTGTGTGGCCTTCCATTAGATGCAATATTAAAGAACATCTCACTATCATAAAACCTTTGTTATTTTCAATTTTGCATGCAGCGGCTTTGGATTACACCCAGGCGAGAGCAATAGGCTAGATACGGGAATGCTGTTAAAGCGCCAGAGGGACGGAGGCATGGAGGAGTTCAGTACGACCTGTTTGTTTTTTCTTTCCGGCGCAAGTTTCAGGTAGGTGCTGCGTGCAGGCGCTCAAATCCCTTTTCAAGATCGTTTTTCAAATCCGAAAGGTCTTCTAGGCCGATATAAAAGCGTAAAGCCTGACCTAGGGTGCACCATTTCACAACAGTTCTGTGATTGACGGGGTTAAAAGGAGTAACAAGACTTGCAAATCCTCCCCAAGAGAGGCCCAAACTGAATAATTCAAGTCCGTTAAGCATTTCCTTTATGGCTTGCGCAGTGAATGTAGGTTGAAGAATAACGGAGAACAGACTGGAGGCTCCTGTAAAATCGCGCTTCCATAGGTGATATCCTGGTGAAGCGGGCAATGCTGGGTACAGAACCTGAGAAATTTCGGGACGTCCGGAAAACCATTGGGCCATTTCCAGCCCTGCTCGTGAGAGATAATCCATTCTAACGCGCATTGTCCGAAATCCGCGCAGCGCGAGGAAGAGGTCATCGGGGCTAGCACATATTCCCAGCGCCTCCCGTGTGCTTTTTAGTTGTCCCCAGAGACGTTCATTGGCGCTAACAGCACCAATCAAGGTATCGGAATGGCCTGCTATGTATTTTGTTGCAGCGTGGATACAGAGATCAGCACCTTTCCCCAACGCATCAAAAAACAAGGGAGTTCCCCAGCTGTTATCAGTCAGGACAATGGAGCCGTTTTTATGAGCTATGTCTGCGATAGCAGGTATATCTTGCATTTCCATTGTATGTGAGCCGGGGGTTTCTGTGTAAACGAGACGCGTTTCCGGACGCATAAGACTCTGGATTTCGGCTCCTATAGTGGGGTCATAATATTTTGTTTCAACGCCCATTCTCTTGAGTATGGTGTCACAGAATTCGCGGGTGCAGCGATAAACATTGTCATTCACAAGGATATGATCACCGGTTGATACACAGGAAAGGATGGCTGTTGTGACGGCGCATAAACCAGAAGGAGTTGAGATTGCTCCCGCAGCACCGTCAAGTTCAGCCATGAGTCCTTCAAATGCAGCCATGGTGGGCGTACCTTTCCGCCCGTAGATATAGGGTAGATCAGCGGTTTCAAAAGTCTCCAGGTCAGGATGAATGATGCTTGAACCACGATAGATAGGCGTGTTGATGAAACCGAATTGTTCTTTCGGTGCACGCCTACCGTGGATCAGACGCGTCCCGACCTGGAACCGGCTTACGTCATGATGATCTTCCGAACTCATGATAGAAAATCCTTATTTTCTGGAGGTTCCCCTTCAGTCCACCCCAATTTATGCAAAACGGATCCCGAAGGCGTTGATTTGTGCCTGGCAGACTCACGAGACCTGGAGAAAAACTTTGTGTTTCCTATTTCAAAAAAACATATGATTAGATTTCCCTGATCCTGCGTTTCGAAGGCACGCAACAAAAATGAATTAGATCTCAGCCAATGACGAACCAGACCCCAGATGAATACGGGGGCCAGCCCGATAGCTTCAAAACAATTATTTTGACCGATTGCAGAAGCCCATTTCATGATTGTAACACGAACATACAGCACAAACCTATGTGTAAATCCCATATTTTACGGCATGATGATATGCTGGACAAAGAGAGAGATTTCCGTACAAAAGGGAGAAATGTCAATAGATTTAAAAGACTTAAATTTTTGCATGGTTGTAAAAATCTTATTTTATGATCGTAACATGAAGATAAGTCCTGATCACATGTGCGCCACCGATAATTTTACAGCAGTATGATATACTGGACAAAGGAAGAGATTTCCGTACAAAAGGGAGAGATATCATCAGACTTGAGAGACTTAAATTTTGTATGGCTAAAAAAACCTGTTGCAAAAAATATTTACAGCAGTTTAAGAAGCATCAGGATGCTTGCATTTATTTTGCGGTACCGTTGATGCTTTATGAAAGGTTTTGCCTTCATAAGGTGGCTTTGTTTTGAAAGGGGAGGGAGGTTGAATGAGGGTAAGATTTATTACTTCTATTTTCGGGGTTCTGTTTTGTTTCTTGGTTTTTTCTTTTTCTGCGTATGCGCAGGGGACCCTTGATAAAATCAGGAAGAATGGGGCTCTGAGGTGTGGAGTCAATACTGGTCTGGCCGGATTTTCTGCGCCAAATGACAAAGGGGAGTTAGTCGGCTTCGATATTGATTACTGCAAAGCGATTGCAGCAGCAGTATTTGGAGATTCTAGGAAAGTGACCTACAAACCAATCTCCGGTAAGCAAAGGTTTTCTGCGTTGCAGAGCGGGGAGTTGGATGTCCTTGTTCGGAATACGACATGGACGATTTCGCGTGACACAAAGGGTATGAACTTTCGTGCCATTAATTATTATGATGGGCAGGGCTTCATGATTAGGGCGTCACTGAAATTGAGTAGTGTTATGGATTTAGATGGTGCGTCGATCTGTTTGCAGGCCGGAACGACAAGTGAATTGAATTTGTCGGATTATTTTCGAATGATGGGCATGAATCACACATCTGTGGTTTTAGAGCAGGTTGAAGAGGTTAATGCTGCCTATGATTCGGGGCGTTGTGATGCTTATAGCGGGGATTTGTCGGCTATGTATTCCGCGCGTCTTGTTTTGTCCGATCCGGATGCTCATGTGATTTTACCGGAAATTATTTCGAAAGAACCTCTTGGACCTGTGGTTCGTGAGGGGGATGATCAGTGGTTTGATATTGTTTCTTGGGTACATTATGTCCTTTTGGAAAGCGAAGAGCTGGGAATCACTCAGGCGAATGTCAATCAGATGAAAGGAACAAAGAATGTTCGAATTCGTCGTCTTCTTGGACTTGAAAAGAGGGGAATGATCGGGACAGATCTGGGACTTGATAATGATTGGGTTATCAATATTGTCTCCGCTGTTGGTAATTATAGTGAGATTTTTGAACGTAATCTTGGACAGGGAAGTCGTCTTGGGATTGCGCGGGGGCAAAATGCTCTATGGTCTGATGGAGGGTTGCAGTACCCTATCCCTATCCGGTAACTTATGTCTGCGCACACTTGTTGTATGTTTTTTGCATGGAGACTTGTGTGCGCTTTCTTTTTCTTCTTTTTACCGTTTAGCGTTTTCTACAATTTTCTGTTTTTTTGTGATCTTTGAGTGAATAAGGATTTGTTTTTGTGATTTTACTTTTTGAATTATGAAATTCAATTCTATTCATCTAAATAAGATTGTATTTTAGAAAAAAAGGTTGTAGTGGCCAACTTTTGGCAAAGTGACATTTTTTTTCTTTGGGAGTAGTGCTATGGCTACTAAGTCTGTCTTTAATGAGATGAGACTCTCGTTTTTGATAGGAACCTCTGGTTTCCGTCGGATTTTCTACCAGGTTCTTGTTTCCGTTTGTTTTTTTGTTTTTTGTTTTTGGGTCTGGGGAAATGTGGTTGATAATTTTCATCGATCTAATCTCGTATCAGGTTTTTCATTTCTAGATGGACGTGCAGGGTTTGATATTAATCAGTCTTTGATTCCTTATGATGTTGATTCAACTTACAGGAGAGCTCTTCTTGTAGGCTTTTTAAACACCCTCCTTGTTGCGGTTTGCGGCATTTTACTTTCATCTTTTATAGGTCTTTTTATCGGTATCGGAAGATTGTCGCATAACTGGCTAATTCGTTCATTTTCAACTCTTTACATTGAAATATTCCGTAATATTCCGCCCTTGTTGGTGATTTTTTTCTGGTACCTTGGCGTTTTGGCTATTCTGCCTCTTCCGAGAAACAGCCTGAGTTTTTTTGATATTTTGTTTTTGAATAATCGCGGATTTTTCTTGCCCAAGCCGATTTGGGAAGGAGGATTTTCTTATGTTTTCACTGCATTTGTCATTGGGCTTTTCTTTTCAGTCTTTGTTTGGCGGTGGATAACGGGATACCATTTGAAAACAGGAAAGGAATTGCCTCGTTTCTTGATTTCTATTGCTTTAATTGCTTCGTTTGTTTTTTTTGGCCGTCTGTTTGGAGGCGAGGCTGTTGTTTTTGAATATCCTTTGATTGGTACTTTCAACTTAAAGGGTGGGCTGATAGTTTCCCCCGAATTTTTATCTCTGACATTTGCTCTTTCTTTTTATACGGCGGCTTTTATTGCTGAAATCGTGCGTGGAGGGATTTTAGGGATGGGCCATGGTCAATTGGAAGCTGCTTTGTCTATTGGATTGTCACGCTTTCACGTTTTGCGTTTTGTGATCATGCCGCAAGCTTTGCGCCTGATTATTCCTCCGCTAACGAGCCAGTATCTGAATATTGCCAAAAATTCTTCGTTAGCGATTGCTATTGGTTATCCTGACCTGGTTTCTGTAGGGGGAACCATATTCAATCAGTCGGGACAGATTCTTGAAATTGTTTTCATCTGGATGTTGGCTTACCTGTCTATCAGTTTGATTACATCAGTATTCATGAATTGGTTCAATACAAGGATGAAGTTGATCGATTCTTAGGAGGAGGGCTAAATTTTGACTCAGGATAACCGTGTTTATTTGCGTCGAGAGATGCTGGAGCCGCATATTCCTCCCTTAAACCAACGCGGTGCGCTCTATTGGTTACGTTCCAATCTATTTGCGTCATTTTCTGACAGTGTTATCACTCTTTTTCTGCTGTCCTTGCTTGTTTTTACTCTTCCCTCTCTTATTGATTGGCTTTTCTTGAGTGCGTCCTGGTCTGGTCCGGACCGGAGTGCGTGTACGACGGTATCAAATGGCGGTATTAATCCGGATGCTTGGTCAGGTGCCTGCTGGGCGTTCGTTAGGGCTAAATTTGATTTGTTTATCTACGGTCGTTTTCCGATAGAAGAGCGTTGGCGGGTTAACATCATATTTTTCCTTTTTCCGATCCTTGTATTTTTTTTCGCATCGACCAGATTTTCTAATAAATCCTACAGTGCTTTCCTTTTGTGTATTCTTTTTCCTATCGTCAGCTTTTTTCTTTTGCACGGGAATACATTTTTGTCTCTGAGTTATGTGCCAAGTGCTGAGTGGGGAGGATTGTTAGTTACGCTGGTTATTTCTTTTTCAAGTATACTGATTGCCTTTCCGCTTGGAATTATGCTTGCTCTTGGGCGAATTTCCAATATGCCCATTATCTCTGTATTTTGTGTTTTTTTCATTGAATTGCTGCGCGGTGTTCCCTTGATTACGGTCTTGTTTATGGCAAATATCATGCTTCCCCTGTTTTTTCCGGCAGGTACGTCGTTTGATCAATTGTTGCGTGCTCTTCTGGGCATAGGACTTTTTTCATCGGCTTACATTGCGGAAGTTATCCGCGGTGGTTTGCAAAAGATGCCGAAAAGCCAGTATGAAGGAGCCAAATCCCTTGGATTGAAATATCATAATATTATGTTTCTGATTATACTTCCGCAGGTTTTGCGTATCTCTATTCCAAGTTTAGTAAA
>JAQRMX010000015.1 GCA_028599125.1 Alphaproteobacteria bacterium | reverse complement strand
GGGTTGGAGGTGGTGCAAAGTCCTGTTTTGCATTTAGGAGGATCTGAGGAGGAGAACCCCCGTGATTGTCCGGCCTTCGGGTGTTCCGGCTTGGCAATCTTTTTATCTTTATCCTGTTTTTTGTGATCTTTCGGTTTAAAAAGCCGTTTAGGGACAGAATTTGGGTTAATGATGAACGTAAGTTTTAGAGGATTACGTTTCTTTTTTCTATTCGAATGTTTACCGGATCAAAAATACAGGTAAGGCTTATTGTGCGTGATATTTCGTATGGAGCGTAGATTTGGAGCCTTGATCCTATCTGTTTGCAGGAATGTGCTGATTTTATACCATTATTAAAGATTTTTTCTTTTATTCCTGGGATAGGAAAGCAAAGACGAAAAGTGGATATTGCAGGAGGATGAGAGGGCATATAGCGAATAAGAAATGTTTAATTCTTTATGAAAGCCTTCCCTTTTTTGTCTTTATCGGATAAGATGGGGTGGGCAGGGGATATCGGTTCTGGGTTATATGGATCCGGGTTCGTTAGGGGGAACGCGTAGGATTGACGAAACTCATTGGTTGGTTCTTTCCGTGTGTCGGCATCTTACTTTTTCTTTTGTGGCTCTTGCGTAAATGAATGGTCACAGATTTTGTTCTGAGTTCTGGACCATGGAGGTGTTTGGAGGGATTCGTTTGTCTTTTTTAGGGCATCTGGGTCTCTCCTCTTCTCTTGATTTTTATTGATCTGATATAATTTTCTTTTATTCTGTCTTTTTCTTTTTGTGCCGGCGTATTTCTCCTGTGTAAGGCGTGTAAGTGGGAACGTTCACTTACCATCAGTCTCCCTCCCGCTATGTCTTCGCTCTTGATCAGGTCTAACTGTCTGATTTTTCTCCTTTACCATTTTTAAGGACACATCTTATCCACTGTAATACATATCAAATTCAACAGGATGGGGCATTGTATCATAGCGTTTGATTTCTTCTCTCTTCAGGGCAATATAGTTGTCGATCTGTTCATCGTTAAAAACGCCTCCAACCTTGAGATAATCACGATCACTTTCTAGCATTTCAATTGCTTCATGCAGGGAACGGCATGTTGTAGGCATTCTTATTAACTGATCTGGTGATGAGGAGGATAAAATAGGGTGACCGGGGTCAATTTTCTTCTCGATTCCGTCTAGGCCGGCCATCAGGAGCGCTGCATAAGCCAGATAGGGATTCGCCATCGAATCAGGAAAGCAAACTTTTATACATTTTTTATCCGGTGATGTTGTGCAAGGAATCTGACAGGCCGCTGCTCGATTACAAGACGAGTAACCTAGCAAATTGGGGCCTTCCTGATGTGGTACCAGCCTTTTGTATGAATTGGTTGAAGGATTGGTGAAGGCGTTAAGTGATCGTGCATGAGCGAGCAGACCTCCAATAAAATACAAGCCTTTTGGGGATAGGCCCTGCTCATTATCTCCGGAGAATATCCGCTCACTGTCCTTTGAAATATACAAGGCGCATTTCATGCCGGCGCCATTTTCACCATAGAGGGGCTTTGGCATAAAAGTGGCGGTCTTTCCATAGGTATAGGCAACTTGATTGATCACATATCTACAAATTTGCATACTATCGGCTACCTTGGTCAAAGTGTTGAATTCCATGCCGAGAGCGTGCTGCGCTGGTGTAGTTCCATGGCTGTGTTTTTTCGCGGTTACATTCATTTGTCGCATGGCTGTAAGCATTTCGCCGCGAATGTCCTGGCAAGGATCAATCGGTGGTGCCATAAAAGAAGTCGTCTTTTTCTCTGGGCGGTAGTCGTAGTTACGATTGTTGTACAGATTGTCTGTGTTTACCGATAATCCTGGAGATTTCACATTGAAGCCGGTAAGGCAAGGGTCTGTGGTAAAGCGGACATCGTCAAAGATGAAGAAGTCTATTTCTGGTTTGATATGAAGGGCCTTTCCGATTCCTGTTGATTTCAGGTGAGTTTCAGCCTTTTTGGCTGTTGCGCGCGGGTCATTATGACTTGGTTCTCCGGTTCTTAAGTCTGCAATATCGCAGAAAAAAGCGAGTGTTTCCTGTGCAAAAAATGGATCAACATGAGCCGTATTGAGGTCTGGTACGAGGGTCATACTGTTGATCTTTTCCTTTTCCCATCCAGGAATGAATGAAGTGTCAAGCGTTTGCCCGTAGGCAAAAAGCCCTTCCTTCATATTTTTCACATCATTTGTATCAAGGGTTATATGTCGCATCCTGCCGCGCAGGTCAGTGAAACGCAAATCGATATATCTGCTCTCTTTTTCTTCAAGGATGGAAAGAATCGCATTGAAATTATTCATACTCTTTTCCCTTTTCTGGAATGTCCCTGCCTGCTTTTCAGGAAAGAATTATTGTCTGTTGTGGCTCGCCTTGCCATTTTTATCTTGTTGATTTTCTGCTTTTTACTGTGCTCATTAAAATAGTTTTTATAATATTGGAAATGGTCACATTGAGGCCAACTCACCTCCCTGTTACTTTTATGTGAAACGGTTGATCATGAAAGGCATATTTACCTCTCATGATGGAGTTTTATACGTTTTTCCGTTAGGCTTTTCCGGTTTTTTTATTTTCCTTCCGAGCTTATATTTTCCTTTCTTTTTATTACAAGGATGGGCTGTTTTCCAATAAAAGAGGGCATAAAAATGTTTTTTCCTGATTTATGTGATGTTTTCGTGACAAGCCAGGCCATGATACGTTGGGGGAGTGGCTTTAAAAACTGAGGAGGGGGCTGTCTTGACAGGAGATTTTTTGCACTATGGAGACTTTGTTCATGTATGAACTTCTTCTTGTAAAACAAAGATATGAAGCTGATATCCGTGCCGGGGAACAGGGTATTTCCAGTTTGACTCTCATGGAACGTGCCGGTGAGGCCTGCTGTGGCATATTATATGAAAGATATCCCCGGGCACAGAATGTGTGTGTTTTATGCGGCCCGGGTAATAATGGTGGTGATGGCTTTGTCATTGCCCGTCATCTTCTTGACCGTGGATATAATGTTCGTCTTGGCCTTCTTGGATGTGTAGAGGATCTTTGTGGCGATTCTGCAATCATGGCAGCACGCTGGATCGGTGATGTGAATGACGTCTCTCCGGAATTTCCTGAAGGCGCAGATGTTATTGTGGACGCAATTTTTGGAACAGGACTCACGCGTCCCGTAGAGGGATGTCTTGCCTCACTCATAGAGTCACTCAATGAACGTTTGCCCGTTAAACAAAAGGTCCTGGCAGTTGACATAGCAAGCGGTGTTGATGGTGATAGTGGTTTTGTGCGCGGTGTTGCCATCAGGGCTGATATCACGGTAACATTTTTTCGTAGAATGCCAGGCCATTTTCTTTTTCCGGGCGGGTTATATTGTGGAGAGGTTGTTGTTGTTGATATCGGCATTCCGGAAGACGTTCTGACGGATATTTGCCCATTTCTTTTTAAAAATGATCCCGGATGGTGGTGCGATATTTTTCCTGTTCCTTCGCCATTTGGTCATAAGTATGACCGTGGCCATGCCGTGATTGTCAGTGGCGATGTTTTATCAACGGGTGCAGCGCGCCTTGCTGCGCATGGTGCCTTGCGTTCCGGTGCTGGCCTGGTGACGTTAGCAACGCCCTCTTCTGCGCTTGCAGTCAATGCAGCACATTTAACAGCAATTATGCTTGCTTGTGTTGATAATCCCCAGGATATGGAGCAAATTCTTCTTGATCGCAGACGAAATGCTGTTCTTCTTGGCCCGGGCAATGGTGTGGGTGAGTTGACTAAAGGAAAATGCGTAGCTGCATTAGGAAGTGGTGCAACTTGTGTTCTTGATGCGGATGCATTGACCAGTTTCACTGATATGCCGTTATCTCTCTGGGCTGCAATCAAAGAAAATTCACACAGGGACGTTGTTCTCACTCCGCATGAAGGTGAGTTTTTAGTTCTTTTCGGTGATATGGGACAGAAAGTTTCTAAGGTGGAGCGTGCAGCGATCGCGGCACAGCTCTCAGGAGCTGTTGTTATTTTAAAGGGATCAGATACGGTGATTGCTTCACCGGATGGACGGGTAGCTATCAACAATTGTGCACCGGCAACCCTTGCAACGGCAGGGACAGGCGATGTTCTGGCTGGAATTGTTTGCGGGTTACTGGCACAGGGTATGAGATGCTTTGATGCTGCTTGTGCAGGAGTTTGGATCCATAGTTTCTCTGCATCACGCTATGGTACAGGTCTTATTGCAGAGGACCTGCCTGAGCAAATTCCGTATGCCTTGAAGGAAATACTGTCAAGTAATCGAGAGCCTCTCTCTCTATTTTCTTCATAGGATATCAGCAAACAGACCAGTTAATTCTTGCTCTTGATTTTCGTTTATAATGGAACTGCTATTTTTAATCTCGTATTTTATATTCAATTATATTTTTTAATAATTTCCTTATTTATATACCTTATTATATGCACAGTCTTTTGAAGAAAGAATATCGCTAAATGTTCTCATTTTTAATTTCATATGCAAGGTCTTTTGAAGGAAAAATGTTATGGGATATGCACTTTTTTACTTTTTTAAGAAAAACTTATCATCTTTCAAAGAAAATAAGAGTGGTGCTGTTGCCTTTATGTTTGTTGTTCTTTTTATTCCGATAATGACTCTTTCCGGAGGGATTATTGATTACGGTAAAAGCATAGGTTTAGAAAAAAAACTGGAATCGGCTGTTGATACCGCCATTTTGGCAGGCGCGCATTATGTAGTTTCTTCTAATAAAAAAAATGATAAGGATATAGAAAATTATGTCAAAAAAGTTTTTAATATAAACTTCAAATCAGATCCTTTTTATAACAATGGAGTTGTGTTGAAAGTTTCAATTCCCCCAGGCCGAACCGGGATTGAAATGACAGCAACCTCCTCTTCAAAAACCAATTTCTTACAAATATTGGGTATTAATAAAATAAATGTTAATGCGTCAGGACAAGTAAAATTTGCCAGTACAGAAAGTTTGGATGTTGTCCTTGTCCTTGATAATTCAGGTTCCATGCAGAACGAGAGCAAGATGCTTAATCTAAAGAATGCTTCTAACAACTTAATGACATCTCTTTTTGGGGATGTTACAAAAAATCATCCGAGTTTGCAAATTGGACTCGTTCCATTCAGCAGTACTATAAGATTTCCTATGAAATATAGGCATGCATTGTGGCTGGACCATAACGGTCGCTCACCCATTCATAGCGAAAATTTTGCCTATCATATGAATAGATTTGTTATGATCAAGAAATTAAAGTACGCTTGGGGAGGATGTGTCGAAGTCCGCCCGCAACCCTATGACATTCATGATTATGATCCCTCAAAGAGTGAAATGTCTGCTGAAGATCTTAAATTGAAGACAAGTAAAAATGCCCGCTTTTTTGTTCCCTGGTTTGCGCCTGATTTCCCCGAAGTATCCGGTTATGGAAATGGGATACTGCAAAGCAATTATCTGACAGACGAGCATGACGATGCTCATCAAGCTACAAAATATCC
>JAQRMX010000014.1 GCA_028599125.1 Alphaproteobacteria bacterium | reverse complement strand
CAGAGTTAGGGCTCCAGGCATCAAACGAAATCTCTATAAACTCAATCGGGCTTCTCACAAGCAACCAGATGCCGACCAGCATACCGGAAGGTTCCCTTATCATAAACGGGACCGATATTGCCATTGGGAAGAGCACTTCATTAGGAGATGTCGCAGACGCTATTAACGCTCAATCTTCAGTAACAAATATCACTGCATCAATAACAAACTCTAATGATCTCCTTCTGGAGCACAACACCCCTAACACTGAGATCATCGTCAAAACAACGGCAACCTTGGCCTCCGCGCTCAAACTCAATATAACGGGTGAAAATAACATCGGCAATCTCACAGGGACCTCTGATTTATCACGACTGCCAGCCACAGGCGGAACGCTTGAACTTAATGGACAGAGCATTACAATTGCTTCTGGAGCTGATTCCACGTCAATACTGACTGCGATTAATGAAAAAACCAGCCTAACGGGCGTCACTGCCTCGATCGAGGCAGATATAAATAAACTCGTTCTGACAGCAGAAGACGGAAATAGTATCACTTATCAGACAGATGCAACGACTGCCGTAGAATTAGGGCTCCAAGAAGAGACGGAAGTTAGCGCAAGTGCAAACGGGCAGCTCAAGAGCGCTCCTGTGCCGCTCAATATGCCGGCAGGGGTTCTGACTCTCAACGATACAAGCATTGCCATTACAGAAAATTCTTCTCTGAGAAACGTTGCAGATGCCATTAATGCCCAAAGTGGAGTGACAGATATCACGGCATCAATCGTTAACTCTGACGGTGCCAGCGATCTCCTCTTGCGTCATAAAGATGCTCAGGGCAAAATTAGCATAAAAACAACAGAGGGCATCGCAAATGCACTCAAATTCAATGCGAAAGGGAAAGCCGAAAGAGTTAATCTGCTCTCACAAGGAGCCGTAGAGAGTGGACAAACTCTCACAGTGAAAGTAGGGGACAATGAAACCCAGACCATCGTTTTCGGGAAAGAAGAAGGTAAAATCTCCTCTTTGAATGATCTGGAGTCAGCTATTGGGTCACTTGAGGGACTGTTAATCGGAACGGTTGACAGCACGAATGGAAATATTTCTTTGTCCGTAGAAGGAAGTGAAGAGGCCATATTCCTCGGAGGAACAGCCAATCTAAAAAAATTCGGCCTAACTGAAGGTAAATTTGAAGCAGAAAATACAAAAATCGGTAGCATAGCGCAAGGTGAAACGCTCACCATCAAAGTGGGCAACAATGAGATGAAGACAATTACCTTTGGTTCCGAAGACGGTGAGGTCAGTAACAGAAAAGAACTGGAAACCGCACTGAAAGAAAAAATCACCAACGCCTCTGCATCTCTTGATGAAGACGGCAACCTCACCATCACGGCTAGTAAAAAATTAGATGAAATTGCGATTGGTGGAACTACGGATCTTTCAACTTTTGGTGTCTCTGCCGGTGTCACAAGCCCGGAGAGAAATACAACGCGGGCTGCACTCGAAAAGCAGTATAACCTGTTACGGGGTCAGATTGATGAACTCGCCCGTGATTCCAGCTTCAACGGAAACAACCTGCTCTATAATGATAGCCTGACGGTTATTTTCAATGAAAATGGCTCCTCCTCTCTCTCTATTGAAGGCGTTATGTTCGACTCTGATGGCCTGGGTATCGATGAAGTACCTAATAATCTGTTCCAGTCTGATAAAGGCATTAACGAAGTACTTAATTCCCTTGATACAGCAATCGGCACGCTGCGTCAGCAATCCTCAACCTTCGGCGCAAATCTGTCTGTGGTCGAAGTGCGGCAGGATTTTACAAAAAATCTTATCAACACACTAGAAACCGGTGCGGCTAATCTCATCCTGGCCGACAGCAATAAAGAAGGTGCAAACCTGCTTGCCCTCAAAACACGGCAGGAACTTTCCTCTCTTGCCTTGTCACTGGCATCACAAGCAGATCAGAACGTCTTGCGCTTGTTTGGATAAACTTCATAATTTTGGTGTTACGGAAAACAAAATGGCGGCAGCAGCATTCCTGCTCCGCCATTTTTTTGTGAAATATGCTACCAGACCCTTAGAAACAGGGAATTTGATCACTCAGACCGTATCTTTATAAATACCCTCACTGGAAGACAGGAGAAGGACATCAGAATTCATGCACCCTCAGTAAAAATTCGGAATAGATCCTGTGGCATTGATATCACACCATATAAGGCTCTCCCGCCATTCTTTTCGCAAAAAAAGCAGGGAGCTTCCAGCTTTTTCCTTCCCGGATATAAAAAAGTAAAATCTGTCTGGCTTGCTATATCTGAATCTATAGCAAGCCACAAGGTATGATCAAGTACAGGCACGTTCCATTTGTAATCTAACCGCAGAAAAAGCTGAAAAATATATTAACAAAAATCATGCGTCACCAACAATTTCAATTAACCATTAACTTTATATTATCATATTATCCCTATGTTTCCTTTCTGATCCCAACTTTTAGAGGCCATATATCTCATCATGGGATGAAAGATGCATGAAAATATCAAAAGGAACTATTCAGATGGAAATTACTTTCTCCAATACCAATTTTCTGAACTCTCGTCCTACACCTGCCAAACTAACAGAAATGGAACCGACACAGGTGAAGACACAACCAACAACAAACGTCGAAATTAGTGAAAATTCCCGTCGTTCGGGAAGCGTCGTCAATCCAGGCGACCCAAACAGCAGCCAGTTCATCGAAATACAAATGATGGAAGGCTTCATGGAAAATAAAGTGGGAATGAACGGAAACAATACCTACCCTTCAAACATAAACGATTTCGCTTCTTATGCAGAACAAAAAGAAGGAAGCGGAGAAGCTAGAATAGCCACAAGTGAGATCTCCGGTCGTTCGGGAAGCGTCGTCAATCCAGACAACTCAAACAGCAGCCAGTCCATCGAAATACAGAGAATGGAAAGCTTCATGAGAAATGAATTGGGAATGAACGGAAACAATACCTACTCTTCAAACATAAATGATTTTGCGTCTTATGCAGAACAAAAAGAAGGAAGTGAAGAAGCTAGAATAGCCATAAACAGATTTCTCAACAACACATCACCAACTATGCTGAAAGCGTCTATATCCTCATAAATCCGGCTCCCAGCTCCACTGAGATAAGCTGGTATCGCATCCTTACTGCGTGCGTAACCATTTTTCTCTCTCTGGGGCTGGCTCTCTCTTATCAGGGAGAAATACAAGTGTTTAATGCATCGCGTTGAGGAAATTCTTGTCTTAAGTCATGGCATTAAAGAAGAAAAAACGGAACTTTATAGACCTCTCAACGGAAGATCCATTCCTTGAAATCTCAGAGAGTATACGGAAGCAAGGCATATATTTTCTTGTTTTCTGTAAGAAAAGGATGGAAAATCACATTTCTTCCTTCCCGATCGCATTGGCTTCTGAAGGACGCAAATGCCTTGATTGGATCTGAATGTAGCCCCCGATAGATCCCGAAAAAAAGATTTCAGGAAATATCTCAAAGGGATCATGAAAGCTGGAGGACCTTCGTTTTCCGTCACTTCCATCTTGTGGAATCAGGGCATCCACTTTAGATTCGTCGAGACGAAGAAAGGCATTTCAAGAGAGTGTATATCTGGGTTATGGAAACGAAAATACAGGTAAAGGAACTTATTCCTCTCTCTTCCCTTCAGCCACACGGAAACGTCTGGCCTTGCATAACCTTCTTTAACGCAAGCAGGCCTTGCCGGTAATCTTAGTTGGCTTCTGAACTCTATTAGAAACGCTATTAAAATAATCATAGCCGCTGATAATGAACTGTCGTCTATCATCAGCTCTTACAACCTGCACAAGCCACAGCACGAAAAGCGGTTCAGAACCTGCCTGTAAAAACGGAGGCCCTTTTTACAGTTACAAGACAACATGCCCAAATAAGTCGCCGACAATGAGATCATTGACGACATCAATTTCAAAAATACCATCAACAGGGTTAATGCTTCAAAAAAACCTCAGATCAACTCCTCCTGATATATGATGATCTTGATGGCAAAATCACTATCACAACAACAGAACCTCTCCCCTTTGAACTCAGATTTCAGGTAACCAGAATCATAAAAAGTGTCCTGCTCTCGCGAAACGCAGTAAGAGAAGGGCAGAAAATTACGATGCAGATAATGTAATGGAATGATAAATCCATGAAATATAAAAAAGCTTACGTCTCTCTAATCTTCCAATTAATTCAG
>JAQRMX010000013.1 GCA_028599125.1 Alphaproteobacteria bacterium | reverse complement strand
GATCCGCGTAAATTTCATCACCTGCCAGCGCAATCAAGTAACCTCCGGAAGCCGCCGCATCCTCACAAAACACATAAACAGGCAGCCCCTTCTTTATAGAAAGGGCACGAATTCTCTTAAAAATCAGGTGCGACTGTACAGGAGAACCACCAGGAGAATTCACAACAACTGCAACAGACACCGCCCCCCGCACAGAAAAAGCTTTTTCAAGAACTTTCTCAACGCCGGAGAGGGAAAGTGCCGATTGAAAAAAGCTCTTTGTTATGCCAATTGTACCACATAACTCAACAACAGGGACAACAGAGGCGTCCGCGCGCCAGGACGATGGTAGAAAAAAACCCGCCCACTCAAAATCAAAAAATCGACCTGACATAAATCTGCCCTCTTCCTATATCCAACGCCTCCAATGCCACCCCAATGTCCAGTGCATCAAAACACGCACAAAGCTCTCTGACAATATCCAGAATTAGAGAACCACACCTAAACAGACTATAAAATCCTCAAACAGTATGCAAGGCAAGCGCCTTGCCCTTACGCAAAATTTCGTCTGCTTCCGGCGACACCCGACCATTTAAATCGTGCAAAACCATACCAGGCAATAATTTCAGGGGTCCTTTTTTCCCCTTATATGAACGAACTAGAATACGACGCGCCGGCTCCCCAATACGCGGAAATAAAGGAAAAACAAGCGTGTCTCCGGCACACCCATCAAAAGAGAAAAGCACTTCTTTCAAACTGTCAGTAGGTAAAATGAAGCTTAAACTGCCTCCATTTTTCACCTTCCGGATCATGAATCGAATCCATAAATCAAGGGCACCTTCCTGGCGCGTATGCGCGCTTCTCTTTTCTGCATTCTCCGGAACACGCGAACAATTCTCCAGATAAAAGGGAGGATTAGCGAAGGCATGATCAAAGCTGTCGCTAGCAATTTCGTTTGAACAAACCATCGGCATAGTGACATCTGCAATCACCACATGTAAACGATCCGCACAATCATTACGAAGCGCATTTTCAAGAGAAAGAGACGCCATAGTTGGCTCAATTTCAATGCCCGTAATATGCGTCCCCTCCACGCGGAATGCAACACAAAGGGCAGCAACGCCCGCTCCCAGACCAGGCTCAAGGATACGGTCCCCGGGCTCGGCCGGAACAGCCGCAGCAAGCATAACTGACTCAAGACCCGCCCGGTAGCCATCACGACTTTGCAAAAGGTGTAAACGACCATCCAAAAAACCATCATCGCTCCAGAAGCTTTCCGGAAAAAATTTTCTTCTCCCCAAAGTCTACCTCCTGTCAACAAACACTAAGAAAACAAAAGCTTAAGCTTCTGGAACAAAAAAATCTAGACGAGAGAAAAAATCTCACAGGGACCCCATAAAATATAGCAGTATCCGGATAAAAACACTTATGAAAATCAGGCATAAGGATTTTGCTATCATCAACCATCCGCTTTCAATAGAGAATCGTTCGCTTTTACAAATCATTGACGATATTCTTAGGTGTAAGAGATTCTTTTTCTTGTCAAAAATGCAAATACGTTCACAAACATAGAAATATCTCTAGCTGATAACGGAAAAATAAATGACCGCCTCTCTCAATCTGTCAGAAAAAGACCAATCAGAGAAAAATACATCCAGCAGCCTCAAACCACTTTTGGCTCTCTCCGCTCATGAGATGGGCCAGGTTAATGAACTCATTATTAAAAAGGCTCAGTCTCATGTCAAAATGATACCAGAGCTAGCAAAATATCTAGTCGATTCTGGTGGAAAACGCTTACGACCAATGCTGACACTCATCAGCGCACAAATATGCAATTATAGCGGAATTTCACATATCGCCCTGGCCGCTACTGTTGAGTTCATGCATACAGCAACACTTTTGCATGATGATGTGGTTGATAAAAGCGATATGCGCCGCAATAAAAAAACGGCACGGCTCCTCTGGGGAAATCAGGCAAGCATATTGGTTGGTGATTATTTGCTTGCTCAGGCGTTTAAAATGATGATTGAGATCGGCTCCCTTGATATCCTTGAAGTCCTCTCCAATACGGCAGCAATTATTGCAGAAGGTGAAGTCTGGCAACTATCCAACACTCAAAATATAAACACTACGGAAGAATATTATCTTGCCGTGATCCGTTCCAAAAGTGCTGTGCTCTTTTCTGCAGCAACAGAAGTGGGAGCAATCATTGCCTCCGCTGACAACAAAAAACGGGAAGCCATTCGTGATTTTGGCCTAAATCTCGGGATTGCCTTCCAGTTGATTGACGACGTTCTTGACTATACCGGAAAAGACGACACAACAGGCAAGACAATAGGCGATGATTTCCGCGAAGGAAAAATCACTCTTCCTGTTATTCTCAGCTATCAGCGCAGTGATGATGACGGCCGTGCATTCTGGAATCGAATAATGCAGGAAGAGCGGACACAAGAGAAAGATTTTGAAAAAGCCATCGCCATGATGCAAAAACAGAACACAATCACAGATACAATCGAACGTGCCCAGTACTATGCTGCGATAGCATGCGATAGCCTTGCGCTATTTCCACAAAGTGAACAAAAAAGCGCTTTACTTGAAACAGCTTCATTTTGCGTAAAAAGAGCCTATTGATATTTCGGAAAAGAAGGAAAATCACCAAGCTGAACAGGGCGAACCCACCAAGAGGGACAAACCGATTGAAGAACAGAGGAAGCTCTTCTGGTCTCCTCCTTGGTTTCATATAACCCAAAAACCGTTCCACCGCTGCCCGACATACGGGCTAGAAGGCACCCTCTCGTTGCCCCAACAGCCTCAAGACATCTTCCAACAGACGGAAAAAGACGTAAAGCTACAGCTTCCAGGTCATTACGTGTCATCTTAAGGAAAGAGAGCAAATCCTTCACGCAGGACCACCTCTCAGCTAATTGACAAGAAGCGGAAGAAACGGCTTCCTGAGCATTTAGCGCACCAAAAACAGTAGCTGTTGAAACCGCAATCCCCGGATTAACAAGTACCGCATACAAAGGAGAAGGAAGATGTACAAATTCCAGATGCGTACCATAACCGCGCATCCAACAACTCCGGCTCTCCAGACAAGCAGATATATCGAAACCAAGCCCGGGAACACGCACACGGGTCTCTTCAAGCCCATAACCATTATTCGCTGCACCTAATAGACGGAGCGCTGCCGCTGCGTCTGCAGACCCCCCCCCGATGCCGGAAGCAATAGGTACACACTTGAATAAGCGAAAATGACCTCCTGCTAAACCATCAGAGACCGAATCAGCATAAAGACGAGCGACAGAAAGAATCAGATTTTCTTGCACCGGTAAGCCGGTAGAAAACGGACCACTAATCGTTAAATTCGTAGGCTCATTCAACTCTAAAGTTAAATGATCCCCAAAATCAGCAAAACAAGCCAAACTTTGCAATTCATGAAACCCGTCACGGCGCTTACCAAATACGTGAAGACACAGATTAATCTTGACCGGCGCAGAGACAGAAAGGCGACGAAAATGAGGATCAAACTCAACATGATTGATAAATGGATCAGCCACGCAAAAAGCGACCATACAGAACCAAATATCTGAAAAAAAACAAATAATTAAATAAACATGCCCTTCCGTCCTCTGCTGGAACGGGGAAAAACAGTCCACATAAGATAGATAGCCCCCGTATCACCACTGGGCTCTTCACTCCTCCGGACAGGAAATACCGCATGGAACAGTCCCCTCCTGCATGGCCTTCTCTAAACGCTGATCTTTAATCTGGGGTAACCCTTTTTCAATCTTGTCCTTAATCCTAACCAAATTCTCCAGCGAAGGATCAAGATTTAACGAATGCGTCCACTTGTACAGTGCCTCAGTCTTGCGTCCAACCTTCCAATAACAATCACCTAAATGATCATTGATAACTGGATCGCTCGGCTTCAAATCAAGCGCACGCTCAAGCACGCTAACAGCAGACTCATAATCACCAAGCTTATAATAGCTCCATCCGAGACTATCGATAATATTTCCATTATTGGGTCTGATTTCCGCACTCCTGGTGATCATCTTCATAGCTTCACCAAGATAAATACCCTTTTCAATCCAGCTATACCCCAGGTAATTGAGCACCAATGGATGATTGGAATAAAGCTTAAGAGATTCCAGAAGGTCTTTTTCTGCCTTAGCCCACTCATTGGAACGGTCAAGCGCAATGCCACGAAGATAAAAAAGCCTCCAATGCTTCTTCTGAGGCACGGAAACCTGATCTATGCCTGAAGAATAAACCTCTATGGCCTTAGCAAATTGCTTTCTGCCGAGATAAACATTTCCAAGCTTGGCAATCAGCTCAATGTCATCAGGGTCTTTCTTTACCATTTTCTGTAAAATATAAATCATCTTTCCGGTCTGATTCAGGACTTTGTAGCTTGATGCACGCCGAATCTCCGCATAGGATTTGAACAAAGAAAAATCAGGCACCCTCGCATAAAGACCCACCGCTAAGTCATGACGCTTCCAATCTCCGTAAATATCCGCAAGCCTTACCAGGGTGAAAGCAGAACCCGGAAAAAGATACAATGACAACTGTAGATAAACAGCAGAAAGCTCTTCTCCTGACTTAGTCCCAAGCATGGTGCCAAAATTATAAAGAACCTCCGCAAAGCCCATTTGTGTACTCTTTACAACCGACTCCATAACCTGAAGTTGTAAAATGTTTTCCTGCCACTTCGTGATCAGGAGACTGCTTTGTGCCTCTTTCTGGAATGATTGAGCAATTTCCTTAACCTGTTCATGCTCACCATTACGCAAAAGGAAAGACGTATAAGAATCCAGAATGCGCAAAACACCACTCCCAAGGGGATTCACTTTTTCAAACCACACGGCAGCCTCTTCTTTCTTTCCAGAAAAATCATTAATAAGCGCGGCATGGTAGAAACGATAAAGATCAAACCACTTCTCAACATCTATTTCCTCAACAAAAGAAATTGCCCTGTCTGTATCGCCAAGGGCTTCATAAAGCCAGGCAGAAAGCAGACCTATGCTCGAAACCACAATGGCCCCCTTATCATTTGCAGTCGAAGCATAGGACAAATGGCGAAGAGCGACATTATACTGGCGAAACCCGACAGCCTCAACAGCCAGAACCAAGCGTGAAAGATAGTGACTCCGTTCAATTCGTATCATGGATCTTGACAGCTGCGCTGCAGAATCAATCTTCCCGTTCATTACATCAAAAAGGATCGTATAATTCAGGAAAACACGATTATCTGGATCATAATTATAAGCATCACGATAATAACGGGCTGCTTTGGAAGGAGTATAATCCAACTCCGCCTGTCGTGCCATCAGATAGGCACTGTACAAAGAAGAACTACGGACTATCTCTGAACGCGCCGTAATCGTCGAAAATAGGATCAAAGAAAGACCAAGAAGGAATCCACAGAAAACCTTGTGCACAATGCCCCTCATCAAAAAGGTGAGCCAGATCAGTCCGCATTCAACAGGAAAGAAACCAACCCAAAGATCATTATACTACATTCTAAAAAACAACCACTCAATAGCCAGAACAAATTACAAAATGAAAGATCCTAAATCACGAACCATGGCTCTCATCAAAGAAAAATCAATAGTAATTTTAAGTCTTAAAAACTCACTTATTTCAAATTCGTAAAACAAATTACACCCGAATTGCATATCTTCATAAAGAGAACTGAATATGGAACAAATGATTTTGGCCCTCAGGTTACCTCCTCGAAAAGAAAGAGAAGAATGAACCCAGGAAATAGGAAAAATTATCAGATAAAAGGTCCATATCTCTGTAAAGTAATTTTTTACTGACAAAAAACAGATTACAGAGCAACAGACTTTCGGAAAAGACGAAGCAGAGATAAAAAATAATCTTCGCCTCTGAGACCTGTCTGACGATCAGAGTGTCTTCTGAGATTTTCAGACACTGGATGAACAATTTATTCTGTCAAGACACACTCCCCTCAGAGCAAAGAAACAGCGACCGATACAATAAATGCATCATACAAAAACAAACGCGAATCAGTATTTACTGAACTGGAAATAAAATGAACAGAAATACCAAAAGAAACTGAAGCAGTCTCATGAAATGATCTGTTTCTCAAACCGGAAACACCAAAATACCGCAAATCCTGAAAGCGTAAACGTAGAAATCTTTCTGCTTTTCATTAAATGAAAAATGGCAGCTAATCCTGACGGCAGAAATATCAACTACCAGCTCCAAAATCTGAAATCAGTCCACAAGATTCAAAAAAAAGACAAAGGCACCTTGAATTCATAACGATATAAATGCCAGTAATGGCGTATGGGTCTAAACCAAAAACATTTGGCTCTCTATGAACTCTTGGTGTGGCAAAAGGAAGCGGGAGCAGATGATGCCCTTGATCCAGAACCCATCAACCGGCTTTCTATACAGTCGCTTCAGGGCTTAAGTTCAACTCTGAAGACGATTCCAGAGAAATTTAAAATTTCAAAGAAAAGTAAAAAAAACATCTACCCGAACGCACTGCCCTCATTTGGAAACAGAGGCCTGCATCACTGCATCGAAAAAAGCCTTTCTCCCTCCAGTGAAATAAAAAACCTCACGGCACCGAAATATTTTCATGAACAGGTATCACGCGCAAAAAACATGGATGAATTGCGAATCCTTGTTGAACAATTTGATAGCTGTAGTCTCAAAAAAACAGCTAAAAATGTCTGTTTCGCTGACGGGAATGCAACAGCGCGTCTCATGCTGATCGGTGAAGCGCCCGGACGAGAAGAAGATATCAGCGGCACGCCATTTGTCGGTCCTGCCGGACAATTGCTCAATAAGATCATACAGTCTATTGGTCTTGCTCGTGAGGACATTTTTATCACAAATATTGTCTTTTGGCGTCCCCCCGGTAATCGTACGCCAACACCTGCAGAAGCTGAACTTTGTGAGCCAGTTACAAAACGACAGATTGAATTGGTAAACCCTGAGATACTTATGTTCCTGGGAGGAACCGCTGCAAAGCATATGCTCAATAAAACCGAGGGCATCATAAAGCTACGCGGGGAATGGCATTCTTACGACAACAGTGGCTCTTCTATCCCTGCAATGGCAACACTCCATCCAGCTTATCTCCTTCGGCACCCTAATCAGAAATATCTGGCCTGGCGCGATTTTTTTGAAGTAAAGAAAGCCCTCCTAAAAAAACGAAACTCTCGTGATTACAGAAGCACTTCCACACAATAATAGCACCCATCAGAGACATGATACATCACACCATCCTATCCCCTAAACTGCCCCCTTTCAGGGTCTCCTGAAACAGATCCTCATTCCCAGATAGAAAAAAGAACTGTAAATAAAACAAAAATTTTTAATAAACGAAAGAACTTGACACACATAAACATAATTCCTTAACAATTTTGTCACAAATTGCTACATTAATGAGAGCATTCAAGCTAGTTCCAGGATTAAGAAGAGGTCAGAGCCATGTCCTGTATAGTCGCTTCAAAAAAGGAAGAGGGACATCCTCCGCCCATGATTTTGTACCTTTGCTCTCCGCGTGGTTTTTGTGCTGGCGTGGAAAGAGCGGTGCAGATTGTTGAAAAAGCACTTCTAAAGCACGGTCCACCTGTCTATGTTCGCCATGAGATTGTTCACAATCGTCATGTCATTGAAACCCTCCTGGAAAAGGGAGCCATTTTCGTTGAGGAGCTTGATGAAGTTCCTGAAGGTGATTTCCCCGTTATTTTTTCTGCTCATGGTGTCTCTAAATCCGTGCAGACCGATGCCGTCAATCGTAATATGACCTATCTGGATGCAACCTGTCCCTTAGTTTCAAAGGTCCACATAGAAGCAAATGTCCTACATAAACAGGGCTATGAAATCCTGCTCATCGGACACGCCGGACATCCGGAAGTTATCGGTACCATGGGACAACTTCCACCAGGGCAGGTTACCCTCATCCAAAATCTGCATGAGGCAAAGCATTTCACACCGCAACAACCCGATAGGTTGTCCATTATCACCCAGACAACCTTGTCCATTGACGACACGGATGAAATAATCAACCTTCTGAAAGGGCGCTTTCCTTCTATCAAACTGCAACAGAAAGAAGATATTTGTTACGCGACCACTAACCGACAGAATGTTGTCAAAAAGGTGGCACCGTTATGCGATGCCGTAATCGTTGTAGGGGCGCCCAACAGTTCCAATTCGCAACGCCTCTGCCAGGTAGCCGAGAAAGCCGGATGCAAAAATGCTTTTCTTATTCAACACAAACATGATATCGACTGGTCTTCATTCTGTGCAATGAACAGCATTGGACTGACAGCTGGGGCTTCTGCACCAGAAAACCTCGTTCAGGAGATTATTGAGGCTTTTCGAAAGCGCTATGAGGTTGATGTGATCCCCTTCACGACTGTGGAAGAGAACGTCTTTTTTAAGCTACCGCGAGAATTGCGTGATGTAGCAGAATAATAGTGGATGGCTGTTTACACACAGATCTCGACTGAGAGTCTTGAAGACTTTATAAAAGGGTATGACATCGGACCTTTGATTTCTCACAAAGCGATTGTGGAGGGCGTTGAAAATACGAATTATTTTGTCCGGACCCAAAATGGTCCCTGTATTCTCACTCTCTACGAAAAGCGCGTTGATCCAGAGGATATTCCTTTCTTTCTCAGCTTGATGGCCCATCTGGCCCAGAAAGAGACACTTTGCCCTTTTCCTATTCCTAATCGTCAGGGGGAGCTGTCTGGGACGCTTGCCAACCGACCAGCTGCTCTCTTTAGTTTCCTGGATGGCATGTCTGTTTGCGTTCCGCAAACAGAGCATTGCGCCGCGCTTGGAAGGCTGCTTGCACGGTTTCACAATGATGCCGCTGACTTTGAAGGAAAAAGACGCAATACCCTCTCCGTTCAGGATTGGCCTTCCCTGTTCCGCAAATGCGGCTCAAATCCAAATCAGATCTGCTCAAACTTGTCTGACGAAATCAACCATGAACTTGTCTATCTGAAACAGCAATGGCCTCAGGATCTGCCGGTCGGAATCATCCACGCAGATCTGTTTCCTGATAATGTCTTTTTCATTGGAAAAAATATTGTTGGCTTAATTGACTTTTGTTTCGCTTGTAACGATATCCTTGCCTATGACATCGCCATCTGTATTAATGCATGGTGCTTTGAGAACAATGAGACACTCAACTTTGAAAAGTCTCGCTCTCTCCTTGAAGCTTATGCGCAAATCCGTCCTCTCGGAGCTGATGAAAAGAGGGCTTTGCCGTTATTGATGCGTGGTGCAGCCCTACGCTTCATGCTTACACGTCTGTTCGACTGGATTCATAAAACAGATAATGTTTACGTTACTCATAAAGATCCTGATGAATATCTCAAAAAGCTTCGGTTTCTCCGCAATACAGACAAGATACACAACAACAGGTTTATATAATGTCTCCTTCTTCTCATTCCACAATCAACTTTAATCCCGGCAGCGTTCGTGTCAGGATCTTCACTGACGGTGCCTGCTCCGGTAATCCAGGCCCAGGGGGTTGGGGAGCACTATTGGTTACTGATAAGGCAGAAAGAGAATTAAAAGGAGGAACACAAGAACAAACAACCAACAACCGTATGGAACTGATAGCTGTCATTGAATCTCTGGAAGCTTTAAAGCGAACCTGTCACGTTGACCTGTTTACAGACTCAAAATACGTTCATGACGGAATTTCGAAATGGATCAAAAAATGGAAGAAAAACGGTTGGAAAAACTCAAAAAAAGAAGCAGTTCTGAACACAGACCTGTGGATAAGGCTTGATAAAGCCCGAAGCTCACACAAAGTAGAATGGCACTGGGTGAAGGGGCACGCCGCCCATCCACAAAATGAAAGAGCTCATGAACTAGCACAATCAGGAATGAAATATGCCACCTTATCAGAACCAAAATAGCTGCACGGACAGTGAGCCTGGAACAAAATCGATTGAGCAATCAAAAACTTCAAAAAAAGCAATCCTGAACACAGATCTGCAGACAAGTTTCGATAAAGCCCGAAGTTCATACAAACCAGAGTGAACACCTGGTGAAGGGGGCCTGCCATCACCTCACAAAGTAGGGAGAGCACAAAGCAAGACGGAATATTAAGTGAAAGAACAGGATGCCCCCTCACAAAATACAAAAATTCACGAAACCGTACAATCGAAAATTACCGCCTTGCCAAGGCCGAAATAATGCAATCAGAGAGACGTCAAGAGTGATTTAGCATCGCTAACCATAAGATTCGTAGGATCATCCTCAACGTTCAGAACCTTTACAACGCCGGATTCAACGATCATTGAATAACGCCAAGAACGTGTTCCCATCCCATACGCAGACGCATCCAGCTCAAACCCAACAGCGCGCGTAAATTCAAGATTCCCGTCGGCAAGAAAATCAATCATGCCTTTCGCTCCTAATGACGTGGCCCAAGCATCCATAACGAAAGCATCGTTCACAGATAAGCAGGCAATCTTGTCAATACCTTTCGCCTTTAACGAGTCAAAATCAAGCAAAAAACTAGGCACATGAGCTGCAGTGCACTGTGGCGTAAATGCCCCTGGGAGAGCAAAAAAAGCAACCTTCGCACCAGAAAAATAGCGAGACGCACTCACCGTAGTCAAATCCTCAAGCATCATCATAAAATTCGCTTCAGGAATACGATCACCAACCTTTAATCTCATATCAAACCCCTCCTCAAAATCCTGTAGCAAGGTAAAATAAAACCCTGAACTCAAGACAAAAAAGTTAAGAAAAAACAAAAAAGAAAAAGCACAACATAAACTCCTATTATCTTAGGCATAATCCGCCAGAGATGCAAGAATTCCTTCTCTAAAGCAAGGTCATCCGGGATAAAAAACGAATTCAAACGACAGTAAAAAAAAAGCACCTTGTGATTCCATTATTCCCATCAAAAACACAGATCAGAATCTAAGCAGGAAAACTTGAAAAAAACCGAAATAAACCTCCTGAAACAGACTGAATGCAGCGCGAAACAAAAGACCGTCATAGCTTCACTTATTCTGCACTATAAAAATCTCAAATCCGCAAAAATATTCACCATCATTCCCTGAAAGCTCCCTTGAGAAAGCACAAAAACGGGCAATCTTTGCAGTAGACAATATCCATGAACAGACTTGATATAAAAAAGATAATGACTATCTCTCAAAAATGGAAAGAAAGTCAAAGACTTTTCATCCCGGATAAACAGAAAACCAGAGCAAAAGAGAAACAATTTGTTCTGCCCGAATAAAATAGAAAAATGTCCCTTGGCCCCCTTGAGCTCAAGGGATACCCTATCTTTGCCGGTAAAGAAAAGGAACTAAAGTCATGCCTCACCTTCTCAAGGATTTTCACTTGGACGGACAAATGCTTATTGCTATGCCAACAATGGAGGATCCCCAATTTGAGCGAAGCGTGATTTACTTATGTGCCCACTCTGAAGTGGGCGCTATGGGCATTATCATCAACCGCACAGTAAAAAATATCAGCCTCCCGGAATTGCTCAAGAAACTCAAGCTCTTTCCCTCAAAAAGCAACATTACGCTACCAAAAGAAATGGAATGTAAAGCCGTTCACATAGGTGGCCCCATTGAGCAGGAACGGGGCTTTGTGATCCACTCACCTGATTATCATGCAGAAAATGAAACCGTATCAATCAATGATCAGATTCACCTGACTGCAACACTTGATATTCTTAAAAAAATTATAGAAGGGACCGGACCGGAACAATTTCTCCTAGCGCTAGGATATACCGGTTGGGCACCAGGACAATTGGAAAATGAGATCCATGGCAATAATTGGCTGAATTGCCCGGTTAATTCCCAAATTCTCTTTACCTCTGATCTTTCCAAAAGGTATGACATGGCCCTAGCAAGCATAGGTGTCAACCCACTCCACCTTGTCAGCGAAATCGGTCATTCATGAACAATGAATAAAAATCAGGGCCGAAATAAAAGATAACGGAAAAATACCACAAAACCCACATGCGAAACTCCTCTGGCAACACATCCAAAACCAGAAAGGCTTCCAAAGACGTCTCCGGTACTATGAAACGCCAAAATGACATATGTGCTCAGAAACCAGGCCTGATTAAACTACCTGTAAGCTTCTTCTTCACTTCTTTTGCTGGCACAGGCTTCCCAAAAACATAACCTTGGCCGAACTTGCAGCCCATTTCACCCAAATCATAAACATCTTCAGGACAGTCTAAACCGGAAACCAAAACAAAAATCCCCAAATCACGCATCATTTCTATAATCGATCCGAGAATCACAGAACGCTTGCCTACACCATTTACAGAAACAAAAGGCTTACTGACTCGGATCATTTCAAACGGACAGGATTCTAGACACTCAAGCGCCAGATACCGCGTACCGAATGTATCAAGAATCACGCCGGACTCCAGATTACGTAAATCACGTATAATCCGTGCCGCAAGCTCCATATTTAACATCAAGACAGATTCTGAAATCTCAATTTTCAGGGAACGAGGAAAAATACCGGTATGTAAAAAGATCTGTTTTAGATCATTAACAACTTCATACCGTAAAAGTCGTTCACTAAAGAGCTTTATAGACATAAAAAGCTCACACCGATCACGGAGTAAGGCCTGCCAATTGCGTAATTGTATAGCCGCATGATTGACAACATAGAGAAAGAATTCACTGATTTTTTCATCTTCGTCAAAAAACTCAACAAATTCATCCGAATTCAGCGGACCTAAGCGAGGATGGTTCCAACGGACCATAACTTCAAAACCTGCAATTACAGGCACAGGATCAGATAATGTCATGACAGGCTGGTACAGAAACTCAAATTCATCACTCGTGATTGCGTGATTCAATTCGCTCCCCAGTGGCCCATATTCCATTTTGTCCGCTATCATGACCGGATCAAAAATCCCAATCCTATCAGTCTCCAGTTTACTGGTATGACGCATCGCAATTTCGGCTTCCGAAAGCAACGCATCTGCATCCTTATGACTATGCTTGTAAAGAGAAAGGCCAATAAGCGGGACCAAGCTGACCTCTTGACCATGGAGCATGATCGGAACTTTGAGCGCCTCTTTAGCTTCCCTTGCAAAACTGGCAATGCGTTTCGGATCAGACGCGGAAATCAAAATAACAGCAAGACGATTGCCAGAAAGACGACCTAGCGTATCACATTGATCAATAATACGGCTAAGACGATATGTCATAGTCAGCAGGATTGAATCACTGACCAGCTGTCCCCCTACTTCTTTTAGATCATGAAAAGCAAAAAGCAACACCGCCGGATGCCTTAATTTTCCTGTATATGAAAGCTTCATGATCATGCCAAGACGATCAAGAAACAGGGGACGGTTCGGTAAACCCGTAAGATTATCATAAATGGCATCATGCATCAGACGCTCCTGAGCAACACGGGCTACCGTAATGTCGTTTAATGTCCCGATGCAACGCACAATCTTGCCTTCTGAACCAATAACGGGACGTGCTTTCAAATGAACCCAGGCAATACGACCATCAGAGCGTAAAATACGGAATTTCGTGTCAACACAGCCACCACGCTGCTCAACTGCAGTTCTCAATGTCACTTCAAGAACCGAACGATCCGCAAGATAAACATGGGATAACCACTTCTTGATAGAACAAGACAAACTTTCAGGATCGTAGCCTAAAGATGTTGAAAATTCAGCTCCTGTGAAAACACGCTTCTGAACAATCGACCAATCCCAGACCGAAACACCGCACCCTGACAACGCTAACGCCTTCCGCCCCGCATCAGTTTCCTTGGTAAGAATCGCGACCCCACCGGAAAAAGCATATTGCACCACGGTCACGGTCATCACCAAAACAACGACGACAAGACCTGACATGATGGCTAAAAAAACCAGATCACCTTCCCAACGCCCCGCAATTGCAGCACCAGCACCAAATAACCAAAGAAGAAAAAGACTCCAAGCCGGTATCAGAACAATCGCACGATCACAACGTTTAAACCCAAGAAAGAGCAAAAGAAGAAAAACAATCACACCAAGAAAAGCAAAAGAAAAACGCGCAAGACCTGCAGCAATCGGTGGCTGATATAACGCAACTCCCAACAACATCAACAAACAAAAAAGCCAGAAAAAAACAACATAGACAAAATAAACATGCCAATAGCGCAGCTTAAGAAAAGTAAAAATAAAAATGAGCAGCGTAACCGGCATCATAATTTCTGCACCGGCACGATAAAATGGATTCCCAGAACCGGAAATACCGAAAACGCGATCTAAAAGACCAAATTCAACACAGAAATACGCAAATACAGACCAGGAAAAAAGAGCAGCTGCAGGAAAAAAAAGAGACCAGCGGACAACAAAAGCAAGCGTCAGAAGCAAGGCCAGAAGACCAGAAATACCAGCCAGAAGGCCATGAAAAAATGCTAAACCATTCAGCTTGTTTTCATAGGCATCTTTCTCCCAAAGATAAAGATGAGGCAAATTATCTGCACGCAATTCAAGAACAAAAGTAATAACTTCTCCCGGGTTAAGAGAAATAACAAATACATCCGCTCCCCAATAAGACAAAGGACGCGGTGGGGGGCCTTGAGAGGGAGTGATCGAGGCAATTCTCGACACACCAAGATCAGGCCAAACCATCCCTGAACCAGGAAAATGGTAATAATCAGAAACAAGAAGACGTTCGAGCGCTTCCTCAGATCTGTTAGCCAGTGCAAAAACAGCCCAATAACTATTCCCTCCCGATTCTTGCGCATGCACAAGAATACGACGGACTAGACCGTCCATTCCGGGAGCAATGGAAACCTGAATACGATCCCCAACGCTACCATGGTGTTCAACAAGATCTGTAATATCAAGCGCTTTTACTTCCGGCAGCAAAGAGATGCTATCAAGAGCCGCTGCTTTCATTCCACCGGATAAAAAAAAGAAAAAGACCAAAATCACCCTGATAATTAAGAGTCCTGGTGCCACAGCGCTCCTCCAGATAATGTTGGCCTCTTCACAAGAGAAGAACTATAATCAGCTATGTCTGAAAGTACAAAAACAAAAATATAACAATCAAGAAATATAAGGAGAAAAATAAACTATCTTTATCTTTCCTGATACGTTCAGGAAAATGACAGACGCTCCGCAATACTGGTATAGATATTTGGGTTCGAAACAGGACCAATCGTAGCAACAGACGGTTGACCGACACAACGCAAATTCTCAGATAGTTCATGAAGTTTTTTCACCGTAACAGCATCAATTTCTCGTAATAATTCATCAGTCGTCATGATCTTCCCAAACAGCATCATCTGACGAATCAAACGATCCGCGCGAGCAGGAAGTGACTCTAGACTTATCAGAAGATTCGCTCTGACTTGCCGACGGGCACGGGCAACCTCATCCTCATGAATATCAAGAGCAATACGAAGCAATTCTCCTGTTATGACCGAAGAAAGTTCAGGCAAATCTCGGGCACCGGTCGCCGCATGAATACCAAAAAGACCAGCATCACGAAATGGCCAATGAAAAGAAGAGATACAGTAGCACAGACCACGCACCTCCCGCACTTCTTGAAACAAACGGGACGACATTCCTCCTCCCATGATCATTGAAAGCAGACGCGCTACATAAAAATCCTTGTCATGGTAGCACGGAGCAGAAAGACCAACAACAAACTGAACCTGCTCCAGATCACGCTCAAGACAACGCTCACCACCATGATAAATCGCTGGAAGATTACTCTCCTTACTAAAGGATGGAAAATCAGAAATATGACGCTCAGCAAGCTCAAGAAGCTCATCGTGGGAAACAGCACCGACAGCACAGAGAACCATATTGGAGGCCGAATAATTTTTCTCCAGATACGCACGCAAACGGTCCGGTGTAAAATGACTAACCGTTTTCTGTGTCCCTAGTATACTCCACCCCAAAGGATGCCCAGAATAAGCCGCTTCAAGGAACAGGTCAAATACCAGATCATCAGGAGTATCATGGACGGCACTGATCTCCTGCAAAACCACTTTCTGTTCGCGTACCAGCTCGTGTGTATCAAATGTGGAGTTCAAAAGAATGTCACAAAGAATATCAACAGCAAGATCAACATCTTCTTTCAAAACAGAAGCGTAATAACCGGTGCTTTCGCTGCTTGTACATGCATTCAGACATCCTCCAACTCTTTCAATTTCTTCTGCAATTTGACGGGCGGTCCTTCGATTCGTGCCCTTAAAGGCCATATGTTCAAGAAAATGAGAAATACCCTGATCTTCCGGAGCCTCGCAGCGTGACCCGACATCAGCCCAGATCCCAACCCACGCCGTTTCCACGTGACTTATGGTTTCGCTGATAACAGTAAAACCATTCTTTAACTTTGAAATTGAAATCGTCATAAAAACCTTCAGTAACGAATCCTGCGAGACTGCGTCTCAATAAAACAGGAAACAGTTCTCACATCATTCGGTAATACCTCATAACGCTCTTCCTCCGCATAAAGATCGCTAACTCTCTCCGGTAAATCCGGAAAAATACCTGTCGCAGCACGCACAGATTTAGGAAATTTTGAAGGATGCGCTGTCGCAAGCGTAACCAAAACCGTATCAACGTCAACAGCTCCCTCTGAACGGGCAGAGCGAGCCGCCTTGACACCGACTGCCGTGTGGGGATCAATAACAAGTCCCGTACGTCTGAAAACATCTTTCATGGTCCAAACCGTCTCTTCCTCATTACAAGAGTAAGAACAAAACAGATGATGCAACGAAGCGCAAAGAGCCTCATCAAGAACAAAACGACCATACAACTTCAACGACTCCATCATGACGGCTATACAGCTACTGTCCCGACCCGTCAAATCAAACAAAAGACGCTCAAAATTACTTGAAAGCTGAATATCCATACTTGGACTTTGAGTTGCAATCACATCCTGCACTTCATAGACACCTGTCCGTAGCACCCGCGTCAAAAGATCATTGACATTCGTGCCTATGATGAGGCGTTCAATGTTGAGGCCCATGCAATGAGCAACATAACCCGCATAAATATCACCGAAATTTCCTGTCGGAACAGAAAAAGCAATTTTACGATGCGGAGCTCCAAGAGAAGCCGCCGCCGAAATATAATAAACAACCTGTGCAACAATGCGGGCCCAGTTGATCGAATTAATACCAGAAAAACAAAAACGCTCACGCATAACACAATCGCTAAACAAAGTTTTCACTATACGCTGACAATCGTCAAAGCTCCCCTCAAGAGCAATATTGTGTATATGCCCTTCTTTAACGGTCGTCATTTGCCTGCGTTGAATCTCACTTACCCTTCCTTTGGGATGCAAAATGAACAAATCCATATTCTGACAATCACGAAAGGCTTCAACAGCGGCAGCACCCGTATCTCCGGAAGTTGCACACAGAAGAGTCTTATGACGACCAGAATCACACGGCATGTGATCCATCAAACCGGAAATAAGCTGCATCGCAATATCCTTGAAAGCCATGGTAGGACCATGAAATAATTCAAGAATAAAATCATTTGCTCCCGTTTGAACAAGAGGCACAACAGCCGGATGCGTGAAGCCGGAATAAGCCTTCTCAACCATGACACGGAATTCATTTTTGCTGATGCAGGAACCGAGAAAGGGAAAAATAACGTCATGCGCAACAAACGCATATGGAGACCCCGCATATCCTGAGATAGCCGATGGCGTCAAGGACGGCCAGACAACGGGAACATAAAGCCCACCATCAGGTGCAAGGCCAGAAAACAAAGCCTCCTCAAAAGAGCAAACACACCCGCCCCTGGAACCCTCATAATGCAAAATTACTCCCCCTTTGTGTCTGGAGGAACGGTCCCCGAAAGATAGCGACGACGAAGGTGAGACAAAAAGACCTCGACGTCAAGCGAGCGACCTGTTGCTGCCTTCAAAACTTCCTGTGTTGGAAGAAAAGACCCACGTGAATGGACTTGGCGATGCATCCATCCGATCAGAGACGCTGCACTTCCCCTCCCAGCCTCGTCAAAAATTTCCGGATGTTCCACAACAGCAGAAGAAAAAAACTGCGCCGCTGCCATCGCCCCTAGAGTATAGGTCGGAAAATAACCAAAAGCCCCCGAATACCAATGAATATCCTGCAGACAACCCTCTCCATCATGCCGGGGAGAAATACCAAGCAGGCGATTCATCTCCGCACTCCATGCATCAGGAAGATCACGAACTGCCAATGTCCCGTCAATAAGACGCTTTTCCAGAAAAAAACGCAAAACAATATGCAACGGATAGGTAACTTCATCCGCTTTATAGCGAATCAGACTGCGTTTCACCCTACATAGCTGACGCCAGAGATTGTCACCGCTCCAAGCCGGACCAGTGAAACCAAGATGATCCGCTGCAAAAGGGCCAAGAAAAGACAAAAAATCACGAGAACGAGCAAGCTGCATTTCAAAACACAAAGACTGGCTCTCGTGCAAAATCATACCACGCGCCTCTCCAACCGGCTGATACTTCCAAAGCTCTGGTAAGCCACGTGTATACAGAGAATGACCCGTCTCATGAATACTTGCCATAACAGCCTGAAACCAGCTCCCCTCTTCATAACGCGTCGTCATGCGAACATCATCCGGAACACCGGAAGAAAAAGGATGATGGCTCGTATCAAGGCGACCATGTTTAAAATCAAAACCTAGACGCTCAACAAGCGCCCGATTCAAATCCACTTGTTTTGCAATTTCAAAAAAATCACCCGTGGAAATTAATGGTGCCTCACAATCCTGACGATCCTGACGATCCAGAACAGCTCCAAGAAGGGAAGGAATTTCATTCAGGAAACGTTTGAAATAACCTTCAAAATCTGCGCACCGAAGACCTCGATCATAACCATCAAGCAAAGCATCATACGGATCCAGGCCTAAAGCATCACCAAGAGCCGACGCTTTCTCACGCACGAGAGAAACCAGATGAGAAAACGAATCAGAAACGATAGCAAAATCTTTCGCTTCACAAGCACTGCGCCAAATAAACTCTGTCTTGCTCATTGCAATGGACAGTGATTCAACAAGGTCCGATTTCAACGCCGTAGCACGAAGATAATTGTGCCCAATATTTTCAAGATTGGCTTTCTGCCACTCATCAAGGTCACCAACTTCACCCTGCGCTTTCTCAATGAGAAAAGCACGGGAAGAGGAAATTGAAAGCTCATGATGCAAGCTGGAAAGCAACACAATTTGCTGAACACGGTATTCCGTTCCACCATCTGGCATTACGACCGCTCGGTCCCATTCTAGTGAAGACGATACACTTTCTAGAAGAGTGATTCGTCTCTCCAATACCTCAAGTTTTTTATAAAATTCAATTCCCACAATTCCGCTCTCTTCTTTCTGTTTTCTCTTCAGACGCTTTCCCTACTGAAAATTCGTGTAAAGTCCTAAAGACAAAAATGACATAAATAACTATCAAAACAGCCGCAAGACCAAACCATTGCAGCGCATAAACCAGATGTCGGTTGGACAAATGCGGGAAAAATTCGGACCAGACAAGACCGGCAACAGCATCACCCTCCTCTTGAGAGACAAGATAAGGCACAACGCGCCGTCTATCTAGACCATACATCAGACTCATGGCAAGAATATCCGGCCAGTACCACATATTAGAACCCGGATCATTAGCCGGTGTAAAAAATCCGGGGGAATGAGAACGTAAGACCCTTCCAACAACAGCCACTTCTCCAACAGGAGACTCAAATAATGTACCGGTAACAAAACGACCAGAAGACTCATACATCTCTGAAAATCCACGATCCAACATCAAAATACGCCCATCAGAAAGATGAACGGGCACAATAAAACGCCAACCGGGCTTCCCCTCATGAACCCAGTAAAAACGCAAATAGGGTGAACCCGAAAGAACTGCTTCAAATTTGACAGGAAAATAGTCAATATTGAAGCCCTCTCTATGTAACTTATCGACTTCGGAAAGCGCTAAAGGAGCTTTGTTCCACTTGACGTCAAGATCTGCTGAAAGCTCTTCCTTCCAGGAAAGACGCCTCAACTGCCACATGCCAAGATAAAGTAAAAGGGTAAAACACAGCAATACAAGGCAGGTAAGTTTTATCAAAGACCAGTATCGTGCCTTCATAATCACCAAAACAAAAGAACCTCTCTTCACCGAGCCAAAAACAAAAAACTCTGAAAGACATAAGGAGAAAAGATGCAAAACAGAAGAGAAAAGAACATGCGCAGCACCATTTGTAAAAAACAGACGAAAAAGAAACCGATCTGCCGTAAAATGGGCAATCCTGATAACATCAGGGAGGCGCCAATAAGAAAAAAAAGCAAAAGCAACGAAATAAAGACGCTTCCCTTTCCTTATGCACGGGAAAGTAAATCAAAAGACCGGTACCAGAGATCTATTCTTGTAAAAAGACAGGGCATCCTCAATCAGACCCCTTTCCTATAAAATTACTGAAAAATAGGTATCGCAGGAAAAACAAACCTCACCCGCCCCATACGTAAACAGACGCAAAAAGAAACAGCCAAACAACATCAACAAAATGCCAGTACCAGACAGCCGCCTCAAAGCCAAAATGTTCCCTCGCCGTAAAATGACCCAACTTGGAACGAAAAAGACAGACAATCAGAAAAATTGTGCCGACAATAACGTGAAAACCGTGAAACCCAGTCGCCATGTAAAAAACAGAACCATAAATATTGCCACTGAAACCAAATAAGGCATGAGAATATTCATAAGCTTGCAGAAAGGTAAAGGTAATCCCAAGTGCAATAGACAAGAGTAGGCCACATTTCACACCCTGCAAATCATTCTCCCGTAACGCATGATGTGCCCATGTTACAGTCGTACCTGATAAAAGAAGAATCAACGTGTTAATGAAAGGTAGGTCCCAGGGGTTAAATGTTTTGATCCCCTCAGGAGGCCAAACGCCACCTATTTTCTGCGTGCGCAGGTCTTGAATCGCATCATTCGGAAATAGAGCTACGTCAAAAAATGCCCAGAAAAACGCAACAAAAAACATTATCTCAGAGGCAATAAACAACAACATACCGTAGCGTAAATTAAGCTGAACAACGCGCGTAACTCGCCCAGCAAGACTCTCCTTAACGACATCAGACCACCACGCAAACATGGTGTATAAAACACCTGAAAGGCCAACAAGAAAAATCCATGGCATACCTTCATGAAGCCACCTGATAAGACCAAAAGCCAAAAGAAAAGTAGATACTGAAATCGTAAAAGGCCACGGACTTAAATCGGCAATAAAATAATCATGCTTTCTTACCTGACCCTCAGCCATGTAGCCACTCCTTCATCTGATGTCCCCAAGGCCTAGAATTATAGCAGAATGGGGAAATCGGGGTCCTAAAATTCGTTCTCTTACCGAGATATTTAAAAAGGCACGCAAGCCCGCCTCTTCATCATCAAGAGGAAAGAAAGTATAAGATAAAGTGATTGCCGGCAAATTTCCAGATCTTTGATATTTTCTAAAAACCTCTTCACGGACAAGCAATGGATCAATAAAAAATGTCACAGGCATATCAACAGTTTCATAAGGACCGACCGTCTGCTCCGTAAAGCAAAAACACTCAATCTTGTTGAAATACGGACTTAGCCAATTAGGCGTTACATTAAATGTCGCTGTCCCGGACACAGAACGGGAGCTATTGTTACGTACGCGGTAGAAAACAAGCGTCGTTTCACCAAACCTGACATGAACAGACCGCTCACGAGGAACAAATGTCCAGGGCAATTCCGGAGCAATATTTGAATCAAAACGAACCTCAATTATACCCTCGCTTACGACCGAATCATTTCGTAAAGCAACAAGCGGTGTTCCTCCAAAACCTGTCGTCTGGCAGAAAAGACGATAAAGGGGAACCGACGCAAAAGAGAGCGAAATCATGCAAAAAAAAACAAACACGCAAAACAGAAAAACCTTACGATTTCGGCGTTTCAAAAAAGACTCTTGTGAAGACTGCACACCGTCCAAAAGACACCTCACATGAAAAATCGCCTGAAAAGGCGGGCTAAAGACATCCAATTATCCCACAGAAAAACTCATCAATAAGGAAAGATCTTGAGAAAAAGAAAGTACAAACCCACCAAACCTCAATATTGTAAACACATAGATCAGAAAAATAAAGGCAAACAGAAAAAAGGCAATTAAGAGAGATATAAATCGCTTCCTGCCAGAATAACCTGCATCGGGAATAATGACATTATTTTCCATAAGTACGTCTCCTTTTACCCCTTATAACGCAAATTCAATCAATCCCATAACATGTTCAAATAACAAAGTTGCGTAAAGCAGAAATAAATAAAAAATTGAAAAGAAAAACAAACGCTTTGCCGCATCCAAAGCGACCTTGCCTTCCCGGCAAAAGAAAACCCTAAATGACAGGAACAAAAAAAACATACCCAGAAAAAAACTCATTATCGCAAACAACCAACCTGCAAAACCCATAAACCAAGGCAATAAACCGCAAGGTACAAGCAAAATTGAATAAAAAACTATCCAAAGACGGGTCTTATACGGACCTGCTACAACTGGCAGCATCGGGACTTCCGCACGCTCATAATCTCGTTCAGAAAACAGTGCCAGAGACCAAGAATGAGGAGGTGTCCAGATGAAAATAATCGCAAACAGTGCCAGACTCTCCAGACTTATGTGACCCGTCGCCGACGCCCAGCCAATCATTGGCGGAAATGCACCCGCTATACCACCGATAACAATGTTTTGTGCTGTCCAGCGTTTCAACCACATTGTGTAGATCACAAGATAGAAAAAAATAGTAAACGCCAACAAAGCGGAAGCAACCCAATTAACCAAAATTCCTAATAAAAAAACAGAACCAAACGCTAAAATACACCCCAAAGCAAGGGCCTCAAATGGTGCAACCTGTCCCGAAGGCACAGGGCGCTTTGCCGTACGACTCATGACAGCATCAATGTCTGCATCGTACCACATGTTCAAGGCACCGGCCGCTCCAGCACCACAAACAACACATAAAAGAAATGCAATGAAAATGAAAGGATCAACAGAACCGGGTGCAATAACAAAACCAACAAGGGCTGTAAACAAAGCTAACGACATAACACGTGGCTTCAGCAAGGATATAAAATCAGACAGACTACGAGAAACAGCACAATCGGCTGTACTGCGGGAAAGATTCTCACAATCGTTACCGATGCGGCCCCAGAAACCCATAATTACGCAGCCCTCCAGACTGTTCCGCTTGCTAACAAGCAACACAACAACATCCGATCAGAATAGCTGAAAGAAAATAATCCCGATGCACAACGCGAAGCGAAAAATCACTTGATGTGCGGCAATGTCTCAAACTGATGGAATGGTGGCGGTGAAGGCAAGGTCCACTCAAGAGAGTTTGCGCCGTCCCCCCAAGGATTGGAAGCCGCAGGACGCTTTCTCAAAAAAGCTTCAAAAACGCCGAACAAAAAAATCAAAACACCCAAAAGGGAAACATAGGAGCCGATTGACGATATATAATTCCACCCTGCAAAGGCATCCGGATAGTCAATATAGCGGCGAGGCATACCAGCAAGACCAAGAAAATGCTGCGGGAAGAAAATCATGTTAACTCCCACAAATTGAACAACAAAATGCATATGTGCAAGGAAAAAGCTATACATGTAACCGGAAATTTTGGGAAACCAGTAATACCAACCCGCAAAAAGACCGAAAACAGCACCCAGAGACAGAACATAGTGAAAATGCGCGACAATATAATAAGTGTCATGCAAAGCACGATTTATACTTGCATTCGCTAAAACAACCCCTGTAACACCACCAACTGTAAAAAGAAAAATGAAACCAATAACCCAGACCATTGGCGGTTTAAAGCTTATAGATCCCCCCCACATGGTGGCAATCCACGAAAAAATCTTAATCCCCGTGGGAACAGAAATCACAATCGTTGCAGTAATAAAATAGGCCTGCGTATTCACATCCATACCAACCGCATACATATGATGTGCCCAAACGATAAAACCAATCACTCCAATCGAAATCATCGCATAGACCATTCCCAGATAACCAAATACAGGCTTGCACGAAAAAGTTGAAATAATATGGCTGACAATACCAAAAACAGGGAGAACAAGGATATACACCTCAGGATGACCAAAAAACCAGAAAAGATGCTGGAATAAAAGGGGATCACCACCACCGGAAGGATCAAAAAAAGTCGTCCCGAAGTTACGGTCAGTAAGAAGCATAGTAAGAGCCCCTGCCAGAACAGGCAAAGAAAGCAATAACAAAAAGGACGTAATCAGAAGAGACCAGGCAAACAGAGGTAATTTGTGCATCGTCATACCAGGTGCACGCATGTTGAGAATGGTCGTGATGAAATTAATCGAACCAAGAAGGGACGCAATTCCCATGATGTGAATCGAAAGAATAGCATAATCCACCGCTGGACCCCCTCCAGCAGAAAGCGGAGGATAAAGGGTCCACCCTCCACCAAAACCTGATCCTCCGCTGTCCCCTTCTGAAAACAACGACATAAAGAGTAAAAGAGCCGCAGGAGGCAGCAACCAGAATGATACATTGTTGAGACGCGGAAACGCCATATCCGGCGCACCAATCATCAAAGGAACAAACCAATTGCCAAATCCACCGATCAGTGCAGGCATGAGCATCAGAAAAAGCATGATTAAACCATGCGCAGTCGTAAAAACATTAAAGAGATGCGGATCACCAAAAAACTGTAAGCCGGGGTTCTGCAATTCCATCCGGATAACGATAGAAAGAGCACCTCCGATAAGGCCGTTCAACATACCGAAAATAAGGTACATCGTTCCAATGTCCTTATGATTCGTTGAAAAAAGATAGCGGCGCCACCCTGTCGGATAGCCACCCTGTCCATGGTCTGCGGCATGCGTTACCATGATTCTGTTCCTTTTCTAATCCTTATCTGTTCCCTTAGCTCAAGAACCGGAAAACTCTCAAATCCGTGATCATCCTCCATTTTTCAAGGAAACCGTCCGAGACAAAATTTTATGACGGTGCGTAAGCAGTTCATTTGCATCCTCAGGACCAGATTGAACGGCCATAGTTATCCAGGCATCAAAAATCTCCTGCTCAACAACGCGGACCGCAATAGGCATGAATGCATGCCTTACACCACATAATTCAGAACACTGACCGTAGTAAACGCCAACTTTCTCAGCCTTGAACCAAGACTCATTAAGACGACCTGGAATTGCATCAATTTTCATCCCGAAAGAAGGTATTGCCCAGCTGTGAATAACATCCGAAGCCGTGACAAGCAAGCGCACAACTTTACCAACCGGAACAATTAACTCCTGATCTACAGCCAAAAGGCGGGGTTGACCCGCTTTCAGATCTTCATCCTCCACCATCACACTATCAAACGAAACATCTTCATGATCAGGATACTCATAAGACCAATACCATTGATGACCGATAGCTTTTATAGTCATGGCCGCTTCCGGAATAACTCGTTCAAAATAAAGCAAGCGAAAAGAAGGAACGGCAATCACGATAAGAATGAGGATCGGGATGACAGTCCAGATCACCTCAATTGCTGTATTATGGCTGGTAGTTGATGGTACAGGATGGAAGCGTTTGTTAAAAAACAAAACGACGACAATAAGCAGGAAAAGAACAAAAAAGGTAACAAATCCGATGATCCATAACAAAAAATCATCATGAAACCAAAGCAACTCAGTCATGATTGGAGTTACAGACTCAGAAAGACCCATCTGCCAAGGCTGCGGCTGGCCGGACGCGAAGGAAAATAAAACCGTGGACAAAAGAAAACTGAAGCTCATAAACAAAATCGCGCTAAATCGTCCAAACCTGCCCATAAGAACAAACCCTATCCGCTAAAGCTCGCCGACCATGGCTAAATCACCGAAAATAATTAGGAACAGGGGGGAACCTGGTCAGCATAGCCTCCCGAACCCTGATACCTTACACCCTCTGAAGACAAACAAAAAAGGGAGAAAAAGCACCACACATACAACAACATCACTTTATTCCATTTTCCATTCCCTGACAAACGACAATCGAACTAACGCACTCAACCGTAAATTTGCTGATCGTGAATTTACGCATCCCGCAACTCGCAGACAATAGAAATGAAACGTTCAATAATAACAAAAATATCTCAATAATCCTTCCCGAAATGCAATTTTAAGGAAAACAAAACTAGCGAGAAAGAGTCTACTTGACAGAAAGAAGCTATCCGGCAATAGACTAGCCGTTGTGCTGTATAGAACGCACAACGGGACATAAAATCAGGAAGAAAATTATCAATTCGCATTATCAAATTCGGAGGAGAGAAAAATATTTGCGACCTAAAATATTTGCGACCTAACTGATTCTTTTCCTCTAAAGGAGCATTCCCTCTGTGAAAGACTTTAAAATGCAATTCCTCCGTTGTACGGGAGCTTTTCAACGCATACTCCTCGCCTACCTCTTGTTTTTTCTCTTTCCCTGCTCCACCCACGCGCAAGACAAGGTACAGAAGATCTTCGGAGACTGGAGCATTATGTGTGACTTGCCACCAGGGGCACGAAAAAAGCAATGTGCAATGGTACAAAGCGTGGTCGCTGAAAATCAGGAAAATGTCGGATTAGCCGTTAGCCTCCTCCGGACAATGGATAAACAGAAACAGCTTCTCCGGATCGTGGCCCCCCTCGGCGTTTGGTTGCCACCTGGCCTAGTTCTCAAAATAGACGGCGTGGATGTCAGCAGAATCAGATTTGAACGCTGCGTTGTAAATGGTTGCTTTGCTGAAATAGAGCTATTGCCCGATCTGCAAAGCAGATTGGAAAAAAACAGATCCGTGACATTCATCATCTTCAAGACACCGGAACAGGGAATTGGAATCCCTGTTTCTCTGAAAGGATTCAAAAAAGCACTCGCTTATTTAAAGTAAAGGAAAAATCTTACAGACAGATACTCACAAAAAAGAATTTTAACCCGGACATACCGAAATAACGTAACCCAGGCAGGCTGCAATAGCCCCCTGAAACAAGAAGACAAGGAAAATAAAAGGAATAAATCAATATGATTTATCCTTAAAAACATGAGTAATGTCTTGATTCCATGAACCGAAAAAGCGATTCAGCAAAATGTTCGCCGGTGTCTGACCTGATCTTGCAGTCTGCTCAAGACACTCCAGAAAAATCGTCTCATCCTCATTACGCTCATTCAGGTAGGAGCGACGACTGAGGCCTTCTCGGGCAAGAGTAACAACGCTCATTGCAATCTCCTGCAATAACGAACCACGAAACGGTGTCGCTAGGCCCAGACGAGGGACAGTATCCCTTAGATTCAATAGTTCATCCATGGTCCAGTCTTTTACCATCTCCCACGCCGCATCGAGCACATCACTATCGTAAAGGAGACCGACCCAAAATGCTGACAAGGAAGACACGCGCTTCAACGAACCACTGTCCGCTCCCCGCATTTCCAAAAAATGTTTCAAGCGTACATCAGGAAACAAGGTCGACAAATGCATATACCAATCATCCATAGTTGGCTTTTGGGAAGGTAATGCCGTAAGCATCCCGGACAGAAAAAAACGGAAAGACTCACCTGAAACATCAATATACTGTCCATCACGAACAACAAAATACATCGGGACATCAAGAGCATAATCAACATAACGTTCGAACCCCATACCCTCTTCAAAAACAAAAGGGAGCAGGCCCGTACGTTGAGCATCCGTATAACGCCATACGTCCGCACGAAAGGAAAGAAAATGATTAGGCTCCCCGTCAGTGAAAGGCGAATTGGCAAATAAAGCCGTGGCTACAGACTGCAGAGCTAAGGCTACACGCAATTTTCTCACCATATCTGCTTCGCAAGAAAAATCCAGATTCACTTGCGTGGTGCAAGAACGATACATCATATCCAGACCCTTCTGACCCACCTTTGGCATGTAGCGGGTCATGATCTCATAGCGAGATTTAGGCATGACAGGCGTCTCAGGGCAGGTCCATTTCGGTGAAAAACCAAGCCCAAGAAAATCAATACCAAACTCATTACCAATAACATCAATCCGTTGCGAAAAATATGCCATCTCTGAACAAATCTGGTGTAGTGTATTTAATGGCGGGCTTGAAATTTCAAATTGTCCACCGGGCTCCAGAGATATATTAAACCCATCCTCAGGAGAGGATAAACCAACAATTTTGTTCGATTCCCTGATAAAATTCCACTCAAAAAAGACACCCAGTCTTTCCAGAAAAGCACCAATGCCCTCAGACCCCTCATAAAAAACAGGGCTATAATCAGAAACCCGGAAACAAAATTTTTCATGTTCAGTTCCAATCCGCCATGCGGATCGGGGCTTGCTCCATTCCTCCATAGAGGCAATAAGATCAGCTCTGTTCTCTAGTGTATACACTGACATAAAAGCCCCCCACCCTCCATAACATGATCAAATTTCTGTAGGCCGTGCTCCAGATATAACCAAAAGCAGAAAAAATGAAGAGACATGACAAAAACAAGAAACTAACAAGGTACCTTTCCAATTCTCAAAAACAGCCTGAAAAAGACTGATTGCAACGACCTCCGCTGTGTTAGCACGCAGGGTGCGCTGAACAAGAAACAATCTCGTAACAAATACTGCTGGGAGAAATATTCCCGTTCCGTTTCAGAAAAAACACCCTCAGAGCTAACCAGAATGGTCAGAGAACTAGGAAACCCCGAAGTAAAGCAAATCGGGTCTATAACAGGCGCATCAACATCACAAATAATCAGATGACGTGAGGCATACCAATCAAATAAATAATCCTCCAGATGCAGTAAAGCACTCACAGAGAGAAGGATTGAAGCAGCGTATTGTCCGCTGCTTTAAGAATATTTGCCTGGTTAATGTTGACACGCGCAACATTCGTCCAGTCCGTCATGAGCGGACAGATCGCAAACAGCAACCATCTCTGTCGCTTTCTGAACCCATCTCTGTCGCTTTCTGAACCCATCTCTGTCGCTTTCTGAACCAGATAATAAAGACTCATCTGCTTCAGGGGTACAAAAATAAGATAACCCCGAGATCCTCAACGGCTCCCCGAAAAGACATAGTCCACGTAAAGAACAAAAACACCCATCGAGAAAGGAAATCTCTCCTCCCCATTCCCCATCCTAACTATTGAAAAAAGTAAGGTATCACCTTGTCGTATACGGAGAAGGTGACACAAATAATGGCATTTCTGTGCATCAAGCTAGAAAATAGACTCAGAGAACAGATCGTCCCCGACAAAAAGTCTTCTCATGAAAGAGATATCAAAAGAAAATGTACCAGATCAGTCAAAAGGGCCTCTCTCTTATCCGCTAGCACTATAAAACGCTATGACCAGGACCTTCTCATCCGTACCGGTAAAAGGAAATATAGAGCGAAAACAGAAAAAACCAAAATCAGTTGATAAAAATTCTATAAATCTCTTCTTTTTCACCGTAATATCCCAATATGAAAAAAAATGAAGATCTTAGAATCAGCGATGCAATTGCTGAAAACTGGTGTGACAAATATGCACCGGTGCGCATGATCCCCTATCTCCATCTCATGCGCCTGGACAGGCCGGTCGGCATATGGTTATCACTGTGGCCTTGTTTATGGGCCCTTAGCCTTGCTGCATATACACAGCAAGAAACCAACCTCATAAATCTTCGCCTCGCCACCCTCTTCATTCTCTTTACCTTGATTATGCGTAGTGCCGGCTGTGTCTATAATGACATTGTCGATCATGAAATAGATGCTCAGGTTGAGCGCACCCGCAAACGACCACTCCCCAGTGGCCAGTTAATACTGGTGCAGGCGTGGTTCTGCCTGATCTTCCTGCTTCTCGCCGGACTTATAATTCTCCTTTGCTTCAACAAGCTTGCGATCCTCCTCGGCATGGTCGCGCTTTTTCCCTTCGCCATCTATCCCTTCATGAAAAAGATAACCTGGTGGCCACAGATCGTATTGGGATTTATCTTCAATTGGGGAGCTATACTGGGATGGGTAGGAGAAACGGGACAGATCAGCCCCGGCATGTTCATGCTTCACGCTGGGTGTATCTTTTGGACGCTCGGATATGACACAATCTATGCTCATCAAGATAAAAAAGACGATAAGAAGATCGGCCTCAAATCCACCGCATTACGTCTTGGCAGCGCGACAAAAGCCTGGCTCTACGGATTCTACGCGATAGCCTTCATTTTCATTGCCGCATCAGGATTATATGTAAACACCGGAAAAATCTTTCTCGCCTCAATCATTCTGGCAGCCATATATATGGCCACGAAAATCTATACATTGGATATCAACAATGTTTCTCATTGCCTGACCGTTTTCCGTTCCAATCGCGAGATCGGGACCATCATCTTCCTTGGAATCATGATGGACGCCTCCTGGAAGCTAATATAACAGAAAGAAAGGACCTAAAAATCAATCCCAGGCAACAAGGTCCCATCCGCTATATTGCAAGCCTGGCATACGAAACTGACCAGGGATACAAGATGCAATGATCATCGCACGTGGAGGCTCATCTTCTTGAAGATCACAATACCCGTATAAGGGAGAAAAAATCTCCTGATCAAAATCAACAGGGTCATCAGAAAATCCATGAACAATGAGAGGACATTCCAGAGCGGCACCCCACTCCTCCCAATATCGTTGTCCCTCCTTTATATCAAAGGTTACACACAAAGGAACATTCAGTCGTTCATCATCGTGATAAAGGTTCACAATGAACGCAAGCGGTTCTATATCATTACAGGTCGTCAGTGTCGTCAGCATAATACCACGATAATAGCGAACAGGAACATAAAAAAGTGTCTTTTCAGCTTCATTATTATCAGTAAAGGCGACTGAACTCTTTTTGATTCTTGCGATCATCCCATAATAGGGAAGATTAATTTCAGCAGGCAATACACCAGGATCAGGATTATCCACCTTCTCAAGAACAGAAGAAATTCTTTCATAAGAATCGATACCGGTTTCTTGGCCTGCCATAAGCATTCCTCACATCTATGCAATAAAAATTGCCTTCAACAATCCTAAAAAAATACAATAAAAGAATTTTTATCAGCTTAATAAACAAACTAAACAAGACGTTACAAAATACCGTGAAATATCATTTTTTGTTAAACATCAGGTAAAGCATGAAAAAAAGAGCACATATCTCAGAGCATAGCGTATCGGCAATCAGCGATTGCTCATCATCTTCTCTTAAAAAAATATAAAGGCATAATCGTAGAAAAAAGCTTTAAAAGATTAAAGGAAACTAAATTCAAATGAAAAAATCCCTCAAAAGGAACCAGATAGAAATAAATGAAGCAGGAGAACGAGAAAATGAACAAAAAGATGCCCCCCCAACAACGCCTGCATCTGGTTTTTGGAGGAGAACTCAAAAAACCAGGAAGCGCTATTGACTTCCGTGATGTAAGCAAGCTTGATATTGTCGGCTTATTCCCTGATTACGCAACAGCTTACAGTGCATGGAAATCAGCAGCTCAATCAACCGTTGATAGCGCTCACACACGTTACTTCATCCTGCATATACACCACCTTCTTGAACCGGAACCAGAACCAGAACCAGAACAAAAAGAGGAAAAAGAGGAAAAAGAGTCAGAAATACATTCGTAATCCGTATTAAAGCATCAACCTCTGTTTTCTTTTGCAAGTCAAGCCTCGTAAAGTTTTAGAATTATCATCTCTCTTTTTCCTCAAAGGACACAACCCCAGCTATACGGCTTTCGCAATAACGGGCAAAAGAAGCCGCCGCTGTTGCGTAAGGTTCTTGTAATTCAACACTCCAGTAACAAAGATTATAAAGGGGGATAACATGGCCGGTCAGGGCACAAACCACATAATCGCCCTCCTCAAGCACAACAAAATCGCCATTCAGATAACGCAAAACAGCTCTTTTCAAAATCTCAGCCTCCTCACTTATCCTCACCTATCTTCCACTTGCCACACCCCCCCTCCCCTGGCACGCAAAAAAGGGAATGATTACAAAAAATCACTTCATATAAAAATAGAGCGACTAAAAATAAAGCATTAAACAAAAAAGAAAAAATGAAATTCCTTCGTCCGGGATACCAATCCTGAAAGGGACGGTCAGCTCCGTTCAAAAAAACAGAATGACATAACCTTTTCATTTCGGCCCGCCTGCTTCAGGAATCACCATATCCACTACAACAAACGACCTTGTTCATGAAACGGATCAGGTGAAGAAACAGTCCCTTTCTCTTCAGGTGAGAGTTTCTTCTTCTCACCGCTCAGTTGTTCAGGACCAGAAAAAAAGCTCGACTCAGCAATGACGGCAACAAAACCATCATCCAACCTGATTTTCAAAACATCACCGGTAGCAACAGACGTAACAGACCTGACCAGTATTCCCTTGCTATCATACAGTAAAGTATAACCACGTTTCAAAATGCTCTGATACCCCAGAGACTCTAAAAACTTTCCAGTTACAGACAAAGCCTGCTTCCGCATAACCCCGAAGCTTTTGACAGCATACGACATGCGTTGAGAAATATTAACCACTTTTTGACGATCTTGCACAATGCGCTGACATAAAATCAGGGATATCAAACGAGGAGCAACATGATGAAAACGGGATATATGAGCGCGAACAACAGATTGTAAACCATCCACCAATTCACTGTGCACTAGATCAAGACGTTGCCGTGGTAACGCCAGAATATCAGCCGCAGAAATGCGCGCATACATAACGGCACTCGCCTTTAGCCGATGAAAATCCATACACCGAGACACAGAAAGACCGCACCGTCCGGAAAGAACCTCAAGCTTTGAAAGAAGTTCAACACGCACAGGTGTCGCTATCTCTGCTGCCGCTGTCGGCGTCGAGACACGGCAATCAGAAACCAAATCAATCAGCGTCCAATCAGTTTCATGACCCACGGCAGAAATTACAGGAATAAAACTATCTGCAACGGCCCGTACAACAATTTCTTCATTAAATCCCCATAATTCTTCAATAGACCCTCCTCCCCGCGCGACAATGATTACGTCAGGTGTCTCAGAAACAGAAGGAGGAAGATGGTTCAGTCCATAAATCGCCTCAGCAACCTCCTCACCGCAGCACTCCCCCTGAACGCGAACAGGCCAGATCAGAACATGACACGGAAAGCGCTCTTCTAGACGATTTAGAATATCCTGAATCACAGCTCCCGTCGGCGAAGTAATCACGCCAATAATCCGCGGAAGAAAAGGGAGGCGCTGCTTTCGCTCCTCTGAAAAAAAACCTGCCGCCCTAAGAACGCGCTTACGCTCTTCAAGCATAGCCATAAGAGCACCTTCGCCAGCAGGTTCCAAAGCATCAATGACAATCTGGTAGCTACTCCTCGCAGGGTAGGTCGTCAGACGACCCGTTGCAACAACCTCAACCCCTTCCTCGGGCTTGAAGCGTAGTTTACTGAAAATGCCGCGCCAAATAATTGCATCAAGCTTCGCGTTCTTGTCCTTCAGCGCAAAATAACAATGACCGGAAGAATGAGGACCGCGATAACCTGAAATCTCGCCACGTATTCGTAAACAGGAAAATTCTCCCTCAACAAATTGTTTGATACGTTGTGTAATTTCGTCAACCGTAAATTCAGCAGAATCCTGCGTCAAACATCTCATGTTTTGCGCTACCATTTCCTTGCTTATGTTCAATTCAGTCAATATTTTCTCTTCATTTAAACACACTGATATACATCAAAACGCATGGAGATTCCTAAAACGGGAAACAAGGGATTTGCACAGACATCAGAGAATGTTAAAATGCCATTCACTTCTGTCAAGGCAAAGCACACAGCATTTCGGGAACAGCAGGAAACAAAGCCTCATGTCAATACGAAAATCAAATCATCTATGAACATTCTTATCCTTGGATCTGGAGGACGTGAACACGCACTTGCCTGGGCTATTTCTAAAAATCCCACATCCACACGGCTCGTTTGTGCCCCAGGCAACCCGGGTATGGCAGACTTGGGAATCTGCCGCCCTATCAATATAACAGATAACGCTGCTATCGTTGAGCTTTGTCGTAAAGAAAGAATTGAGTTTGTTATCATTGGACCAGAAATTCCTCTGATCGCCGGCCTTGCAGATGTGCTTAAAAATGAAGGTATCAAAGCTTTTGGTCCTTCCGCATCCGCCTCACGCCTTGAAGGATCAAAGGGATTTACAAAGGATTTATGCCAAAAATACAATATTCCTACGGCCCCTTACCGACGCTTTACAGACCTTAAGAGCGCTATCAGTTACATTGAACAGAAAATTCCTCCTATCGTCGTAAAAACAGACGGAATTGCTGCAGGAAAAGGCGTAGTTGTCGCTACAAATGTTAGGGACGCATGTGAGGCCGCTCAGACCCTCTTTGCTCAAAATTCAGAAGAAATCATTATCGAAAACTATCTTGAGGGCGAAGAAGCAAGTCTCTTCATTCTCACAGACGGCAGGACCATCATGCCGCTTGGTACCGCACAGGACCACAAACAGCTTCTTGATGGTGATCAGGGGCCCAATACAGGCGGCATGGGAGCTTATTCGCCAGCATATGTTCTGGATAACAAAATGACTCAAAGGGTCATCAATGAAATCATAACGCCTACAATCAACGCTATGGATGAAATTGGAACGCCCTTCAGAGGTCTTTTATATGCAGGATTAATGATTACAGAACAGGGGCCAAAGCTGATTGAATATAACGCGCGTTTCGGTGATCCGGAATGCCAGGCCATCATGATCCGTCTCAAGTCTGATCTGCTTGAGCTGTTATTGGCTGCCGCAGAAGAAAAACTTGAAAAATATAACGTTACATGGGATGAACACGTCGCACTCACGGTCGTAATGGTCAATGAGGGATATCCGGCATCATACAAAAGTGGCAGAGAAATCAAAGGGTTAGAAGCCGCATCACAAACAGAAGGCGTCAAGATATTTCATGCCGGAACAGATATGAAAGGAGAGACTATAGTGGCAGCAGGAGGACGCGTACTCAACGTAACGGCAAAAGGGGCAACCGTCACTGAAGCCAGAGAACGCGCCTATGCGGCCGTTAATCAGATCAAATGGCCGGGCAGTTTTTATCGCAAAGATATTGGATGGCGGGCCGTCGAACGAGAAACCCAACTCTTTGCACAACAAAATAGCAAAAAATAAAAAACAAAAAGGTCAACTTCTCAGCGACGCACAGAAAAAAAACGCTTCAGCAAAGAACAGGCTTCACGTTCCCCAAAACCACCATAAACAGCAGGTGCATGGAAACAGCACGGGCTTTGAAAAAAACGAATGCCACTTTCAATCGCTCCGCATTTCGGATCACTCGCACCGAAGTAAACACGCCGGATTCTAGAAAGTGAAATAGCCGCAGCACACATAGTACAAGGCTCAAGTGTCACATACAGATCACAACCTGTTAATCGTTCCGATCTTCGTTTTAAAGATGCGGCTCGCAAAGCCAGAATTTCTGCATGAGCAGTAGGATCTTTACGCTCCAAAACCTCGTTATGTGACTGAGCGATAATTATGCCGGAGGGGCTAGTAATCACACATCCAACAGGAACCTCATTCCTTTCCGCAGCCTTCCTAGCACACACCAGAGCAGCCTGCATAGGTAACGAATGCCCAAAGGACTTGCTCTCATCACTTTCTTCTGAAATTCTCTCTTTCATTCTTCAGATGTCATCCCAAAATATCTCAATAAACCGAAGACTGAATGAATCATGCCCCTGAAAAATCATAATTCACGTAAAAAAAAATCTTTCAACCTTGAAAAAAATAATCATGAATCAAAAAAAAATCTCCCGCACTACTTCATAGAAACAAACCAGCTACCGAAACGGATTGCTAAAGCCATCGCACATGCCGGACTATGTTCACGACGTGAAGCAGAGCGATGGATCACAACAGGACGTGTTTCCGTAAACGGCACCATCTCGACAAACCCGGCTATCAATATCCAACCAGAAGACCGCGTCCTCGTTGATGAGAAAGAACTCCCCCCACGCCCTCATACCCGCTTGTGGTGCTACCATAAACCCAGAGGGGTCATTACTACCCACAGTGATCCGGAAGGACGAAATACGCTTTTCGAACAGCTGCCAAAAAATTTGCCGCGCGTCATTTCTGTCGGCCGGCTCGATATAAACACAGAAGGCCTGATGCTTCTCACAAACGATGGTGATCTGGCAGGCATTCTTGAAAAACCATCAACGGGATGGCAGCGTCAATACAGAGTCCGTGCTTTCGGTGATATTGCCCAAACGAAACTCGATACCCTGCGCGCAGGGATTACCATAAACGGCATCCGCTACAAGCCGATTCTTGCAACCATTGAGCTGAAAAAAGAGAGCAATATATGGATAATGATGACATTGAGCGAAGGTAAAAATCGTGAAATCAAGATTATACTTGAACATTTTTCTCTGAAAGTAAACAGGCTTATCCGGATCGCTTACGGACCCTTCCTTCTCGGTACGCTCACAGCCGGAACAGCAGAGGAAGTCGAAACGGACAACTTGTGCAAAAAACTCGGAAAGGAACTCATCGCAATGGGTAAGATCATCAGAAATGAAAGCGCAGAGACGCGCCCTGAAAAAAGAAAACAGAAAAAACAGGGACGAAAAAAATGATCCGCATTATTGGAGGATCTTTCAAAGGGACAAAACTAACCTTACCGAGGATAAAAGACTCTTTCATAAGACCTTCCAGTAACCGGCTACGTGAGTCAATATTCAATATCCTGCTTCATAAGAATGATGGAAAAAACCTCTACAAAGCTCGCGTCCTTGATCTGTTTTCCGGGACAGGAGCTTTGGGATTTGAGGCTTTGTCAAGAGGAGCTCTCTATTGCCTCTTTGTAGAAAAAAAATCACAGGCCTATGACACGATCCGAAAAAACATCCACACGTTAAAACTCAGCAAACAAACTGCTATTCTACGCCGTGATGCAACCCGGCTCGGTCCTGCAACCATTGAACCCTTCACCCTCCTATTTGCGGATCCGCCCTATAATCAGGGACTCTCACAAACTGCTCTAGAAGCCGCAGCAAAAGGAGGATGGCTCGTCACAGGGGCCATCTGCATCCTGGAAGATCATCAGGACGCCTCTATCTCCATTCCAGAAGGATTTAAAAAAATGGACCAACGTATTTACCGAAAAACTCAGATCCTGTTCCTGAAATGGGAAGGAGAAAAATTGAAATAAATCAGGAAAATAAGGGCTCTTTTGTATCAAAAATTTGATGACCCCTGCTTTAACGACGCCCGAAAAGACGTTCAATATCCTTCAGCTTCAGCTCAACATAGGTCGGGCGGCCATGATTGCACTGGCCCGAAAAGGGCGTTGCCTCCATTTGCCGTAAAAGGGCATTCATTTCAGAATCCTTGAGGCGACGACCAGATCTCACACTCCCATAACAGGCCATCGTGGACGCTATATGATCAAGACGTTCCTTCAAACGTATCGTCATGTCCATATCAGCAAGATCATCGGCAATATCACGCACCAGATTGGCAACAGCCATAGCGCCCAGAGCCGCAGGAATCTCCCGAACCGCGACCGCATCCGGTCCAAAAGAATCAAGCACAAGACCAAATTCAGCCAATTCGCTCTCCCGTTCAACCAAACATGCAACAGCATCCGGATCAAGTGAAACAATTTCAGGGGAAAGAAGCCCTTGCCGTTGAATCACCCCCGCCGCCATCTGACTTTTAAGACGCTCATATGTCAGGCGTTCATGCGCTGCATGTTGATCAACGATGATCAGACCATCGCGCGTCTGTGAAACAATATAATTCTCGTGCAATTGCGTGCGTGCAACCCCTAAGGGCTTATCAAAAATACTATTATCAATGGATTCTATCGATGCCTGTGACTCAGACGGTACATAAAAATGTGAATCTGAAGTGCCATTGCTATCTCCTGAAACAGGATCAGAAGATTCTGAAGAGGCGAACAGGTCAACAGCATAAAAGGAATGCATATCTTCAAAGCCATCCCGAAAGGCCAATGGCTTTCGTCGGACAGATTTGTGAGCCGACGACAAAGAAGAGGAAGAACGGAAAGATGAAATAGTATCCGTCCCAACCGTACTGGAAGCCCGGTGCTGTCCACTTGCAATCACCTGTTTCAAAGCAGAAATAATCACTCCTCGCACCAATCCCCCTTCACGAAAGCGGACCTCTATCTTTGCAGGATGCACATTGACATCAACACGTTGAGGATCAAGTGACAAAAACAAAGCAAGTAAAGGATGGCGATCACGAGCCAGAACATCAGAATAAGCAGCACGAACAGCGCCCTGTATTAACTTGTCCCGAACAGGACGCCCATTCACAAATAAATACTGCATCTGTGCATTTGCGCGATGCAACGTAGGCAAACCTGCATAACCGCTCAGATGTATTCCCTCTCGTTCTTTTTTGATAGGAAGCGCATTATCAGCAAAATCCTGGCCCATAATGAGTGAAAGGCGCTTAAGTAAAATAGACTCATCATCCATATCAACAGAAGCCAACCGTAGATTAAGAGGCTCTCGTGTACCGGTAGAAAGCTTGAAGCTCACAGACGGAAAGGCCATAGCCAAACGGCGAACCATCTCCCCTATAGCCCTGTTCTCAGATTGATCAGATTTAAGAAATTTCAGACGCGCAGGGGTCCGTGAAAAAAGATTATGGACATCAATTTGTGTACCTGTGGCCAAAGATGAGGGCCTTAAGGATGATTTAACCGAACCATCTACACGAATTTCCCAAGCCCCGGAAGCCCCTTGTGCGCGTGAAGCAATAACCAATTCTGCAGCAGCACCAATGGAAGGAAGAGCTTCACCACGAAACCCAAGAGTCTTTATCTGCAACAAATTATCATCTTGTAGCTTTGATGTCGCATGACGATCAACACATAAGGCCAAATCAAATTGATCCATACCACAACCATCATCACAAACTTGAATTAGCCGACGCCCACCATCAGATACAAGGATATCAATACTCTTTGCTCCTGCATCAAGGGCATTTTCAACCAATTCTTTTACAACAGCAGCTGGACGTTCAATGACTTCACCGGCAGCAATCCGGTTGATTGTTAATTCCTTCAATTGCCTGACAGCCATGCTATCTCCTTCAGTAAAGATGCAGAAAAATCCGCCAGAAAACAGAGACTCCTTAATGGAGGCAGCCCTTCACAAAGCAAAAAGAAATAAGATGTCCTAATAAAAACATAAAAAATAAAAAAGAAAGAACTCAAAAAATGAGAATCGGATACATATTCACTTTTCCACAAGCCTGATCATGAAACCAAACCTTCCTACCGGACTCAATCAGGAGTATCATCCTGAAGACCAGAGGGATTTCCGACAATAGATATCATCAGCTGATCTGGCTGTAAAAGGCGCGCAGAGACCTTCACGACCTGTTCATGTGTAACCTCATCAATAAAATTAACGTAGTTATCCATGTAATTAATTCCGCGCCCATATAACTGCATATCCACCAAATGCTCCGCAAGAAAGTCACTCCCAACCAGTTTTACAACATAGCTCCCCTTCAAATAATTCTTCGCAAGTCGCACTTCTTCCCTGGTCGGCCCATTACGAGCTATATCCTTCAATTCTGTCCGTAAGAGAGAGATAGCATCATCGAAACGCTCATTCATAGTAGAAAAAACACCAAAAAACAAAGGGGAGTATTTCAGCTGTTCCATGCTGGTTTCAATTGAATAGGTAAGTCCCCTTTTCTCACGAATCTCTTTATGCAAACGGGACATAAAAGGATTGCCCCCAACAATAGTGTTTAAAATATGCGCGGCGTAATAATCAGGATCTTTTTCAGAAATGCCAGCATGACCAAATATAACAACCGCCTGAGGAATCTCCATTTTGGAAAAAGCGCGCCAGGGACCTGATTTTAACTCGATAGGAAATAAATTACTATCAGGCTCCTGTGACGACAAACCAGAAAATACCTGATCTAAATAGCTCTTCAAGCGTTCCGGAGCAATATCGCCTACAACGCCTAGCTTCAATTGACTGCGCCTGAAGATACGCTTACGAGCCGCACGAAGATCAGCAATACTGATTGCAGAGAGCGTATCTGCTGTCCCCCCTGACCAACGCCCATAAGGAGAATCGCCAAATGCATTCTTGAACCATAATCTTAAAGAACGCGAAAAAGGAACTGACTCTGAAAGCTTTAAATCAGATAACAAGGAAAAACGCACATCCTCCAGAGACTTTGTCTCGAAGCGGGGATCATTCAATGCAAGAGCGAGAAGACGAAAAGCTTTATCTGCATTCCGGGTCAATGTCTTCATATGGCCATAAAACTGATCAAGGCCCGCATTAAACGATAGATCAATCGCAAAATTTTCCAATTCAGTACCAAAAGCCAAACCGTCCATATCGCCAGCTCCTTCAACAAGCATGGAGGCAAGCATTTTGGCCACACCGCTTCGCTCGGCAGGATCACTTACACTGCCCCCGGTATCAAAGGCAAAAAAAACAGAAATCAAAGGAATGGAAGGCTCTTCAAGCAACCAGGCTTCAACCCCCTTCGGGCTCACCACTCGCTGAATATCTGCTCCCTGAACAAAGGAAAAACCGAAGGAAAAAAAGAAGAAAAAAACAAAACATGCCAAAGATCGACAAATTTGCATAAAAAAATTAATCAGACTCATTGCCCATCCTTCTTCTGCCGATCATCTCTCCAGTCTTCCGCTGAACGATTCTTCTTTATCTTGAGCATCTCACTGTCAATTTTCGAAGACAAAAGAAAGCCCGTCACTGAGGATTCAGGACGTAAAAATGAAACAGCATCACGTACATCACTCGCCTTAAGTTCAACGATATGCCTCGGCCACGCCTGAACCCCTTGGAGAGTTAGACCGGTCATCAGGGCCTCCGCAAAAAAATTCGCCAACGCACTCGGGTCATCCTGTAGATAAACAACCATAGCCAGCGCCTGATTCCGTGCAAACCTCATCTCATTTTCTGTAACACCCTCTTTAGCAAGGCGCGCAAACTGATGCTCAATCTCTTCCTCAATATCAGAAAAAATAGCCCCCTCATTCAGAAGCACTTCAATCACGAAAACCCCACTTTCAATGCGGGTTCCATGGTATGAAACATGAACCTTGGACGCAATTTTGCGATCCAGAACCAGTCCCTTGTGAAGCCTACCCATTGGACGGGCCATAAGTATATTTGCAAGAACGTCAAGTGAAACGCCTGTTTTCCAGCCTTTTGTAACGTAAGAGGGAACATCATATTGGCGTCTAAAAATCGGCTGACTCACATTCTTATCCAGAATCTTTACTTTCCGGAGACTCCGTTGTGGCGGTTCAACAAGAAAGCGCCTCACCCTAGGCACATTCGTATCACGACGTGCAAGCTTACCATAATGTAATTGCGCTAATTCATAAACTTCATCAAACTCAACATCACCCATAACCAGCAATACAGCGTTATCAGGCCTATAAAAACGCTTATAAATGTTAAATGCATCCTCATAGTTCAGCGCATTTATCTCATGTTTCCAACCAATAACAGGCCGGCCATAGGGATGAACCCGGTAGAGAACAGCATTCATCTCTTCCTGAAGACGGGCATGAGGGTTGTTTTCTATCATTTGGCGCCGCTCTTCCAACACGACATTACGTTCCACGGCAACCTGTTCTTTACTCAAGGAAAGATTAACCATCCGATCAGCTTCGAGCTCCATGAGCCGCGGAAGATGTTTTTTGGGAACGCGCTGATAATAGGCCGTAAAATCAAAAGAAGTGAAAGCATTGTGATAGCCACCATGCTTAGATATAAACTGCGAAAAAACATCACCAGGATTGCTATCCGTTCCCTTGAAGAGAAGATGTTCAAGAAAATGCGCAATCCCGCTCTTTCCCATGGGCTCATCTGTAGAACCAAGCTTGTACCAGATCATATGCGTTACAACAGGCACGCGATGGTCCGGGATAACAACAACTGACATCCCATTTTTCAGGGTGAAAAGTCTCGTATCAGGAGCAAAGCGATCTTCCGCTGCGGCAAGACCATAAAAACAGGAAAAAAATATTGTAAAGAAGAAAAAAACAAGAAGACGCGGATGCAAAGAGGCAAAAAAAAGAAATATATACAAAAGTCTCAGACTCCTGACAGAAAAACGAAAAAGAGAAATAAAAAACTCAAAAGTCTCTTGCAAGGAAAAAGCTATGAAATCAAAACAAACATTCTGAAACCTGAAATAGAAACAGACAAGAGCGCAAAAACCTACCTTTTTTCTCTCTTGCCATACAAAGCGCAAAGGCCCATGCGCATAAAAACGCCGATCAACTCTTACATACATCATCATCCCCCGATATTTCGGGCCCTAAGGACGTAGTTACCACCGAAATATCCTCCTCCACGGCACGAAACGGACAGTCATCAACATTTTTCGCACCGAAAATCGTCCCCCCCTCAGAGGAACGAAATACGAAATAACATGAAACAAGACCTATTCCAAGCATTATAGAGCAATCAGCAAGGTTAAAAACAAACCACCTGAAATCTCCGATATGCAGGAAAATAAAATCAAAAACCGCACCGTAAAACCAGCGATCAAACGCATTCCCGATCCCCCCTCCGATGATCAGGCCAAGACCAATAGCACAAAACGAGTCATATACATTCAAAAGCAAATAAAAAAGCCCAAGAAGAAGAACTACCGCAATACAGAATAAAACCCAACGTCCCATACCCTCCTGCGGAAATAAGCCGTAAGAAACACCCTGGTTAAAGATAGGAAGCAGATCAAAAAAAAATGTAATCCTGAAACGACCCCTCTCCATCAAGCCAAAAGGACCAAGAAGATACCATTTCAACAACTGGTCTGCGAAAAAACTTAAGGCCGCCACCAGAAGACCAAGAAACCGCATCCGTGATATAAGGGTCATGCCACCTCACCCAAAACAGAAACACACCGCCGACAGATATCTTCATAGCCTCTCAAAGAGCCGACCTCTGGTAAAATCATCCAACAGCGCGCACATTTTTTTCCATCTGCTTTCCTCACAATAACTGCGGCATGGGCAACCTCTTCGGTCAGCCTGAATGCAGCGGCAGGCGCCTCTTCCAATGGACGAACATCTAAATATGACGAAAGACACAGCTCTCTCATATCAAAAAGGGACATAGAAGCGAGCAGCTCTGGATCACTTACATACAAAACAACAAAAGACTCAAGGCTAGAACCAATGACTCCTGCCGAACGCTCCTTTTCTATAGACGCATTTACAAGACGACGCAGACGGCGAACATTACAAAAATCCCTATCCAGTTTCTCATTACACCAAACAGAAGGAATATCAGGAAATCGCTGCAAATGAACGCTGCTATCCTCTCCAGGGAACCGGGACCTCCACGCTTCATCCATGGTGAAACATAATACAGGAGACATCCAGGTCGTTAAACAACGGAAAATGTGATCAAGAACAGTCCGACAAGCACGCCGCCGCACGCTGGATGCGCTTTCGCAATAAAGAACGTCTTTACGGATGTCAAAATATGTAGCCGAAAGATCAACTGTCGCAAAATTCGATAACGCAGAAAATAAACGCTGATAGGCAAAATCATGATACCCCTCCCGCACGAGATCATCAAGCTCCCACAAGCGGTGCAAAATCCAACATTCCAGATTCGGCATCTCTCCGACCGATAAAGATTCAATATCAGAAAAACCAGATAAATTACGCAAAAGAAAACGAACCGTATTGCGCAATCGGCGATAAATATCGGAAACAGATTTCAGGATATCCGGGCTGATACGAATATCGTCTGTATAATCAACACTCATCACCCACAGGCGCAGGATGTCTGCACCAGATTGGTCAATAACCTCCTGCGGAAAAACTTGATTCCCAAGAGACTTGGACATTTTTCGACCGTCTCCTGATAAAACGAACCCATGCGTTAAAACTGCCTTGAAGGGCGGACGACCGCGCGTACCGCAACTTTCCAGAAGAGAAGACTGAAACCAGCCGCGATGCTGATCCGAACCCTCCAGATAAAGATCAGCCGGCCACTTCAGATCAGGGCGATCTTCCAGTACAAAGGCATGCGTGGATCCGGAATCAAACCAGACATCAAGGATATCATCAATTTTTTTCCACTCCCCCGGGCAGTAGCCCGGTCCCAAAAACCGCGCGGCCGCTCCTTCCGCAAACCAGGAATCTGAACCTTCTTCTTCAAAAATTGTCGCAATACGATTGTTAACATCAGGATCCACAAGCACATCGCCCGTCGTCGAGTTAACAAAAATCGTCAGAGGCACGCCCCACACACGTTGACGTGAAATCAACCAGTCAGGGCGATGTTCAAGCATCTTATGTAACCGGTTATAACTATTGCCGGGAACAAAACGAACCTCATCTATAGCCCTGAGTGCACGCTCACGCAGCGTCAGACCATCCTCCTTGAAAATTCGGTCCAAAGGGATGAACCATTGCGGGAAGCTACGGAAAATAACCGGCTTGCGTGAGCGCCATGAATGAGGGTATTTATGTTTCAAATGATCAGATGCAACAAGGGCACCAACAGCTTGCAACGCCTCAATAACCGCATCATCGGCATCACCCTTCCCGCCTGTGTCAGTGATGATCCGTCTACCAGAAAAACCCGGAACGGCGTTCGTAAAAAAACCATCCGCATCCACAGTCTCCAGAATGACTGTTTCAATTTTTCGTTCCTCAAGATTTCCTTTATTGGCTCTCCAAATATCAAAATCATCCGGCCCGTGACCGGGAGCCGTATGCACAAAACCAGTCCCCATATCTGCTGTAACATGGGCCCCGGGAAGCAAGGGAACAACAAAATCATAGCCCTTACCGCGTAGCGGATGAGCGCAGATCAACTCGCTTAACAGATCCGGCGAAACCTCTCTTTCTCGGTCATAATCCAAAACAAGCGCCCGATGCATTACATCTGAGACTAAATCGTCAGCAACAATAAAGGATGCACCGGGAGACACCTTGCTCTCCGCAGAAACATCCCTGATCCGGTACAACCCATAGTGAACCCCGAGCGAAAAACAAATGGCACGATTGCAAGGAATGGTCCATGGCGTAGTGGTCCAGATGACAACACACACATTCAAAAAATCATCTCCACCATTGAGAACCGGAAAAGAAACCCATATTACATCAGTCTCATGATCCAGATATTCCACCTCCGCTTCCGCAAGTGCTGTTTGTTCCACTACAGACCAGAAAACAGGTTTCAGGCCCTGATAAAGCTGTCCGGCAACAGCAAATTTCATCAGCTCACGAGCAATTTGCGCTTCTGCCGCATAGCTCATCGTCATATACGGATCTTCCCAGGCAGCACCGACCCCAAGCCGCTTGAACGCAGAACGCTGAATGTTTAACCAATGCAAGGCGAAATTACGACATTCACTACGAAATTCACTAATCTCGACGTCGTCCTTCATCCGGCCGGACTGCCTGTAACCTTCCTCAACTTTCCATTCAATAGGAAGCCCATGGCAATCCCAGCCAGGAACATAGTGAACATCATAGCCAACCATCTGCATCGAACGAGAAACGATATCCTTTAAAACTTTGTTCAAGGCATGACCAATATGCAAATTACCGTTCGCATAAGGAGGCCCGTCATGAAGAACATAAAGCTCACATCCTTTGGCCTGTTCACGACAACGCTCATAAAGATCTATCTGCGCCCAGCGCTCCAGAATCAATGGTTCATTCCGAGGTAAATTCCCGCGCATCGGAAAATCAGTAGAAGATAAAAGAAGCGTATCAGTATAGTCTTTCTGGGTCATGATGGCCCGGATCCTCTCAACTTTAAAAGACACTGTTCAAGATGCACTGCTCACTATTCTCAATTCTATTCCAAAATAAACCCGATAAGCACTTGTAGCAATGAAAGCAACCATAAGCCACTACCATATTTCAGGAATCCTGCATCGCAATCCCGCAAAATAACGGAGAACTTTCTCCCTTGCATTCCAGGATGCGGCGGGCAATAAGGCAATCATTCCCCATCTGATTAATCAGTAATTCACGATTCTTAAAAAAGCGTTCCGAACGGATGAAATCAACAAAACAAACCTGAATGACTTCATTGTAAAGATCTCCTGAAAAATCAAACAAATGACTCTCCAGAAAAGGCTGCTCACCCCCAAAAGTTGGTCTTATACCAAAACTCACAACAGCGTCATGACGGATCGGCATGCCATTGACGTTCCGGAAAACACGAGCTGCATAAACACCGTAAGCAAGGGTAACATCAGAAGGCAAACGCATATTTGCTGTTGGGAATCCAAGAGCACGGCCCAAACGCGCCCCTTCTACAACATGACCACGGACAAACCAATCATACCCTAAAGCCCGTGAAGCAAAGGCAACCCGGCCTGAAGAGAGAAGAGAACGGATTTTGCTTGATGAACAAACATCCTCACCCTCCGATACTGGAGCAATAATCGTGACATCCACATCGAACCTGGCAGCAATCATCTCCAGGAAAGATGGATCTCCACTGCGGTTCTTCCCGAAACGAAAGTTAGACCCCACAATCAGGTGAGACGCCTTCAGTTGCGCAATCAAGACACGGGCGATGAACATTTCCGCACCCAGACCCGCAAGCTTTGAGTCAAACCGCAGACAAAACACAAAATCAAGACCGCAAGCTGCGAGACGCTCAAACTTTATCTCATCGGGCGTCAGAAGAAAAAAAGGAACCTGTGGCCGAAAAAAGAAATGCGGATGCGGTACAAAAACAACAACACCCACAGGAACCCCAGACTTATCTCCTATCTCCCTGGCGCATGAAAAAATTGCCTGATGACCGCGATGTACACCGTCAAAATTACCAAGAGCTAAAATCCCTCCGAAACAGGAAGCGGGAACAGAATCTTCAGGGCCAAGAATCAACATAATAACCACAATCCGCAGGGTTACCCAGGTCAAAAAACCTTTGTGAATAAAGACAAATAAAACCAAAAAGTGAATAGACCTGATTTCTTACAAAATCAAAAAGAAGATCCTGATAAGGAGAAAACGAAGTCATAAAACAGGAAAAAATGATAGAATGAATTCCTCTGTCAAAACGAGAAAAAAGTGAAAGAAAAAGAAAAAAGGACAGGGAACATAGAAAAAACAACAAAACAATAAACACTCCTCTTGTGAAGAAAACAGGGCTTGAAAAAGAAAAGGAGGAGACAAATTTAATTAATTTTGTGGTAAAAGTAAAAAATAGGTCTCTGTTTTCTTGTGTCGTCTGTTTTTCCGTTTCGATAGTAGAAAGATGATTGAATACGTCATGGCTCTTAATTTTTCTATCCCGATCCTCGTTGTTGATGACTACAAAACGATGATTCGTATCATGAATAACCTGCTTAAACAGATAGGATTCACAGATCTTCATGACGCCGCAAATGGCGAAGATGCTCTATCCAAGGCAAAAGAGACCAGATTCGGGCTCATCATTTCGGATTGGAACATGCAACCCATGACAGGCTACGAGTTACTGAAAAAAATTCGGGCAGATGAAGAACTGTCCAAAACACCTTTCATTCTCGTAACAGCAGAGTCGAAAATGGAAAATGTTATCGCCGCGAAAAAAGCCGGGGTTAATAACTATCTCGTCAAACCCTTCAACGCACAGACTCTGAAAAGTAAAATTGAGGCGGCGATAAGCTAACTCTTTACAAGAGCGTTCTTGGACAAAAGGCTCTCCTGGCCAAAGACTGGCCAAAGAAATGTCCTGGAAAAGGAAATGTCACAACGAGCAGGCAGAAAACAGAAGACTAGAGAGAAAAATCTGATTCTCCCATAAAGAAACTTTCGCTTTGATCAGATAAAAGCAATATCTTGTTCCGGTGGTTCTAGCACTTTCACAGGAAAAATACCCCATGGATTTCCCGGAGAAAACTTATCAGACAGTATAAGCAGATGGAAAAAAATCTAAGCAGTTACGAAAAGGAAGATAAAAATGAACGTATCAGAGCTTGCCTGATAATGGCAAAAAAACAACTTGAAGCTGTCAATACAATAAATGAAGAAAGCGCAAACGTCATCATAGAAAGCTCAGAAGCCATCAGAGCTGCTTTGGAAAAAAAAGACAAGATAGACCCTTCCATCATCAACGATAATATGAATAGAATTCTTACAGCCTGTTCCTTTCATGACCTCACAGGCCAGCATCTAGACCAAATGAACAGTATTTTTGAAAAAATCAGGCAGTACATCAATTGTTGTCCTGAAACAGACCTTTCCACTCCGATGACCCCCGAAAATAAAATGAAACTAAGAGAAGAAAACGCCCTTTCTTCAAAAAAACTTCCTCTCAGTGGCCCCCAAAGCAAAGGCAAAGCCCTAACGCAGGAAACAATTGATAGATTATTGTCCGATAAATAAACAACAGGACCTTAATTAACCACATACGCAATACTCACTACCCTGATAAAGGAACACTCCGGAGATAGCGCCGGCACAAAAAAACCTAACCATCCACTACATACTACATATGTGCACTCTGCTAAACGCACGCAGAAGGAAAAAATCTCAAAAAAAACCCTGCACCGAAAATACGGTGCAGGGGAGCAAATCAAAACTGCAAAGCAGGACTTCAGGGAAACATTCCCGAAAGAAAAGCCTACCTCTCCATCCCAGCAGGAACACCAGGCATATAAGCACCGGCAGGAACACCAGGTGTATAAGCACCGGCGGGAACACCGGGTGTATAAGCACCGGCGGGAACACCGGGCGTATAGGCACCGGCGGGAACACCGGGCGTATAGGCACCGGCAGGAACACCAGGCGTATAGGCACCGGCGGGAACACCAGGCGTATAGGCACCGGCGGGAACACCAGGCGTATAGGCACCGGCGGGAACACCAGGTGTATAGGCACCGGCAGGAGGATAAGGCGGAGCGTAAGGCGGACGGTAAAGAATCTTTACACCCTCATAGCGGACAAAACAACTATCCGGGGAAGGGGAAAGAACCTTCTGATAGGGGTAAGCATACCCAATCGGCACTTCGCCTGAGCCACATGGCCTGACGTAAGCCTGGCTGAGGATGTAACCTCTCCTCTGCATACAACGCCTTTCAGTACGAGACCGAAGAAGAGCATTATTGTCAAAGGAGGAAACACCCCCGCCAACCGTATTTCCTCCAGTGCAAAACGTATTTCCAGATGCATCACGCTGACAGGTTGTTGGTGTTTTATAGCCATCCCTGCTCACAAATTCCTGATTAGAAGGAACAGACTGGACACCTTCCAGCTGACAATCCAGAAAATCATTTACCTTCTGCTGAACAATTGTGTTCGGCCTGTAATAATAATTTGTCTGTGTCGGAGAAGGAGAACAGCCCAGAACAAGGGCACAAATACTTGATAATGTCGTATAGCGAACCACATTACGACTTTTAAGATATTTCATTTCACATATCTTCCTTATACTTATAGGGAATTTAATAATTACAGAGAATGTAGAATACTTATGGCAACTTTAGAAGAAATGAAGAAAGCAAAAACCAACCCGGAGGAAAAGATTGCAGACAAGCTTCTTCATTTTCTGTCAAATCATCCCTTCAATCAAACGCCCTCCTCTTAAAGGGAGAAACAAGACAAAGTTTCTCCGCACTCTTTATCAGACTCTTGTGTAAAACTTTCTATACAGCCTTTCGTAGAACAATTGGCAACAAAACACAACGCGTACCCGCCTCATCCCCATATGAGAAGAAATATCTTGTACCTCCGCACTTCCCTGCCTCTAATATTTTTCCATGGCCTTCCAACGAAATCTGGCAGAAAAAGTCAAAGAAAAGAGAGAGGAAAAAAAGTAAAAAATAACAAAAACAAACTTCTTTTATCCCAAAATCATAAAATGGAGCGGGTAACGGGATTCGAACCCGTAAATAGAGCTTGGGAAGCTCTCATGATACCCTTTCACCATACCCGCAAAAATGCACCCCCAAAAATGCACCCCCAATGAGGTGCACCGAGACAAATTCAACTTCAAGAAAATATTCCCATATCAGTAATATAGATGAATATAAAAAGTAAAAATAGAACGACAATGACTGATTCGGTGAAAAGTGGCTCCTTATCAAGCCTGAAAATACGGCACAACAAACAAAAAACTCCAATTCAAAATATCATATCGCCCCAGACCGAGCACATGCTCACAGGAATATAACATTGTCCAGAGGATATACTCCGGCAAGGTAATACAGAAAGAATTCCAGCAGATATCAGCTCCCTGTTTCGGGATAAAGAAAAGGCGACACTGACGAAATCGAATAATTGGCTAGTTTAGCAAAACAGCATTTCCAACAAATCCATACCGGAGAGATACACTTCACTTTCCTGACCGGTGGCAACGGGCCCTCCTTCTCTGAAATACGGAAAGATCTGATAAATTCGCGCCAGAAATTTTCAGATAACCCGCAGAAAAAATCAACACAGACAAAGAATGTCCTGCCCCTCAACCCCGGATAAAACAATCAGGTGAGGCCCTTAAAATCCTTGAAATGCCTTGATAATTTTAACCCCTGACCTTGATAATAAGAACCTATTTCATCCCCGTACAAAGACACCGAACGCTCCGTTAACGACTCGTACACGAGGCGACCGATCATCTGGCCGTGGGTCAGGGTAAAGGGAAGTTCATAATTGCGGACTTCAAGAACGGCATGACTTTCGATACCACCGCACTTATCATACCCGAAACCGGGATCAAAAAAACCTGCGTAATGAACACGAAATTCACCAATCATCGGGTCGAACGGGACCATTTCCGCAGCCAAGAAAGGTAAAACCATCACGCACTCCCTTGAGGCAAGGATATAAAAACAATGAGGGTCAAGGAGCAGATCCTTTCCCTCCTGCCCATAAATCGGATCCCAAAAATCCTCAACATCGTAACAAGCAGACAGACTCAGATCAAGAACTCTTGTGTAGCGTTTCGCACGAAAGCCGATCAGACCTCCACGATTCTGACCCAAAAGATCAACAGTCAGTCTTACTCCCTTTTCAATACAGGCTTCACCCCCCCTAACAAGCGGGGCATCCTGATGGAATGATTTCAATTCAGAATCAGAGCAGTGAACTGCGGAACAAAAAAAACGAATCTGTGACAAAGATAAACCGCGTCTTACAAAAATCGGAAAGGTCCGAGGGCTGATTTCAAGATAAAGCAAACCTTCATAACCGTGAAGAATCGTATCAAACGCATCAGCACCATCTGAAACAACCCGTACAAAAACATCCACACGACCGGTGGAACTCTTCGGATTTGTACGTGCTGCAAGCCCTTCCGGCAGGTTGAAAAACTCCAGAAGAGGGACTAGATAAACGCAGCCTGCTTCTAAAACAGCACCCTCTATCAGGCCAATCTCATACAGAGAGAACTGGGATAGCTTCTCTTCAACAGAATAGTTTCGACCAGGCAAAAAACTGGACCGAAGCCGATACGCGCGATCACCCAGACGCAAGTCAAGACTTGCCGGTTGCAATTGGTGCTCTTCAAATTCACCTGAAAAATCAACGGCCCCGGATTTAATGAGGCCCTTGATTGACTGCGAGGGCCAAATACCCTTGGCATCATCTTTCATAATCATACTCTTTTCCGTTACAGACAAAAAGAAAAATGATCTAACTAAAAAAAATTAATAACAGAAAATCGTTTGGTATGTAAAAAATCACCTCCAGAAAGCGCTTTAAAAGACTAAACTGGACACAAAGCTCATTCAGACATACGATGAGGTCCCCTTTAGCGCTAGCATTGCGTCGCCAGAGGGACCTGTGATTTCTGAGCAAAGCTCCTGTTTTGAAGTGAAAAAGGAGTCTTCAGGGAAATACAAATATGCGCAAAAGCCCTGAATTCAAGCAGCAGGACAGGGCGTAGGGAAAAATTCAGAGCATCAGGAGCAGTGGCTTTCCTGAATGATCCCATAGGGAACACAGAGCGGTAAGATCCTTAACGCTCCAGAAGGCAAGTCTGAAGCACAAGGCGCGCAGTAATGATAAAAGATCTCAGATCCACAGCCTTCATCAATGGTATCCTGATCTCCATCCTGGGAGCTGCAATGATTATCCCGGCTATCATCAGCATCAGCATGGGAGAACAGGACTGGAAAATCTTCACAAGCGCATCCACATTCTGTTTGTTTATCGGTGTTTCCCTTTCTGCTTCAACATACAGGCCCGAAATAAATCTGACGGTCCGTTCCGCTTTCTTCACGACAGTTTTTTCATGGCTCTTGCTTGCAACTTTCAGTGCCTTACCTTTCGCCTGGTCCAATCTATATCTTAGTTATACAGACTCCTTCTTTGAAGCCATGTCAGGACTGACAACAACGGGTTCCACCGTCATCGAAAATCTCGATAAAGCGCCTTTGGGCATTTTACTCTGGCGCGCCCTTTTACAGTGGCTTGGAGGACTAGGAATCATCGTGATGGCCATCGCAATCCTCCCTATGCTGCAAATCGGTGGTATGCAATTGTTTAAAGTGGAAGCTTCAGATAATTTTGAAAAAGTCCTTCCCCGCACCAAGCAGATTTCCAGCATGCTGACCACAATTTATATCTTGTTCACGGTCCTTTGCGCTATTGCCTATAACATTGCAGGTATGCACGTTTTTGACGCAATCGTCCACGCTATGACAACAATCGCAACCGGTGGATTCTCAACTCATGATGCCTCAATTGCATATTTCGGCTCCACTACAATTGAAAACATTGCGATATTTTTCATGATTATCGGCAGCCTGCCATTCGTTCTTTACATAAAATCCATTCAATCAACAACCTCTGTTATCTTTCGCGACAGCCAGGTGAAAACATTCTTCCTTTTTCTCACCGTCTTCTCAGGAATAGCCGCTCTGGCGCAATTACAATCGCAAACAGAAAATGAATGGAGTGCCCATGACACCCTCTTCAACGTGACTTCAATCATGACGGGAACTGGATATGTCAATGCGCCCTATGACTCATGGGGCCCCCTCTCCGTAGCCCTCTTTCTGTTCATTATGTTCGTTGGCGGATGTGCGAGTTCAACATCCTGCGGAATCAAGATTTTCAGGTTTCAAGTCATCTATCTGACCATGAAGCAATATCTGAATCAAATCCTTTATCCGCATGGCGTCTTTGTCCCTTACTACAATGGGAAACCCCTCACTGACCAAGTCATTGGATCGGTGATGAGCTTTCTCTTTTTATATATCCTCACAGTCGCTTTCTTTTCTCTGCTTCTGACACTGGACGGATATGACCTCATTACCTCCTTGTCCGCCTCCGCGACTGCTGTATCAAATGTAGGCCCCGGTCTGGGGCAGCAAATTGGTCCCTCCAGCACATTTTCAGGCTTATCAAGCGAGGCAAAGTGGATCCTGAGTATTGCCATGCTGATGGGTCGTCTGGAACTTTTGACCGTTCTTGTGCTATTGAGCAAGACATTCTGGCAAGAATGAGACAGAGATGTTAGCTCCTAACTCGGAAAAAGCCTTCACGTAAAGGGAGAAAATATCAAGCAAAATCAAAACGCAAAACCACACCGGTCGCGTTTCATCATCCTTTGTATAAACCGACCTTAAAAATCACCCAATATACACCACGATAAAATCGCCTTTTGGACATGTAAACGATTTTCTGCTTCGTCAAAAACAACAGACTGAGGGCCATCAATGACCGTATTATCGACCTCTTCTCCACGATACGCGGGCAGGCAGTGCATAAAAATAGCATTTGTCGCAGCCAGGGCCATTAAAGACTGATTCACGCAATAGCCTTCAAAAGCGGCCCGACGTTGACCCACATCCTTGTCGCTCATTGAAACCCAGGTATCCGTCATGACACAATCAACACCGGTAACCGCCTCTTCAGCACTATTGCAAATCAACACATTCGCCCCTTCCCGGCGCGCCCAATCAACAACCTGCGCGTCAGGCTGATAGGCTACAGGTGTCGCTATGCGTATAGAAAATCCCAATCGTGCTGAAGCGTGCAACCAAGAATGAACCATGTTATTACCATCGCCGACCCACGCAACAGTTCGACCGGCAACAGGGCCAGAATATTCTTCAAAGGTCATAACATCTGCCATGACCTGGCAGGGGTGAGAAAAATTCGTCAAACCATTAATAACAGGAACACTCGCATGGGACGCAAGCAAGGCCAAATGAGCAGAATCTCCTGTGCGCAATAAAAGGCAATCCGTAAAACGAGAGATAACGCGCGCCGTATCCTGAATGCTCTCCCCTCGCTCAAGCTGAAGTTGATCCCTGGGAAGAAGAAGAGCATACCCCCCCAGTTGATTCATCGCAACATCAAACGAAATTCTGGTACGCGTTGAAGGCTGCTCAAAGATCATCGCCAAAGTCCTGTGCGCAAGAGTTCTGGAATGTCGTTCATGCAACCCTAATCTCATTTCCTTCTTCATACGCGCGGCCGCGTTCAGAATCTCCCGCAACGTTACAGAAGTCAGATCGGCAATATCCAGAAAATTCCGCTTCAGCTGGGTCATTGTGAACTCTCACTTATCATTCACCTGAACGCTTAGGGAGTAGGTGCACGCAAGCCCGATCCAAACGCGCCAGAGCCTGATCAATTTCACTCTCACTTACCACCAATGGTGGTAAAAGACGAACAATATCAACACCTGCGGAAAGAGCCAAAAGCTTCTCTTTGAAAAGTTCACGTAAAAGATCAGAAGGGGGTATCCTGCACTTCAGCCCCAGCATCAAACCCAAACCACATACTCCCTCTATCAAATCCGATCTCCGTTCCGCAAGAGCGGAAAGACCATACCTCAATTGATCCGCCCGTGCCATGACTGTTGCAAGAAAATCAGAATCGCTCACAATATCAAGAACAGCCTTACCTACTGCCATAGCCAAAGGATTGCCACCATAAGTTGAACCATGACTTCCGACAGTCATTGCGTCTGCAACGGAAGACACAGCGAGACAGGCACTTAACGGAAATCCACCACCAATTCCCTTCGCAACCGCCATAATATCAGGAAAAATACCGCTCCACTCATGCGCAAACAATTTTCCTGTCCGCCCCATGCCGCACTGCACTTCGTCAAAAATCAACAACAAGTCATGCTCATCTGCAAGAGAACGTAGAGCTCTCAAAAAAGCAGGAGGTGCTAGACGTACCCCCCCCTCTCCCTGAATCGGCTCAATCAAAATCGCTGCCATATCAGGACCTATGGCAGCGGAAACCGCACTGGGATCAGAGAAAACAACCTGATCAAATCCCGGCATTTGCGGGCTAAAGCCCTCCAAATGACTCTTTCGGCCAGAAGCAGCAAGGGCAGCAAACGTACGACCATGGAACCCCCCTTCAAAGGTAATGACTCGATGGCGTTCTGGTTGCCCCTTACTAAAAAAATACCTTCGGGCCAGTTTCAGAGCACATTCAACAGCTTCTGAACCGGAATTAAGAAAAATAACTTTATCGGCAAAGGTCAGATCGCACAAACGACTGGCGAAAATTTCCTGCTCAGGAACAGGAAAAAGATTTGACAAATGCCACAATTTGCGCCCCTGCGCGGACAAAACCTCAACAAGAGCAGGATGACAGTGCCCCAAAGAGTTAACAGCAACACCAGAAGTGAAATCAAGATATGAATCTCCATTGGACGTATAGAGCCAACAACCAGACCCGCGCTCAAATTCACAACCAGAATGAGAATAAACCGCCCAAAGATGAGAAAGCACAATAATCAACTCCGCCAGAAAAATTGTCTGCCCGTGATCACCGCGAAAATCAGAGATACGTATGAAAATTCAGACAGCACAACGAAGCGAAGTATAATATGCAACCTGCAGGCTGTGTCAATCATGTCCTGATTAATGATGAAAATCATACCCAGGAAATTATAGTCTAGAAAAAAGGTTAACGATTCCTTGTTTCAGCTGCAAGCAAAGTGTAACTTTCTTTTGTTGCAGCACCCTGAAGGAACGAAAAAGCATAGCGGTATCCGCAATTCAGCTCTTTCAATCTTGCAAGGTGTACCTGTAGCGATTTTAAAAGCGGCAATATATGGAGATATTCAGGAATGAATTGGACAAATGAACGTGTTGAACAACTCAGGCTATTGTGGACAGAGGGATGGAGTGCAAGCCAGATAGCCAGGGAGATGGGCGGCACAACACGTAACGCCGTCATCGGGAAAGTGCATCGACTCGGCCTGTCAGGGCGATCAAGAACTGTACAAAAAAACACTCCTAAACCAAAAAAAACAACTCTGACATACCTAGCAACCAGAAAACCTGCCTACGCCTCTCCCGTAGTCCCAGATGGAGCAATCAAATTTGCGTCCTCCTCTACCAATAATTCCAACAAGCTTGTCAGAAAGAAAGACACCGTTCTAACGGACGCTACACCAAAACAGTGTAAAACCATTCTTGAGCTCACGGAATATACCTGCAAATGGCCAATCGGGGACCCAAACACAGAAAATTTTCACTTCTGTGGTCAAAAAACCTCTACAGGCTTACCATATTGTGAGCATCATGCCAGCGTAGCTTATCAACCTCTGTATGAAAAACGCAGGGAGCATCGCTCTAACGCCTGTGAATGATGAAGGAACCGGACTTTTTTCCCTGAGCGGGAGAAAATGTTCGGTCCGTCCCCCTCCATAAATCGCGATGAATGAACGCTACAGAAAAGCATAGAGCAAGCCGAAAATATACAGAAACCAAATACACACTGTCTTTATTTCTGTGAAGGAGAAATGAATTTCGACTATTAATTTGTTGTGACAGCACAACCTCAAATGACTCTCCTATAGCCTTGAAAAAAGCAGACCAAAAAAACCTAAAGCGAAATTAGTTTTCGGTTAGTCTCAATCAATGGCTTGCCATGAACGAGATAGTGAATCGTCTCAGCAATATTCGTTGCATGATCACCGATCCGCTCCATATTTTTTGCCGCAAACAAAAGATGCGTACAAGGCGTAATGAGGCGCGGATCTTCCATCACATAAGTCAGAAATTCACGAAACAGGGAAATATACATGTTATCAATTTCCTCATCATTATGCCAAACGGCAATTGCTTTTCTTGTATCACGACCAGAGTAGGCATCAAGAACATCCTTGAGCTGTTTCATAGCAAGTTTACTCATACGATCCACTCCATGGAGCAAGCGTTGCGGATGCGTATCCGCGCCGATTGAAACCACACGCTTGGCTATATTCCCCGCAAGATCGCCAACACGCTCAAGATCGGATGAAATACGAATGGCGGCCATAATTTCACGCAAATCAAGAGCCATAGGCTGACGCCTGACGATCATTATGATCACCTGCTCTTCAATATCACGCTCAGAATCATCAATCTGATCGTCGGCCGCAATCACTTCCGCTGCCAAATCAAGATCACGCCTTTGCAAAACATTCACAGCATCTGCAAGCTGTCTCTCCGCCAATTCCCCCATCCTGGCAATTTTCTCATTCAAAGAAACCAATTCTTCCTCAAATGCACGCACGATATGTTCTGTCATTCCTTCTCCTTATTTCTGGTTATCACCCGAAACGACCCGTAATATAATCCTGCGTCTGCTTGTCATGGGGATTTGTGAAAATTTGCGTCGTATCTCCTTCTTCAACCAACTTACCAAGGTTGAAGAAAACCGTACGCTGCGAGACACGCGCAGCCTGTTGCATTGAATGCGTAACAATTACAATGGTATAATTCTGACATAGGTCGTCAATTAATTCTTCAATGCGTGCCGTCGCAATCGGGTCAAGAGCAGAACAGGGCTCATCCATCAGGATAACTTCAGGATTTACCGCAATAGCACGGGCGATGCATAAACGCTGCTGCTGGCCACCGGACAAGCCAGTACCAAGTTCATTCATCCGGTTATGCACCTCCTCCAGCAACCCGGCCCTCTCCAGACTTGATGTCACAATATCATCAAGTTCAGCAGACGTTCCAGCAAGTCCGTGGATCCGGGGACCATAGGCAACATTCTCGTAAATCGACTTAGGAAAAGGATTGGGCTTCTGAAACACCATTCCCACACGAGCACGCAGTTCAACAACATCAATATCACGGACATTAAAACCATCCAGTTCAACACGACCGGCCACCCGACAAGAAGAAATTGTTTCATTCATACGGTTGAAACAACGCAAAAAGGTGGATTTCCCGCAACCTGATGGCCCAATCAGGGCCGTTACCATCTTTTCTCCAATAGCAAGATTCACATCAAACAAAACTTGTTTATCATCATAAAATACATTCACATCCCGACCGTGCAGTTTTACAGCACAACCGCTAGCACCCCCTGTTGCATCAGGAAAATATTCCTTGCATTTCTGAGTATCTGTCACGCTATTTTCCATACCTCACCAAAATCGTTCGAATCTTCGTCTCAAAAGAAACGCCATTGAATTCATCAAAATTAAAAAACAAAGTAACACAATTATCGCTCCTGCTGTCTTTTCACGAAACGCAGGTTCTGGAAAATCAGACCACATGTAAATCTGTACAGGCAGAACCGTCGACGGATCAAGAAAACCATCCGGAATACCTGCAATAAACGCCACCATACCGATCATCAAGAGAGGAGCGGTTTCACCGAGTGCCTGTGACATACCGATGATAGTTCCGGTAAACATCCCTGGCAAAGCTAAAGGTACAACATGGTGAAATACCGCCTGAACAGGAGAGCTGCCAAGAGCCAGGGCTGCATGACGGATAGACAAAGGAACAGATCTTAGAGCTGATCTGCTGGCAATAATAATTGTCGGTAATGTCATGAGAGCAAGGATAATACCCCCCGCCAAAGGGACTGAACGAGGAACACCTAGGACATTCAAAAAAATAAAAACACCCAAAAGACCAAAAACAATTGAGGGAACCGCCGCCAGATTAATAATATTGACCTCAATTAAATCAATCCAGCGGTTCTTTGGAGCAAATTCCTCCAGATAAATCGCAGCTGCAACACCTAGGGGAAAGGAAATAAGAAACGTGATCACCATCGTATAAAAAGAACCCATGACGGCCCCCCAGATACCGGCACGTTCCGCTTCACGGCTCGCCCCGGAAGTAAAAAACAGATAATGCAAGCCTTTTCTAAGCCTGCCGTCCTTCCACAGGCTGCGGAGCCAGACAATCTGCATGTCAGTAATCTTTCTCATAGATTGTGGGACACTCTCCTTCAGGAGGGACCAATTACCAGACACGAACTTACGGGGAGCAGACATTTCAGAAAAAGATCCAGGACGGAGCACCTTACCCATAGCCGCTTTACCGGACACAGACGTTAATTTGATAACGCCCTCTGGTAACCAGATGAAATAACTCGGCATATGCACCGTCAATTCTTTCAACTCACTTCCAGGAACGGTACGATGTTTCAGATCAGCTCGTTCTTTTAGTAAACGGAGACGTTTCTGCTCCACGGAAGCAAGATCAGAACGATATGCCCTGATCATTTCCAAAAGGGAAAGCTTCAGCGGTCCGGGTTCAATAACTCCACGCTCTCGCTCCATCTCTTCTAAAACTTTCACAAGATTCTCGCTTTGACGTGCAAGAGAGGAAATCTCCTGCTCTTTGAGAGCGATTTTTTTCTCAAGATAAGAAAAAATATCAAATAAAACGGAAGAAAAATCAGAGGAGGAAGAAACAAGACTCACAACTCCATCTCCTGCAGAAGAAAGAAGAAGCGAACTTCCCGTCTTCAGAGGAACAAGGCTATTAGACGCGTTCTTCAGGTAAAGGTCAGACTTGCCGGAAAGGAGAACAGACACAGTTTTTTCCGATCCAATCAACGATGGATCGGAAAAAACCACCTCACGCAAATCAAGATCAGCACCAGAAGAAAGAAGATTAAATAAAGACCGACGAGACGACCGGGTCCGGACTTCAGGAAACAGGCGACTAAACGCATCGTTAAGGCAAGCCCTGTAATTGGCATTAAAAAGACGATCATCCGTGCCTTCATCTGGTAAATCAAGCCTGTCTTCATCAAAATTTATGTCCAAAAGGACATAATATTGTGAAAAGGCCCTGTAGCCTTCTGTAAGAACGCCAAATAACAAGAGAAAAAGGAACAAAATCGCTGAAATAACAGCGCTGAGACCAAGAAAGCGAAATATGCGCTCACGACGATAACGGGAAGAAAGATGCTTTCTGGAAGACGTGGACATAGAGGAACCTAAAAAGCGGGAACGGTCAATCATACCGCTCCCTGTACTTCCGAACCACACGTAAAGCAGTAAGATTGAGTATAAACGTCACAAAAAATAAGACAAGACTAAGTGCAAAAGCAGCAAGAGTCCCCGGATTATCAAATTCTTGATCACCGGAGAGTAAAGCCATTATTTGTACCGTAACTGTCGTGACAACGTCCAGAGGATTCAGGGTCAGATTCGGAGCAAGACCAGCTGCCATCACCACGATCATGGTTTCACCCACCGCACGGCCAACCGCTAACAACAAAGCATTGACGATACCGGAAAAAGCCGCAGGAAGGATAACTTTGATTACTGTTTCTGTTTTTGTCGCTCCTAGAGCCGCTGATCCATCACGCAAAGATTGTGGAACAGCGCAAATAACATCGTCAGACAAAGAGGAAACAAAGGGGATAATCATGATCCCCATAACCAAACCAGCGGCAAGTGCACTCTCCGCTGCAACGCCAAGCCCAAGCAATTCCCCGTAATAGCGAATCAATGGGGCAACAGTCAGGGCAGCAAAAAAACCATAAACAACCGTCGGAATTCCTGACAGAATTTCTAAGACCGGTTTTGCCCATGCACGAAATCCTAGGCTTGCATAATCCGAAAGATAAATCGCAGACATCAAGCCTATCGGCGTGGCAATACACATCGCAATCACTGTGATCAAGGCCGTACCAACAAATAACGGAACAGCACCAAATGTACCCGAACCCGCGAACTGATCCGGACGCATAGACAATTGTGGGCTCCAATGCAAACCGAAGAGAAACTCATGAACAGGGACAATACTGAAAAAACGGAAGGCCTGAACAAGCAGGGACATGAGAATACCGATGCTGGTCAACACAGCTACGGCTGAACTACAAGCTAGAACCCACCAGATAAAACTCTCGACACGGGCACGGGCACGCATACACGGCGTTACCAAATGCAAGGCCCTCATAAAACAAAGAAAACAAACCAGAAATGTCAAAAAAACAAGAGCGATATTACACAACCATTGATCATGGGCATAAAGAACGGACGCATCAAAAAGTAAGTCAGTCTTCTCAGAAATCGGTCCCCTACCTGCGCTTTGAATACGGTCAGAAAACCCCGGAACATTCCGAAGAAAAGCATTGACCTCCAAGGAAGAAAAGTCAGAAATACGGTCAGAAAAGAAAAAAAGAATACGCTTTTCCAGAAAAAAGGAAGAGAGTGACTTCCAAAGGAAAAAAAATAAAAAACCCGGAAGCAAAATACATAAAGCAACAAAAAAGCCGTAATACCGCGGCAAAGAATTCAAATCCCGCACAACCCCGCCCACCAGATACAGCGCGCGCGCGCGCGCGCTGTAATAACCAATGAAAGCCCAAATAAAAACAGCAAGAAAAGCAACACTCGTCATATCTCCGCCAATTCCTTGTCACGAGGTATGCACCCCGGAAGCAGATAAAAATCGTCTATATTCCGACAGATTCAACCCATCTGGCAAAAGTAAAAACCGGATCAGCCCCTCTTTTCAGCCGCCTTACGAAAGAATGATTCACGGCCATGACAGAACAACCATCTCACGGGCTATCCGGGCAATACGCTCCCGCTCGTCCGGAGGAAAAGATATCAGGCCCTTATCCGCCAAATAGCCTTCATCACCCAACGCTCTCTCTGAGGTATATTCAGCAATATATTCCTTCAAACCAGAAATAATGCCGATATGTTCTTTTTTTATGTAAATGTACACTGGTCGTGAAACACGATAAAAACCAGATGAAATCGTATCAAAGTCGGGCCGCGCTCCTTCAATCCTGAGCCCCTTCACTTTGCCCGCATTCTGATTAAGGAAAGAAAAACCGAAAATCCCAAATGAGGTCGGATTGGCTATCAGTTTCTGGACAATCAAATTGTCGTTTTCACCTGCCTCAATAAAATGTCCATCCTCGCGAAATCCATGAGCTACCTTCCGAAACGCTCCGAGATCACTTTTTGCAAGCAAACGCAAAGCAGGGAATATCACAGAACCGCTTTCCATGATAAGCTCAGAGAGAGAGTCTCGTGTCCCTGACGTCATCGGTGGACCAAAAACCCTGATCTCAATGTCAGGGAGCGCAGGATTAACATCCCTCCACGTTCGGTAAGGATTGGCTGTCAATTTACCATCAATCACTACATGCCTCGCCAGGGCCTGAAAAATATCTGCAAAAGTCAATTCAAATTCCGGACCAGAAATCGAATTTGCAATCACAACAGCATCAAGACCAACCTTCACTTCTATTACGGAAATTCCATTCGCCTGACACTGAAGCCATTCACTCTCCCTAATCTGACGTGAGGCATTCACAATATCAGGATATTCAGCGCCTAGACCCGCGCAGAACAACTTCATCCCCCCCCCTGTACCATTTACTTCAACAATGGGCGTTTTAAACCTTGTTCTCTGACCGAATCTTTCGGCAACGGTTGCAGAAAATGGAAAAACTGTTGATGAACCTACAATCAAGACCCTCTCACGGGCCACTACAAAACCTGACACAAAAATAAAAGCAAGCACGATCAGAAAGTACTTCACAAATCCTCCTGCCATTCTTCTTTTCCTCAATATCTTAACATAACAACAGAAAGCACTCCATAAGGCACGTGAAGCGCTGCAACCCCATGAGCAATTATCGTAGCACGAAAGAGTCATATGATAATACGATCGGCACTACCGACCTCACTTATCAACAAAGATGAATGGTTATCAATCCCCTGTATGTGATACGAATAAAAGCGGCGGGAAAGATAAGGGATGGCCTTTAATAAGCTATCCAACAATCAAACCCTACCTCTCAACCCTTTCTTTATTTCATCTCAAATTCATTCCAATATGGTTGAACTCGGACAGGTTCAGTCAAGATCGAAAGGGCGCGGCAAGGTTCATTCCTGTATTTCATATTGAAAATTCAGCAAGCAGAATCTGTGGACCATATAGAAGCTGCAAAGATAACAGGCTCGGGAACAACGTACGGAACCAAAGACAAAAAATGCCTCCTGATAAACTCCTGATAAACTCCTGATAAACTCCTGATAAACTCCTGATAAACTCCTGATAAAGGAGGGAACATATCCCTAAACGAGGGTATATGCCCTGCATCCTCAAAAAACAGGCCTGCTCGCAAAAATTTGTCCTACCGTTTGCCTTATCATCAGTAACTTTCGCCCAATATCTACATATTATTTACACATAAAGTCCAAAGGGATAGAAAAAAGGTGAGAAAAACAGATAAAATCCGTAAAAGAAAAAAAACGAACCTGAAACAAGACGTATAAACAAACGTTCAAGCCCTTTAATCCCTATAACAGGATAGAATATTTCACTTTTTTCAGGATAAAAAATAAAAGGCCTGAATGTAAAGAAACCTCTCCTCCAATAAAATGGGGACAAAGGGTCAAAAAAGCAGAAAAAATGAAAGACAGATCGTCTACAAAAAAGCAACCGAAAACATAAAGAATGCAGAAATAAATGGTACGCCCGGAAGGATTCGAACCTCCGACCCCCAGATTCGTAGTCTGGTGCTCTATCCAGCTGAGCTACGGGCGTAAAAAAAACGGCGCACGACCCAATCTCGCCGAAGCCACCTGAGATGAAGCGAAATCTACTTCATTTACCGTGTAAAAGCAAGCGCATTCCCTGTACGTCCCTTAGGGGAGAATCATGAATACGGAAAGAAATATCAAAAATACGGAAAGAAATATCAAAATAAAACCAGACAAGGATAAAACGCCTTTATACAGCCAATCATGCACATCAACCGCGTCGTCTCTTTTTTCAATCCTTTTTCACATTACCGCAAACGTACACCGCTCCATAGCTTGACAGGCTTTCACCCACTGTCCTATAATTTGCTTCGCCTTTGTGTTTTGCCTTTATTGCCCTTCTTATCTTGTTTTGATCCGTGGAGATGTACACCTGTTTTTTGTTTGACTATTTTTCTCGGTGACTGTTTTTTGCGATAAAGAAGAAGCTGGCTGGTCAGTTAAAGAAAACGCAGCGAAGGAATGAAAAGGATCGTCCCAGCCGGTATGCCTGCTGGGGTAGGAGAAGCCAGCAAGGGGGATCTTCCGTGAAGCGGACTTATCAGCCAAGCAGATTGGTACGTAAACGTCGTCACGGATATCGTGCCCGAAAGGCGACTGTTGGAGGAGCAAGAATCCTCTCCCGGCGGCGTGCGCGTTGTAGGAAGCGTCTTTCAGCATAATGCTTTCACAGATCTGCGTGTAATGCCGAATGCCCGATCTGTAGGGAAAGCAGGCTTCGAAAGATATGATCCAATCCCTCAACAAGCGGTCACAGTTCCTCAAGGTCGCCCGTGGGCACAGATGGAGTAGCCCTTTCTTTATTTTGCAATTCAGGAAACAGCATGAAATGCCTCTGAAAAAGGCACGTTTCGGTTTTACGGTAACAAAAAAAATCGGCAACGCTGTTGTTCGCAACAAGGTAAGACGTCGCCTCAAAGAGGCTCTTTTGCGCGTCTTGAAAGAAGAAAGAAGCATTAGTCCAGATCTTGGGGGCTATGATTATGTCTTGGTCGCCAAAAACAAAACTCCGAAAGCTCCCTTTGATCATTTAGTAGCAACGTTGGCGCAGGGACTGAAAGCAGGTATAAAGAATAAAGTAAGAAAGCCTGAAAAAATAAGAGAAACGGTAAGCAGCGGAAAACAGGCACGCAAGGCAAATCAGACATATCAAAACAAGCCGCCGGAGGACAGGAAATGAGGTATGGATTCCAGAACTCAACGGAAGCTGAATGATGGATAACAACAGAAACACAATTCTGGCATTCACACTGTCTGCAGTCATCCTTGTCTCATGGCAATATTTCTTCGGCCTGCCGGTCATAAAAAAGCAAAAACTGAAAAATGAAACGATGCAGACTGTCACCGTTCAGAGACCGTCCTATTCAGATGGCCAGGCAGGGGCACCACCGCCACTCTCCGGAACAGGTTACCAGAAGGAAAACGTAGACGGACAGCTGAAAGTGAAAATTGAAACTTCAAACCTCGGAGGATCAATAAATCTGCGGGATGGACGAATAGATCACATTTTCTTTAAAAAATATCGCACGACAATTGACCCGGAGAGTAAAAATATAGCCCTGTTTTCCCCGGAAGGCACAGAAGACCCTTATTTCTCCAGAACGGGATGGAAGAATCCAACCAGTATACATTCCAAATTGCCGAATGAGCAAACAATCTGGAAGGTTAAGCAGAATCAAACCCTTACACCCTCCACACCTGTCACTCTTTTTTATGACAATGGTGAAGGCTTGATTTTTAGACGCAAATTTTCAATTGACAACGAGTATATGATCACGATTTCGGATGAAATCGAAAACAAGGGAGAGACAACCGTTTCAGTCTACCCCTATAGCATGATCAGACGTTATGGGACTCCGACCATCAACGGTAATTACCTTCTTCATGAAGGAATAGTCGGCGTACTTGGTGAAAAGGAAGGTGTAAAAAAAATCTCCTACGAGGATATACAGGATGTATTGCCCCTCGAAATCAGTAGTAAAAGAGGCTGGCTCGGCATTACGGATAAATACTGGAGTGCCGTTCTTATTCCAGACCAGAACGCTCCTTACAGAGCAACGATTTCCTCCTTTCAAAATAGTGGAGATTTCATTTATCAAACCTCTTTCTTGTATGATAAGAAGGAAATTCGCCCGAAAGCAACAACGCAGACAACAACCTGGCTCTTCACTGGAGCCAAAGAAGTAGATGTCATCAGTCAATACAAAAAAACAGCAGAAATCTATAAATTTGACCTACTCATTGACTGGGGGCTGTTCTACTTCATCACAAAGCCGCTCTTTTTCATAATGGACTTCTTTTACAAACTTGCCGGTAATTTTGGTCTTTCGATTCTTATCGTCACTGTCCTGATTAAGCTCCTTCTCTTTCCTCTGGCATATAAATCCTATGCAGCCATGAGCCGAATGAAGATCCTGCAGCCTGAACTGCTTAAAATTCGAGATCAGTATCAAGATGATCATAAAAGACAACAACAAGAAATGATAAAATTCTATAAGGAGAAAAAAATAAATCCAGCCGCAGGCTGCCTCCCGATGATTGCTCAGATTCCCTTTTTCTTTGCGCTCTACAAGGTTTTATTTATCACGATTGAAATGCGCCATGCGCCCTTCTTCGGGTGGATCAAAGACCTCGCTGCCCCTGATCCTCAAAATATTTTCAATCTATTCGGCCTTATTCCCTGGGATCCCTCAACACTGCCTTTCATCGGTAGTATAATGGTAATTGGTATCTGGCCAATACTTATGGGCATTACCATGTTTGTCCAGATGCGGCTTAATCCGGCTCCACCTGATCCCTTTCAGGCGATGCTTTTCAACTGGATGCCTATCATTTTCACTCTTATGCTTGCATCTTTCCCTGCCGGGTTGATCATCTACTGGACATGGAATAATTTTCTCTCCATCATCCAGCAGATCGTTATCATGAAATTCACAGGAAGCAAGGTAGAATTGTGGCACAATCTGAAAACCATAATTTGGTCTGATTCACCGCCTGATAACAAAAAAAATACATAAATATAACTCTCATGCTGAACGATCATGAATTGCAGGAAGATACACTTAAACGAGAAAAGAAGCTGTTCTTTGGAACGTGCTATTTTTTGATCTCGGCAGCATCGCCAACACAATTTCCTCCGCTGGATCAGTCTGAAATTGCCTTCGCCGGTCGCTCCAATGTTGGAAAATCAAGCCTCGTAAACGCTCTCACAGGACGAAAAACACTTGCAAAAATATCAAATACACCCGGCCGCACCCGTGAGCTGAATTTTTTTAACCTTGATGATCGGGCTTACCTTGTTGATATGCCAGGTTACGGTTATGCGCGCGCCCCCAAACAAAAAGTAGCCATGTGGTCTGACCTTATCAAACTCTATCTGGCAGGACGATCTCAATTAAAGCGTGTTTTCCTCTTGATTGATTCACGTCATGGGATTAGGGACAGCGATGAGGCTATCATGGATCTGATGGATAAGGTCGCAGTCGTCTACCACCTGATTCTTACAAAGACTGACAAGATCAAAAAAGATGAGCAGCAAGAAATAAAAGAGAAAACTCTTCGGATTCTCACAAAGAGGCCTGCAGCGTATCCCGGTATTTTAGCCACATCAAGCCACAAAAAAGACGGACTCGAAGATGTGCGCACTGTAATTTCTGATCTGATTACTCTGCCTTAAAAATCAAGCTGCATCTTGACCCGGCCACACAAAGGTCTCAAAATGCACCCTCCCGCAAGTTATTATTGTACTGGAAGAACCATATGGCACAAGGTGCCTCTTTCTCCTCTCCCTTCCCTCTTTTCACATCACATGACAAGGCACGCGTCCTGTCTGAAGCCCTGCCGTTCATGCAACGCTATACAGACAAGACCGTTGTGATCAAATGTGGAGGACACGCCATGGGAGAGCACTCACTTATTCAAGATTTTGCCCGTGATATCGTTCTGCTTAAACAGTCCGGCATACGCCCTGTCATTGTACATGGAGGGGGACCGCAGATCAGCGCTATGCTCGCAAAGCTCAATATCAAAAGCAAATTTCAGGATGGTTTGCGTTTAACAGATAAGGAAACCATTGAAATCGTCGAAATGGTTCTGGTTGGTAATGTCAATAAACAAATCGTCAGTGCTATCAATGCTATTGGAGGACGTGCCATCGGATTGTCCGGAAAAGATGCGAATATGCTTACAGCACGCAAAATAACTCATAAGGTTGAAAATTCAGGTTCGCATGTTGAAAAAATTATTGACCTAGGCTTTGTCGGAGAACCGGAGCATGTTGATTGTCATATCCTTGATGTCGTTTCAACATCCGGGCTCATTCCCGTACTTGCCCCCATTGCAACCGCACCCTCGACAAACGAAACCTACAATATCAATGCCGATACCTTCGCTGGGGCTATCGCCGGAGCTTTACGCGCAGAGCGATTCCTGCTTCTTACTGATACTTATGGCGTACTGGATGAAGAACAGAATCTCATCAAAGAACTTTCACCGGAAAGGGCACGCAAACTAATCAGGGACGGCACAATCAGCGGAGGAATGATCCCGAAGGTGGAAACATGCCTTGAAGCAATAGACCGTGGTGTGTGCGGTAGCGTCATCCTTAATGGACGAGCCCCTCATGCAACTTTGCTTGAATTTTATACAGAGCACGGTGAAGGGACAATCATTCGATAATTACGTAATAATAAAAAACCAGATAGGAAAAAATAGAGAATAAATAAAAATTCCAAAACCAGATAAAGGTTTGGAATTCTCAACAGACAGGCAGAAAAACAAATGAGCAGACAGGGAAAAAATTTTGAGCCCTTCAAAAAGGTAGATACCTGGATATTTGATCTTGATAATACACTCTATCCTGCACATTCTAACCTGTTTGATCCTATTGATGCGCGTATGAAAATGTACATCGCTGCAAAGCTTGATATCAAACCAGAACAAGCCTACAGGATACAGAAGGATCTTTACCACAGATATGGTACGACCTTATACGGACTTATGAACTTGTATGGGGTGGAACCAAAAGAATTTCTTGATTATGTGCACAATACAGAACTTCAACATATTGAACCAAATAAGCCTCTTTCTGAAGCCATATCGGGCCTTGACGGAAAAAAATACATCTTTACCAACAGCAGACTGTCTCATGCGGAAAATATCACCCGGCAACTCGGAATTCTGCAAGATTTTGATGGCATTTTCGACATTAAAGACAGTCACTACATACCCAAGCCGTATAAGGCAAGTTACACTCGCTTCCTCCAACAATTCAGCATAAACCCACAACGCGCCGCTATGTTTGAAGACTTGC
>JAQRMX010000012.1 GCA_028599125.1 Alphaproteobacteria bacterium | reverse complement strand
GCATCGGACCATCCGCAGCGGAAACAACAAGTATCGCACCGTCCATCTGCGCAGCACCAGTGATCATGTTCTTCACATAATCCGCATGACCGGGACAATCAACATGCGCATAGTGACGTGCGTCCGTCTCATATTCAACATGCGCTGTTGAAATTGTAATTCCGCGCGCCTTCTCCTCAGGCGCACGGTCAATTTCATCATACGCCATAAATGAAGCACCACCACTCTCCGAAAGAACCTTCGTAATCGCCGCTGTCAAAGACGTTTTTCCATGATCAACGTGGCCAATTGTACCAATATTACAATGCGGTTTCTTCCGCTCAAACTTCTCCTTCGCCATGAAACATCTCCATCGTCAATCGTTTCCATCACAACAGAAACAAAATAAAATCAGGCATATTTCGCCCGGATCTCATCTGCTACTGCCTTCGGAACCTGTTCGTAATGATCAAACTGCATCGTAAACTGGGCGCGGCCTTGTGTCATGGAACGCAAAACACTCACATAACCAAACATATTGGCCAACGGCACCATAGCAGTAATAACTGTCGTGTTGACACGCATCTTTTGACCCTGAATCTGACCTCGACGAGAACTCAGATCTCCCATAACACCACCGGTGTAATCCTCTGGAGTCAAAACTTCCACATTCATAACCGGCTCAAGCAATTTGGGATCTGCCTTCCGGAGGCCATCCCGAAATCCGCTACGCGCTGCGATTTCAAAGGCAAGAACGCTTGAGTCCACATCATGATAAGCACCATCAACCAAAGTGACCTTTACGTCAACTATCGGAAACCCCGCAATAACACCGGCCCCCATCGCGCCTTCTACACCCTTTCGCACGCCAGGAATATACTCTTTCGGAATATTACCCCCAACAACTTTGCTTTCAAACTCAAAACCAAAACCAGGCTCACAAGGACTGATGACCATCTTAACACGAGCAAACTGACCTGAACCACCCGTCTGCTTCTTGTGCGTATAATCTACATTCACCGATTTTGTTATAGTTTCACGGTAAGCAACCTGAGGCTGTCCCACATTCGCATCAACATTAAATTCCCGACGCAAACGGTCAACAAGAATATCAAGATGTAACTCTCCCATCCCACCCATGATCGTCTGACCGGATTCCTCATCCATCTTCACGGTAAAAGAAGGATCCTCTTGTGTAAGACGACCAAGAGCCGCGCCCATTCTCTCCTGATCTGATTTGGATTTTGGTTCAATAGCGATCTGAATAACAGATTCCGGAAATTCCATACGCTCCAGAATAATCGGCTTGGTTAAATCACTCAACGTATCCCCGGTCGTTGTCCCTTTCATCCCTGCTAACGCAACAATATCACCGGAACAGGCCTCCTTGACATCTTCACGGCTATTTGCATGCATCTGAAGCATGCGACCAATGCGCTCCCGCTTTCCTTTAACCGTATTAAGAACAGACAAGCCAGTCTCAAGCTTGCCGGAATAAACCCTGCAAAACGTCAGAGAACCGACAAAAGGATCATTCATAACCTTGAAAGCAAGAACCGATAAAGGTTCATTATCATTCGGCAAACGCTCAATACAAGCCTCAGTTTCAGGATCAATCCCTTTGATGGCAGGCATATCGCATGGACTCGGAAGAAAATCCACAACAGCATCAAGAAGAGTCTGAACGCCTTTGTTCTTGAACGAAGAACCACAGAGAACAGGAACAAAAACAGATCTACAGGTTCCCTTGCGAATTAGCTTCCTAAGCTGTTCTTCATCGGGGGTAACGCCCCCAAGATAACTCTCCATCGCTTCATCATCAATCTCAACAGCTCTCTCAATAAGAGTTTCACGATATTCCTCTGCCTGATCACGTAAATTCTCAGGAATATCAATACAATCATACTCGGCACCCAAACTTTCATCACGCCAGACAATCGCCTTCATACGAATGAGATCCACAACGCCACGAAAATTTGACTCCGCACCGTAGGGAATCTGCAAAACAAGAGGATTAATGCCCAGACGCTCACGAACAGTATCTAGAGACATAAAAAAATCAGCCCCGATCTTATCCATTTTGTTGACAAAAATCATGCGAGGAACCTGATATTTATCAGCCTGACGCCAAACTGTTTCAGTCTGAGGCTCAACGCCCTGATTGGCATCCAGCAAAGCAACCGCACCATCCAAAACTCGCAAAGAACGCTCAACTTCAATCGTGAAATCAACGTGCCCCGGTGTATCAATGATATTCAGACGCTTTTCACGCCAGAAAGCAGTTGTCGCCGCTGAAGTGATCGTGATACCTCGCTCCTGCTCTTGCACCATCCAATCCATAGTCGCTGCACCATCGTGAACTTCACCGATTTTATGGCTCCGGCCAGTGTAGTACAGAATCCGCTCAGTCGTAGTCGTTTTTCCAGCATCAATATGCGCCATGATACCAAAATTACGATAATCCTCAATTGAAAAGGAACGGGGCATCTCAATCTATCTCTCAAACTACCATCTATAATGGGAAAAAGCACGGTTGGCATCGGCCATCTTGTGCGTATCCTCACGCTTTTTAACAGCAATACCACGACTATTCGATGCATCCAGCAACTCGCCTGACAAACGAGCAACCATTGTTTTTTCATTACGACCCCGCGCCGCCTTAATCATCCAGCGAATCGCCAATGCCTGACGCCGATCTTGCTGAACTTCAATGGGAACCTGATAAGTCGCTCCTCCCACACGGCGTGAACGAACTTCAACTGAAGGAGAAACATTCTCTAGAGCCAAACGAAAAACAGATAAGGCATCACGCTTTGTGCGCCGGCTTATCTCTTCAAACGCGCCATAAACAATGCTCTCAGCAGTAGATTTTTTACCATCCCGCATGATTGAGTTCATAAATTTAGCCACAACCACATCACCGCACCTCGGATCAGGATTAACTTTAAATTTTTCTGCTCGCCGCCGCCTTGACATGCCTCAAAAAATCCTCACCAACGCCGCTTGAAAAGCGGACACCATATAAAAAATCTATTTCGGACGCTTGGCTCCATACTTGGAACGGCGCTGCTTGCGGTTCTTAACACCCTGCGTGTCCAAAGCTCCACGAATAATATGGTAACGAACACCGGGAAGATCTTTTACACGCCCACCCCTTATCACAACAGTTGAGTGCTCCTGAAGGTTATGACCTTCACCCGGTATGTAACTTGTGACCTCAAAACCATTTGTCAGGCGAACACGAGCAACCTTGCGCAATGCCGAATTCGGCTTCTTCGGTGTAGTCGTATAAACTCGCGTACACACACCCCGCTTCTGAGGGCACGCCTGCATGGCTGGAACCTTGTTTCGCTTAACAACGGACTGACGCGGCTTGCGTAGCAACTGATTAATCGTGGGCATCTTTCGCCTTCCGAATAGTTCCTGTGAAACTAAATACTGCAGAAACATTAAACCACACCTGACACAGGAAAAACAGATGAAGTCATAAACAACGGGCAACCGAAAACAGACAACTGAAACCCCAGAGCAAAACGCCAAATTAGAAACAAAAACAGTCACAGGGAAAAGGTCAAAAAAGAAGTATAACACTACCGAGAAAAAAGAAACACCCACACAGCTATCAGGGAAATGCCCCGCACACCAAAAAGACGAAATAAAGAAACTCGCCCAGAAGAGACGAAGAGACCATACCACCTTCCCAAGGACGACGAAACATAACGATGCACTGCGACGCCGTCAAGACCTTGTCTTCATAAAAAGAACATCTTCTGAAAATGCCAGGGCACCGGACAACTCATCTCCACCTATCATTTAAGAAAGAAAAGACCAGAAAACCAACGTCCTTCTCGCGCAATAAAAATATTAACCCTTCTCTCTCAACCCTGAAATTCCTCGACACACAGAAGGTGCAGATATAAATAATCAGCAGCAAGCCCTGCAATATGCCCAATCCCCCATCTTCCGTGAAAACCTCCAGGTATTTTCAGAAAAACAACACAAATAGCAACGCATCAAAAATCACAGAAAAAAGAGAATAAAAGCCTTATCGCGACCCTTCCTCCTCCACCCCAAATAGACAGTATCCCGAACAAAGCAAAACTCAATAAAAATGTCCTCTCTGCGCTATCGTTGCGCAATAAGAAGCACCTACCGACTAGGAAAAATCAAGGAATCAAGAAAAACATGAAATTAATGAAAAAAACGCAAAACATCTGAAACCAAGCCGGAACAGACTCTTATTTTTCTTCCAGTCCCTCCTTTTTCATCTCATCGCCATCACCACATGGTATGTCTGCAGAGCGTCCCGAAGAAACAGAGGATAATTCACTAGCTTCAAGAAGAGCGACGCGCTCTTGTAGAGCAACAACTTCACAACGGGCCTTCCGGGCCAACTCCCAAACAGCATCAAATTCTTGCCGTGATACAACGTCAAGAGATGAAAGCGCACCTTGCAAACGTGTCATAATCAAAGCTTCAAACTCTGCACGAACTCCCTCAGCTATCGCTGCAGAATCAATCATAAGCTCTGAGATCCCATCAAAAAAACGCGACGTAGTCTGTGTCATCGAGTGCTATCCTTCGCTAATCCTTCCAAACGGAAATCATCATTAAAACACACTCCTGCCTTTGCCCAGAACCCGAAAAATAAAAAATAAAGCAGCAGAGGAAACAAGTAAAGTGAAAGAAAACAGTACAGAACTGATAGGGATGGTCAGCATGAGCCCCTTCACGCATACATCCAGCCGGACCAATATTTGTCTCACAGGCTTGACATAAAACCTATGAACGGAAAAATAAACAAGGAGTCGGCGCATCTGGTCGCCTCCCGTTACGACACAAGCAGCGCGGCACCCCATACCCGCATGACAGGATCATAACCCCAAGGGAGACTCACTCAGTGCCCCTCAATGCCATTGTCCTTCCCTATCTTGATCCCGTTCTTATTGAAGTTGGTCCCCTTGCTTTGCGCTGGTACTCATTAGCTTACATCATCGGCATTATGTTTACATGGTTCTACGGCATCCATAAAATCGCACGAAATCCTAAATTCTGGCACCATTCAATTCCGCCCTATGCAGACAACCCACCGGAAGAATTAATCACATGGGGAACCATCGGGCTTATTTTAGGGGGAAGACTAGGGCATGTTATCTTTTATGAGCCGTCTCTTTTCATACATAACCCTTTGGGAATTTTTGCTATCTGGAAGGGTGGTATGTCTTTCCACGGCGGTCTAATCGGCGTCGTTCTGGCTATGTTTATTTTTGCAAACAAGAATTACAGCCCCCTGTTCGGACACAAGGGGGCTGATAATTATAAAATAAATGCGGCCGCTTGGGTTCTTGTCGATGGTATTTCTATACTGGCACCTATTGGTTTGTTTTTGGGACGAATCGGAAACTTCATTAACGCCGAAATATTGGGAGCCCCGACAGATCTTCCCTGGGCCGTTATATTTCCCGGTGATGGTATTCCACGCCACCCAACCCAG
>JAQRMX010000011.1 GCA_028599125.1 Alphaproteobacteria bacterium | reverse complement strand
GCCGGTATTACGACTGTCAGGCAAATCCGCGATAGTACGGTTGACATTCATGCGACGGGTCGCCTCAACAAGCTTTATGTTCAGCTTCTGAAGGATAATGAGGAGTGGCAGGAGGAAGCGCATTTCCCCGCTACGATTGCTGATCTCTATCATCCTGAAACCATGCCTGGTAATCTACGCCGCGCGCATGAGAGAAATGACGAGACACTGGAACGCATCTTTATCGGGCGCCGCTTCAGAAACGATACCGAAAGGCTGGAGGTCCTGTTTAAGATGTACAGTAAGATGAAGAGGGGGGCGGCATGAGTGAAATTCCGGGTGAACTTCTGATCATACGTCGTAGTTTTTTTTTCCTAACATGGTCGAGACGAGGAGCGATACCTTCTTGAAGTCCGGGATCCCGGAAATGCTAGAGGCTCCATCAAGAAAAAACGTGATTTTTGTAAGAGAACTGCTTCCCGAAGCGCAGGGTATCGTAAAGGAATTGCAAGAATATTATGACATTCCTGTCGGAAAGCCCCTGTATCGGAAAAATTGTAATTCTAACCCGGAAGACTATTTACGCGATTGTCTCTCATCTCTTGAGGAGTTCTGGAAGGAGGATAAGGAGGCTAATAATAAGGAGGTAATGAAAGATATATGAATGAGAAGGAGGGTCTATGGGGGAGAGAGAGGTTTTTTGATAGGTGAATGTGGGAGCTGTCGAGTGAATTAAAGATGAAGAAACTGAAATCTCTTCCTTCTGTTGCCGTTAATTATGCCCATACCGGTCTGATCAGTTTCTGATACGGCGAATTTCTTATGTCAGAAAAGAGGGTCGTTTTTGATACGGCGAATTTCTTATGTCAGAAAAGAGGGTCGTTTTTGATACGGCGAATTTCTTATGTCAGAAAAGAGGGTCGTTTCATGATATAAGAATATGGCAATTGCAGAAACAGGTATATTTTTGAATTATGGATTTATCGAACTACAACGCAGGGGGTTGTGACCCCCTGTATTCTGATACCTTCCTGCCGAAGCTCATCCATCATGAATGGGGCATAGCCGATATGCAGGTGCTGGAACTCAACAGCCGGGCGGATCGCGCGCTAGGCGGGTTGAATGCTTATGCTGAGCTGAAGCAAATCCCGGATATAAAGTTTTTTATCCCCTATGTGGCGGCGGTGGAAGCCACACAATCAAGTTCTATTGAGGGAACACAGACTACTATCGAAGATGCCTTCAAGAGCTCAGAAGATATGCTCCCTGAAGAGAGTGCCGACTGGTGTGAGGTTCAAAATTATATAAAGGCCCTCAATTCTGCCTTGGAAAACCTTAAGTCCGTGCCATTTTCCAACAAGCTATTGAAAGGCGCTCATGCCATTTTGATGCAAGGCGTGCGAGGTCAAAACAAACGACCGGGCGATTTCCGCTGCAGTCAGAACTGGATCGGCGGCTCAAGCCGGGAGACCGCTACTTTCGTTCCGCCTCCTCAGAATCTTGTTCCGGATTTGATGAGCGATATGGAAATGTTTCTTCATGATGAAAAGAATTTGTTACCGCCGCTGATTAAAATTGCCATCGCTCACTACCAGTTTGAAACGATCCACCCATTTCTTGATGGTAACGGTCGTCTGGGTCGTTTGATGATTCCGCTCTATCTTGCTTCCAAAAACCTGCTTGTGAAACCGCTGCTTTATCTTTCCGTCTATTTTGAGAAAAATAAGACAGCCTATATTGATCATTTGATGGCTGTACGACACAAGCATCAAATGCGCAACTGGCTTATATTCTTTCTTCTTGGCGTGGAAGAGACAGCGCGGGACTCTGTCGCGGTCTTTAAAAGCTTTCTTGTCATGAAAGAGCGTATTGAAAGCGAGATCTTACCGGGCTTCAGTGCCCGGCGTCGGGGCAATGCACAAAAACTGATGTGCAGGCTTTATGCCCGCCCGATTATGTCTATAAACGATGTAGCGCAATTTTTGAGTACAACTCCAAATACCGCAGCCTTCCTTATATCCGATTTCGTTAACCACGGAATTCTTGTTGAAAAGACCGGCTGGCGGCGAAACCGTCTCTTCATGTTTCAAGAATATCTGGCCCTGTTTAGAAAGTCCTCCGAATGACCAAACCCGTGCATTCCGTCTCTGTCAATTACGCGCAAACCGGTGCTTCCAGCAGGTCAAATGAAATGGGTATGCGCGCTATGCAGGAGCGCGCCTATGAAAAACGCGGTGAAGCAATATCTGCTGATTAAGTCACCGCCTGCGTCCGGTAAGTCACGTGCTTTGATGTTTATCGCTTTGAACAAACTGGAAAATCAAGGGTTGAAACAGGCGTTGATCATCGTGCCTGAGCGTTCAACCGGTGCAAGCTTTGCCAATGAGCCACTCTCCGAATTTGTCACTGAGGAATATTGGCAAACAACAAATGCAACGCCAAACAATCAAGACTACAAAAAAATAAAAGATGGGACTTTGAAAAAGTCGCTGATTAACAAGTATGGTCTATTTGAACCTCAAAACTTGCCATGGCGAACAGTCAGGCAGGCGTTGAAGGGTTGCCGGAACCAATGGAGCAAGGATGTGAGGAATATAGAGAGCATGTTCTAAAAAAAGGGGCAAAATCTTATCCCGGGCATACGGGGAGTCCCCTTGATGAACCGAGTAAGGTGCTTAAAGCGGGTGTTCATGGGGTTCCCGGTGGTGAAACCACACTTCGGCACAATGATGGCAGCGTTCGTTATTTTACTGTTAGAGAAGCAGCGAGAATCCAAACTTTTCCAGACAATTTTGAGTTTTCGGGTGCATGGTCTGAAAACATGCGTCAGTTAGGCAATGCAGTCCCCCGTTGATCTTGGGCAATCAATAGGGTTATCGGTAAGCAAGGTATTGTAATCCACATAAATACCTCTGAACCAATAATGGAACAGACGTATGGACATACATCAACTCAAACAACGCATAGACGCATCGGGTAAGAAACTCACCACGCTTGGTAATGAATATATCAAATCAAAAGATGAGATTGCCGCACGAAAGGTGTTGGTGAAGATGTTTGCTGAGATTTCTCAACAGACATTATTGCCAGGTGAAGATAACACACGATTACGCCGCAAGAATTGACTACGATCTTTGGATGGATTGTCTGAAGGTGAAAGCACTGGATAGACTTGTTTGGAATAGCCAATGAGGGTGATGACTTCTTTGAAAAGGGATATCTCATTGTTAATCAATCAGGTGTTATACAAATTAATGAAGAAATGACTTATTCTAGTGAACTTCATTCTGTTTTGAACTCTTTGACCGGCAAACGCTGCAGTCATTTGAAACAAGAAACAGAAGACTTCTTTTCCTACAAACGGAACAGTTTGAAACAGGATTAAACCCAACTAATCACTGACCAGTGCGCTTTGACTGTTCTTTTGTGAGTTCTATCAAAATGAAGTCAGAGGGTGATCACTCAAAGGTCTACGGATAACAAACTGCGTTAAAAATTAAACTCAGCATTGAATTTGGTTCTAGTCAAACTGATCAAATTTCTCCCCGGAGTAGTTTTGGCAGACTGAAACGAATTTGGGATATTGGGAATATATATGGTGAGGTCATACGGTTTTTTGAAAATCTTTTATAGTCATGACTGCTGTCAGGTAATTAGAAGATTGACCCTCTGACACCTAAATCTTCAATTCTGTTCTCGCTCTGATCAAAATCTGTAAAGAACCATATGATCTTTCTTATTCTGTGACGCTGTAACTCTTGCAACTCAACCGATAATTGTTTGACCCTCTCTCTTCCAGTTCTTTTACAACTAACAATACACATATGCCGATTGTCTTTTATGACGTGATCTGCTTCGAGTATTCCTGTTAGATGTTGAGGTCTTGGGTCTAAATTCACCCCAAGATGCTTCATAATCACTTCAACAGACTGCTGAAGATCATTTCCTGCACGACTTTTTCTTTTTTGACCCGCCCTTCTTTCAAACTCTTGTATAGAACCTGAGATTAAATGCTCAATTGTTTCGGAATGGATGCTCCCATCATATTTTTGGAGATTTGCTGAGAGTTTAATCATCAAATTTCTGCCTATGTTATTTTCTTTTGTCAGGCATGATGTATCGTGAAATCATCCCAATTGGAAATGATAGTCTCAATTGCGGCATCCCCATGTTTTGTGAGGGCATCTTCAGCAATTTTTCTTGCCTCCCGTAAAAATTCTTTTCCGGGAATTTCCTCAACTGCTGCATTGCATAGCGGCGCAATGTCACGACACAAAGCGGTGAGAATTGTTAATCCTATTTGCGAAGAAACACACTGTCTCAAAAGTTTTGATATGAAATCAAGTTGGTTTTTCTGTGTCGCAGACGGAGAGTTTGGGGCAAGTCCATGTTCAATTTGGTAAATAATCCCGTTTACGGTATTATCTTTTTGCTGCCCATCTTCAATGGTTGATAAGATAATCGCTAACTTTCTGTTATCACGAAACAAAGCGCCAGATTTTTTGTCGAGGAACCCTCTCGATAAAATATAACCCAAATTTTTTTCAGGAATTAAAACCTGCATACCAGACTCCTCAAATACGAAATTAGCATGCAAATTCAGATGATACAAAATGGATGGAATAAGTTCAGAAAAAAGATCGAAAAACATGTCCGCAATCAAATCAGCATTTACCAAACCGGAGATGTTGGTTCGTCAGTATCTAAGGTCTAAAGGCGTTTGGTATCGTTGCAATGTTAAGGACCTGCCCGGACGCCCGGATATTGCCATAAAGAAATATAGACTCGCCTTGAATGTTCATGGTTGCTTTTGGCATGGGCATCAAAACTGTAAGAAATTCAGATTGCCCAAAACAAATGTGGATTTTTGGAAAACAAAAATTGAATCAAACATTGAAAGGGATGAACGGCACAGAAGAAGTTTGTCTGCCTATGGGTATCAATATTGGGAAGTGTGGGAATGCGAGTTGCAAAACGGTGACTTCACAAAGTTGGATGCCTTTGTCGACGTTTATAGAAAGATTAGAAGTATTGTTTGATTATTGAAGATGCAATTCTGTCGACGACGGGCACAACAACTGAGTTTCCCAACAGTTTGTATGCAGGCGTTCTTTTTTCAGGAAGAGAAAAATTCTTCGGGTATCCGAAAAGCGAACGACATTCATCAATCGTCAGGTAGCGGGGGTTCTTACCATCTTGTGGAATAAGGCATTCTTTTCCATCCTTTCCATAGCGGGCAACAATGGTATTGGATGGTTTATTGAGATCCGCAACGCCTGTGGTAAATCCAGTGCCTCTCTCTTTGTTTCTCTTGCTCCGTTCAATATGACCTTTCCAAAGTTTGTCAGAAATTGTGAATGATGGATCAGGATTTTTCTCGAGTATTGTTCGTAAAGGTAGAGATTTTCCTTCAAAATCCGGGAAGCGAAATGCTCCCCTTTGATCATGCAGGGAATTTTCAACACAAACCATAAAGCATCTTTCCCGCCTTTGCGGAACAACGGTTTCAGAGTTTATGATTTGGTAGTTAAACACATAACCAAGATCCTCAATCGTTTCTTTAATGACCCTGAAAGTGTTTCCCTGATCGTGTGAAACTAAGTTTTTAACATTCTCCAAGAACAAAATTTTTGGTTTTTTAAGTCTCACAATCCTTTCGATCGAGGAAAACAAAGTGCCTTGGGTGGTGCACTCAAACCCATGTTTTTTCCCCAAAGAGTTTCTTGCTGAAACGCCCGCTCTGCTGAACGGTTGGCATGGGAAACCAGCGGTAAGGATGTCATGTGAAGGGATCAGAGCGACAAGTTCGTTGTCCAATACATCGTCTGATGTAAAAAGGCCGATATCTCCAAAAGGCATTTCTCTGTGGTTCATGAAATAGGTGTTTTGAGCATTTTTTCCCACTCGGAACTAAAAACGGAAATCCCACCGTGTTTTGACAGCGCCAGTCGAAACCCACCGATTCCGGCGAACAAGTCGATAAATGAGAACTTTCCTGTTTTCTGCTCCACCTTAGGAATGAGCGCCTCTATTTCAGAGTAAACTTTCTCTGAAACATCGGGGATTGTCTGCCCTGTATTCAAAAAATGTGTCAAAACAGCGACCGCATTTTCTTTGAATCTTGAACTTTCAAGTTCATTTGAGATCTTCTCAAGAGCAGTGTAAAATTTTTTCTTATCCATAAAAATATTATATCCCAAAAATTTTACCGTGTAATGGGCAAGAAATGACTTTTGCCGGGTGCAAGACGAATCGGTTATAAGACTCAGGCAGACTATGTTCCGCCCGATAATGAGACTTGCTTTTGAGTGGTTTCATGCGTGTAATTTTTTGAAAAAGTCTGCACCCATAGTTTTGGATCCAATCGAGTTGGAGCGTTTTGCCAATTATCCCTGGTTTTGAGAACCTCATTCAGAAATTCAAAGTAAATTTCTGAAAATGGTTTTGAACTTTGTTTGAAATCCCACTGAGCATTTCATAACGCTCGCCAGACGGCACTCCAAACACCAAACTTAGGTCTCTATATTTTTGCTTAGACATAACATTCTCCTAAGCACAATTGGTTAAATTGCCCGCAAAGAGAACATCTAGATTGGGGATGTTAGAACGTGTGAGGTCGTTACTACACCAGAACGATTAGGTCGTTACTACACCAATCCAAAGGTTCAATTTGAACTTAACAAACATAGCAAGATTTCAAGTCACCGTAAAAATTTAAGGCATATGATCCCCATAAATACCTATGAACCAAGATAAGGGGATTAGGTAATGCAAAGATTTACATACGACCTGTTACATGATGTGACAGAAGATACAGAAATTATAAATTCAACTGAAATGGTGCGTTCAATTCAAATACCGGCATACGCATCAGACGAAAACGTAGAGAATTCTTCTTAGAAATAATGGATGCTCTCGATGATGTGTCATTCACTGAACAGAGACTAAGAATGGATGTGGGTAAAGACTTCATCACACTCAGAAGAGAACTCGGTGGTGGATGGAAAAACAAGGAAAATGAGACGATGTTTTCCAGAATCCAAACTCGATGACAAGTGCGATGACTGATGACAAGTGCGATGACTAAAGAGTCCATCGATGCATCAGAGGATGAGATTAGGAATGAGATTTATCGGGAAGGAGAAAATGCAGAATGAAAGTGACACATGATTACACAGCAAGAATTGATCATGACCTTTGGATGGATTGTCTAAAGGTAAAGGAATTTGATGGTGGAACGACTTCTATCAACGCACTGGTGAATGAAGGACTAAAGATGGTGCGTGACAGAAAGATGCAAGAAATCACTGCACAACGAAAACAGAGAAACACACTCCAATCCATCGCAACTTTGTAGTTTGAACCTCTAAAACCATCAAAACAGGGTGTTGTTATTACCCTTCAATAGAACTGACATTAGATTTTTTCTAAACTGTTGATTTTATTGTATTATAGTTTTTGTGATTTTGGATGAAATTGCGTAGTCCAATACAGATGTAATGACAACACCTATGTCCCTATAAGACTGAAAACTAATTCCTAATCTATAAATGCAATAGAGACCCTATATGATTTAGAACGGATAAACTTTATCTGAAACTCTTGCAGTGTGTTTGCTTCCTGTCTTTGTAATTTGTGTTGCAACCAATCTATTCACAACTTGTCCATAATGTTTCTCCAGCATTTCTACTGAGGTGCCCATTTGTCTTGCCAATAGGTAAGAGGAAACTTCTTCACTCAACCGAAAGGTTGCATACATATGTCTCAATGAGTAAAGGGTTCTGTCACGCCCCGAACTGTCCTTATTCAAATCTAAATCATTCAGCAATGCATCGAATGCTTTTCTCATGGATTGAATTGGTCGACCGTCTTGGTGACAAAAAACAAAACTGTCTTTCGTGGGATGTGCGTTTAGTTCTTCCTTACGGAAATCATACATTCGTTCAAAATACACTTCCGTGCCTGCATTACAGACAACTTCTCTAATGCCAGTCTTGCCCCTAACTAGAAGTATCAAACGAACTTCATCTTTCAGTTCATCTTTCAGTTCATCATCATAATTTTCTCTTCTGATGTCACTCCAAGTGAGGTTGCGAAGTTCTCCTAAGCGAACGCCACAATTTGCGAGGATTAGGACATACTGCTGGAGAAAAAACCTGTCTCTTCTGAATGCGCCCCAAGCCTCGCTCACTCGTTTTCGCATACCAGTTTTTATTGTCCGCCAATCATCTTTTGAGAAAGTTGGGCGTCTAGAGTTTTTGTCTGGAGTAGGGCGTTTTATTTTAAGTTCTCTGAGCAAGTATCCTCTTTCAAATGCGTAGGCGAGCATCTGATTAAGAAGGGTGCATTCTTTGCGAAGAGTGTTGTTTGATGGAGAGAAAGGAACTCCATTCTTGATGGAATTGTTTCTTCGATAGATCCAATATTCCTCAAAATCCTGTTGGGTGAGGGTATCTATTTTTGGATTGCCTTTTTCATCTACAAAAAAATCAAACGGGTATTTGCCAACCCTTTTGACTGACCAATCAATATATTTTGGTAGACTTTCATTGCTAACCTTTGGGTAGTGTTCTTTCCATTCATTAAACAGGTCTTTGAATGATTTGCCTTGAAGAGTGCCTTCACTCTTTACCTTAAAATAGAGTTCTTCAAATTTTTTGAGGGCAATCCGAGATGCTTGTACTTGGTTGCTTTCTCCTGTGCTGCCTCTGAAATATCCCTTTGAGGCAGGTAGAGGAACACGGATACGCATTTGATAGATTGGGTTGACCGTGCCGTCCCGATTCTCCCGTTGATACAGGACAATGCAACCATCCCCACGCACATCAATCTTGTTGTTTACATCTTTTCCCAAGCAAACCCTCATACACACGGTCTGTGTGTATAATGTGTGTATACACCTTTTTTGTCAAAGAAAATGCTTTGAAAATATCTAACGCATTGTAATCTTGAGAAGAAACTGGCGCGCCCGACAAGATTCGAACTTGTGACCTCTGCCTTCGGAGGGCAGCGCTCTATCCAGCTGAGCTACGGGCGCCATACAGTCAATCCGTAACACCATGACTGTACCGGTTCTCCGGTTTCGGAATATTGATCATTGACAGATTTCCACACCGACACGTCTATGACATAATCAGAACATGATAGCAAATACACCTTCCACTGTCGTCTGTCCTGTTAATGCCGGAGATCATGTCTTCCTTGTTGACGGCTCTTCCTATATTTTCCGTGCCTATCACGCGTTACCCCCTTTGACGCGTAAGTCGGACAATTTACCGGTTGGAGCAGTTTCCGGGTTCTGCAACATGCTCTGGAAGCTTTTGCAGGACTTAAAAAGCAGGGAATCTCCTACACATCTGGCTGTTATTTTTGATGCACCTGGCGACACATTCCGGAACAGTATTTACCCTGCCTATAAGGCGAACCGGAAGGAAAGGCCTGAGGATCTTGTCATTCAATTTCCTCTCTTTCGCGAAGCTTCAAGGGCCTTTTCGATTCCTTGCCTTGAACAGGAGGGGTTCGAGGCCGACGATTTGCTGGCAACCTATGCGAAACAAGCTTCTTCTAGAGAGGCTTTCGTGTCTATCATTGGCTCTGATAAGGATTTGATGCAGCTGGTTGATGAGCGCGTTGAGCTCTTTGATTCGATGAAAAATAAAGTCATAGGCATTGAAGAAGTTCTGAAGAAATTTGGTGTTTCACCGAATAAAGTTGCCGATGTGCAGGCTCTGATGGGTGATGCCATAGACAATGTGCCCGGTGTTCCCGGAATTGGTATCAAGACAGCGGCACGATTTATAAATGAATTCGGTAGTCTGGAGGTTCTTTTATCCCGTTTAGAGGAGCTTAAAGATTCACGACACCATGAAAATCTCATTCATTTTTCTGAACAGGCATTGTTATCTTTCCGTTTGGTACAATTGGACCGGAATGTTCCTGTTACTCTTCCCCTTGATTCATTTGGTCTTGTACAGTTTGATCCTGTCAGGCTGATTGCTTTTCTGAAAGCCATGGAATTCACTTCGTTGACAGCACGTGTCAGCGAAATGATGGGTATTAGCGTCGCGTCTATTGAACCTGACTCTCGTCTCATGGCCGTTCCTGTTCCTTCCGGGATTTGGCGCGGTCTTCCTTCAGAGCGGAGCAGGAAAGGGACGCCGCAGGCGCTTTCCGGGTCACGGGCTTGTGAAGAGGTGAAGATCGTCCATAGTGCCTATGAGTGTGTAACCACGCCCGGGGAACTGCGTCTCTGGACAGCCGATGCTTTTGAGAGAGGCGTTGTTGCGATTGATACTGAAACAACCTCTCTTGATTCAATGGATTGCATTCTAGTCGGCATTTCTCTTGCCACGGCACCTGGAAAGGCTTGTTACATTCCTCTTAATCACCGGGTGGACGAAAATCTTTCAGAAGATGACAAGTCTCACCCTGTTCAGCAAATTGATATGAAGGAGGCGCTTGCGATTCTGAAACCGGTTCTGGAATCGCCGTGTGTCATTAAAGTGGGGCAAAATCTGAAATATGATTGGGTTGTTCTTGCCCGCTATGGTATCAGGATCAGACCTGTTGATGATACGATGCTGATTTCTTATGTTCTGGATGCAGGCAAACACGGCCATGGTCTGGATGAACTCTCCCGACTGCATTTGAATCATCAATCCATTTTGTTTAAGGATGTTGTCGGGACCGGCAAGAGCCAGATAAGCTTTGATTTTGTTCCCGTTGATAAGGCAACAGCTTATGCGGCTGAAGATGCGGATCTTACTCTGCGTCTTTATAGAAGACTCAAGCCCCGTCTTATAAGTGAGCGCCTTTCGACTGTTTATGAGTTGCTTGAACGTCCCATGATAGAGACACTGGCGAAGATGGAATATGCAGGCATTGGAATTGAGACGAATGTTTTAGTTAACTTATCAAAGGAATTTGGTAAAAGTCTGGAAAGGCTTGCATCGGAACTGGAATTATTGGCAGGCTTTGCCTTTAATCCTGCGTCTTCAAGGCAGGTCGGGGATATTCTATTTGAGAAAATGGAGTTTCCAGGAGGGAAAAAGACCAGGACGGGTTTGTGGGCGACCGGTGCAGATATATTGGAGGGTCTTGCCTCAAAGAATTATGAGTTTCCCTCAAAAATTCTGGAATGGCGTAAGCTTTCGAAGCTCAGATCAACCTACACACAGGCCCTTTTAACACATATCAATGCTCGTACGCACCGCGTGCATACGTCCTATTCCCTTGCCGCAACGACGACCGGTCGCTTGTCGTCAAGTCATCCCAATTTACAGAATATCCCTGCACATACAGAAGATGGAAGACGGATCCGTGCGGCATTTGTTGCCCCTCCCGGTCATAAACTTATCAGTGCCGATTACAATCAGGTTGAATTGCGTATTCTTGCCCATATTACGGAAGTTCCAAACCTTCAGCAGGCCTTCCTTGACGGAGTTGATATTCATACTATGACAGCCAGAGAAATATTCGGAGCCTCTTCAGATCCAGCAGAATTTCGTGCACGTCACCGTGCCAAGGCGATAAATTTCGGTATTATCTACGGTATTTCACCTTTTGGTCTGTCCAAACAGCTCAAGATTTCTCAAAAGGAAGCTCTGAATTACATGAATATATATTTTGAGCGCTTCCCTGGCATCAGGACCTATGTGGAAGAAATGAAGGCCTTTTGTCATGAACATGGTTTCGTACAGACAATTTTTGGGCGCAAGATTCATTATCCGGATATTAATTCCAGGGATCGGCACCACCGCTCTTTTATAGAACGTGCGGCTGTTAATGCCCCGATTCAAGGTTCTGCTGCAGATATTATTTGCCGTGCGATGGTGCGTATGCAGGCAGCTTTGAAAGAGCGGAACTTGCCAGTTCGTATGCTTTTGCAGGTGCATGACGAACTGCTGTTTGAGGTGCCTGATGATTATGTCGGGAGTGCTGTTGAAACGATTAAATCTGTTATGGAAGAGGCATCAGGACCTGCACTGAAGCTAAAGATTCCTCTGATTGTTGATACTAGGATTGCAGAAAATTGGTCTGCCGTGCGTTAATTGTGCCCTAGTCTTTGGTTTGCCTGTGCATTTTTTGAAGGATTTTCTTTTCTGGTCTATTTTTGCGTTTTTTTGTTCTTTTCTTTTTTTGTTTTTTCAGAGGACGCGGTATGCGAGGGGAGGGGCCGGAAGGGAGCAGATTGGCGTGCTGTTTTATTTTTCACGTTAAACAGGCATTTATTTGATTTATTCGGTAGCCCTGTCTCTTTCTCCAGCGCTTCTTCTTTTGTTTTTTCTTTTTTTGTATCAGGGTTTTTATTTTTTATCGTGATCTGTAAAGCGGATCTGGAGATTGACCGCTTTGGGTGGGGTAATCAATTTAGTTGAGAATTTTATCTGTTCGTTTGGTCTTAATTTTTGTTTCTTGACTTTTGCTGTCCATCGATAGATTTCAACGCCGTCTTCATTGAACAAGGCCAGCCTGAGGGGTGGCACGGCCTGAAGGCTATCCGTGATGTTGCTTACTGTGCCCTGGATCACAAGGACAGGCAATCCATTTTCAACCATCCATTTGTATTTTGTTTGGTGAAATTCTAAGCCCCTTAGGTTTACGGGATAGCCTATAGCAGCGTAGAGCCTGGCGGTTCCTGGTAGGAGCCTAACCACGGAGACACGTGCCAGGAAAAGGCCGTATCCGAGAACAAGGAGCATTATGCCAACGCTACCTGCAATTATCCATGGATTATGGAAGCGATGGTGAAAGGGAGAAGGCAGGCGGGATTTTACTGTTTTTTCCCACGCGTTTCGGATAATATTTTCTTGTAATTTCCATGTTTCCGTATTCTGCGGTTGCAAGATATTTTCTTTTTTCATGCTGGAATTTTCGTTATTCTCTTCGTAATTTTTCCAATCGAAATCGTTTGTTGAAAGAGAATTTGGCTCCAAGTCTGTGAGAGTATCATGAGAAAAAATACGCTCATCTTGTTGCTCCATATTATAGGGAGAAACGAACCAGACATACCGACATTTGCGACACTTGACGTGGCGGCCTGCCTGACCCAGTGCGTCATCTGTCGCCGCATAATTTGTGCCGCATTGGGGACAAATAATATACATGAGACCTTCTTAAGTGAATGATTTCCCTCCTAAGCACAATGATTATTACATGCTTTTTTGATTCGTATACGGGGAAAGACATTGTGCATGTTTCATTTTTCTGTAAGGCTTCAGCTTTGGTACAGCCGGGAAGAACGGTTGTAAGCTAGGATAATAACTAAAGAGAGCAGTTTACAGCATGATTCGTTTTGAGAATGTAGGCTTGCGCTATGGTATCGGTCCGGAAGTTTTGCGTGATGTTTCGTTTCGCGTTCCTCCTGGTTCGTTTCATTTCTTAACGGGCCCCTCCGGTGCCGGGAAGACCTCCTTGTTGCGGCTTCTATTTTTATCACTGCATCCGACACGAGGTTTGATCTCTCTTTTTAACCGAGATGTTTCGTCTGTGCGTCGTGATGATTTTCCAGAGATTCGCAAACGGATTGGCGTTGTGTTTCAGGATTTTCGTTTACTTGATCATCTATCAACCTATGAGAATATTGCATTACCGCTGCGCGTTGCAGGTCGTGAGGAATCTTCTTACAGGAATGATGTTGTGGAACTTTTGAAATGGGTTGGTCTCGGGGAGCGGATGCAGGCTTTTCCTCCTGTTCTCTCCGGGGGTGAGAAGCAACGGGCTGCTATTGCTCGAGCCGTTGTTTCGCAACCGGCAATTTTGTTGGCTGATGAGCCGACCGGCAATGTTGATCCTCTGATGGCTAAACGCCTGCTTCGTCTTTTTATGGAACTTAAAAGATTGAACACGACAGTTATCATTGCAACCCATGACACAGGAATCATGGAGCAGTTTCCCGCCCCTCGCCTGGTATTGGAAGGAGGGCATCTTTATACAAGGTTGCCATGATACAAAGAGGTACTAGTGAAATTACCAGTAGAGGAGGTTTTTTGTTTTTTTTCAGTCTGTTAAAATTTTTCCTGAACGCAGGTTTGAAGAAAGTGGCCCGCTTTTTGCGGGGTTCTGCGCAATTGCTTCTTGCCGCTGTTGACTGTTGGTTTCCCTTTTTAGGTTCACAGGCTGATCTTATTGTTCCTCGTTTTACGGTTTTGAGCCGTGCGTTGCTTTTTGTAACCGGGATCATGTCTTTTCTGGCCTGTCTTTCCTTGTCCGGTGTTATGTCAGTCAACAAGGCTGCGCGGGGGTGGGTTGAAGCGGCATCACAGGAAGTCACGGTGCAGCTTATGCCCCTTGAGACGATTGATCCGGATGAGCAGGTTGCGCGTGTTTTTGAGCTGATTGAGGCAACGCCGGGTGTTATTGTTGCGCATCTTTACGGGGAAGAGGAAATGAGGGGGCTTCTGGAACCTTGGCTGGGGAAGGACTTTGCCCTTGATTTATTGCCTGTGCCTCGTTTACTTGCTCTCAGATTGGAAGAGGACGCTGGCAGCGTTGATCTCTCGGTCTTGGGGACGAAACTCCGGCAAGTCGTTCCCGGTGCAATGCTTGATAATCATCAGTTCTGGCGGGATCGGATCCGTTTTATTGCGCGGTGTCTGGAGTTGGTTGGTCTTTTTGTTCTTATGCTTATATTTACGGCAACTGGTGCGATCATCATTTTTGCAACGCGCAGTGCTATGGACAATAGTCGTGACATTCTGGAAATGCTTTACCTGTTTGGTGCTGACCGTTCCTTTATTTCAAGACAGTTTGAGCGCCATTTTCTGAAGCTTGGCATTCAGGGAGGAATGATTGGTGGTGGCATAGCAGCCATTTTGATTTTTCTTTTTACCTGGATTGTTCTTTCTTATGTTCCGGAATCTGCCGGAGACGGTCGGCTAGCTTATGCCTTGGCACCTGACTGGGAGAGTTATCTTGGTATTTTGAGTGTGACGTTAGTTTTGTCTATCGTCAGTATGCTTGTCTCACGTATCACGGTTCATAATTATCTGAAAAGCATTTATTGAATTGTCTGATCGTTTGAAATATCTTCTTTATACTTCCGGGGTTTTGTTTTTATGAGAAATAAGTGTATTATTAGCTTGTTATCTTTAATAAGGTTTTCTCTCTATGCGTTTTTAACCGGTTTGTGTGTTCTGCTGTTAGGTTTTCTGATTTTTTTCTACTCTCTTTCCAAAGCTTTTGTTTTGCCGATGAAATCAGCAGATGGAATTATTGTCCTTACCGGTGGGACCTCACGGATAGAAAGCGCTCTCCAGCTTTTGCGTGAAGGCTATGCATCTCATCTCCTTGTTTCTGGCGTGCATGAGGAAAATCGCGAGCAGATCCTTAAATTTCACCTGCGTGAATTTTCCGATCTTTTAGACTGTTGTGTGTATATTGACCGATTGGCACGTAATACATTTGAGAATGCGCGGGAGTCACTTTCCTGGATACAGAAGAATGGGTATCACCGGCTGATTCTCGTAACCAGTGATTACCATATGCCAAGAAGTTTGGTGACTTTTCGGCGCATAATGCGTAGTGTGGAACTGATTCCTTATTCTGTATCATCAAGTGAAGTTCGTAAGATGCAGAATATTAAAGAATGGCTATCCTTTCCTGTCATGTTAATGATTTTTACTGAGTATCTTAAGTTTCTTTTTGTTTTTCTTAATCTGTGCCTGTTTTTTTCATTTTGCTGAGCCCCTCCCTTATGCGTAGGGACTTTCTGGAAGGCGAGGGGATATTGAATAATGTTGTGGCGCAGCGGTCTTTTTAATTTTTGTTTTTACCTTCTGATGGTTCTGTTTTTGATTGTGTGTCTCTCTCTTCTTTTTTTACCCTTGTCTTTCCGTATTAAGCTCTTTTGTTTGTGGGGCGGTGTGGTTATGTTTTTGCATCGCTGGATTGTCGGGGTAGAGGTTGAAGTTCGTGGTCTGGATCGTCTTCCTGAGCCGCCATTTTTTGTTGCATCAGCGCATCAGTCGACCTGGGATACGCAAGTTTTGTTTTATTTTTTATCCTTTCCAGTTATTTTAATGAAGCAGGAATTATTTAGGATTCCTGTTCTGGGTTTTTATTTTTCCAATCTGGGCTTTATCCCAGTTAACCGGTCTGGTGGTGTTACGGTTCTTCGTAATCTTCTTGCTGCGACTAAGACGGCATTGGCAGATAAACGCGAGGTTCTGATTTTTCCAGAAGGGTCTCGTTGTGCGCCGGGAAATTTTCCTGTCTGCAAGCCGGGGATTGCGTTTCTTTATAGTCATCTTGATCTTCCTTGCGTCCCTGTTTCGCTTAATTCCGGTTTGTTCTGGCCGCGGCGTTCGGCAGTCCATTTTTCTGGGAAAATCATTGTTGATTTTCTGAAGCCTATTCCTCCTGGCTTGCCTAGAAAGGATTTTATGGGACGGCTGGAAAAGTCGATAGCGGACGGAAATCGTTGTCTGATCAAGGAGACAGCCGAAGCACCGGATCCACCCCCGACGGTGAAGGCTGCACTGGAACGTCTTTCATCTCAACTGCAAACAGAAAATCAGGGTTGCCTAGCGGAAACAAATGACGCTTGACTCACTCCCTAATTTGAAGAATGACTATCTCTCTGACCAGATGCTTGTATCTGGGCTGCGTGGTTTTTGAATTTTCTCTTTTTTCTGCGGGAGAGGAGAGCTTTTTGTGTGTGGTGTCTTATTTTGTGCAAGGGCGATGTGGAAGCGGGCGGCAACGAAAAAGAGCCTGTATTTGACTGTTTATGAGCTATTTTCAGCTTTACGCTTTTGTTTTTTTAGGTTTAATTTTACTCAGTTTTAAAGAGCTAAGGGAGGGGTAAGGATGTTTGATCATCTGTCAAGTCGTTTGGCTCCCATTTTTGATCGCCTGAAAAAACGTGCTGTCTTAGTTGAAAAAGACGTGAATGAGGCATTAATTGAGATTCGCCGGGCCTTGCTGGAGGCTGATGTCGCACTTGAGGTCGTGCAGTCATTCATTGACAGGATTCGCCATAAAGCGATTGGTCATGAGATCATAAAGTCTGTAACGCCCGTCCAGCAGGTTATTAAGCTTGTGCATGATGAGCTTGTCCATCTCCTAGGAGAAGATGCAGGTGGGATTAATCTGGAGGCTGAATCGCCGATTGCGGTTATGCTTGTGGGTCTTCAGGGGTCGGGGAAGACGACAACGGCCGCGAAGCTTGGTTTGCGTCTGAGCACGCAGGATAAGCAGAAGATTTTGCTGGCGTCTCTGGATGTTTATCGTCCTGCGGCACAGGAACAGCTCCGTGTTCTGGGGTGTGAAGCAGGGATTGAAACATTGCCGATTGTTGAAGGCCAGCTTCCTGCACAAATCGCGATGCGTGCGATGCAGGCGGCGAAGCTTTCCGGTGTAGATGTTGTCATCCTTGATACGGCAGGCAGGGTTCATATTGATGAACCGTTAATGGTAGAAATGTCGTCTGTTAAAGCTCTTGTCAATCCGCATGAGATTCTTCTTGTTGCAGATGCCCTTACGGGTCAGGATGCGGTCAATATCGCAAGAGGCTTTGATAGTTGTCTTGGCCTGACAGGTGTGGTTCTGACGCGTCTTGATGGCGATGGTCGAGGGGGTGCGGCGCTTTCGATGCGTGCAGTGACCGGTCGGCCGATCAAATATGCAGGCGTAGGAGAAAAGCTTGATTGTCTGGATCTGTTTCGTCCCGGGCGGGTTGCCGATCAGATTTTGGGCATGGGTGATATTATCGGTCTGGTAGAAAAAGCCTCTCAGGCCTTTGATGCCGGGACGTCAGAGCAGCTTGCCCGGAAAATGGAGAAGGGTAATTTTGACCTTACGGATCTTTCCGGACAGCTTGAACAGATGACGAAGATGGGGGGTATTGCGGGTATGCTCGGCATGTTACCGGGGATAGGCAAGATTAAAGATCAGCTTCTGTCGTCCCGGATGGACGATCAGTCGATCAAGCGTCAGATTGCTATAATTTCGTCCATGACGCCCCTAGAGCGTCGCAAACCTGATGTGCTCAAGGCAAGCCGCAAGAAGCGTATTGCTGCTGGCGCTGGTGTTAGGGTAGAAGATGTAAACAAGCTTTTGAAAATGTATTATCAGGCTGTTGATATGATGAAGGCTTTCGGGAAAGGGAAGCGGGGGAAGAAGAAGGGAACGACATCAGGTCTTTTTGGTGGCGGCTTGCCACAAATCCCGCCCGGATTGTCAGGTTTGAGTGGTTCCGGTGGTGGCCTTACTGATTTTTTTAGGTCGTTGAAAAAGAAAGACTAGAGGAAAAAGAAAGATGGCATTGAAGATAAGGTTGTTACGAAGCGGGTCAAAAAAGAGGCCCTATTATCATATTGTTGTTGCAGACGCCCGCTGTCCGCGGGATGGTGCCTTTCTTGACAAGGTAGGGGCTTTTAATCCCTTGCTACCCAAAGATAACGTGAATCGTGTGAAGCTGGATGCAGAGCGTGCGAAGACCTGGCTTTCGAAGGGCGCGCAACCAACGGATCGCGTTTTACGTTTTCTGGACGCTTTTGGTGTAATGAAACGTCCTGTGAAGAATAATCCGAAGAAAGCTTTGCCGGGGAAAAAGGCATTGGAGCGTCTACACGCCAGGGCAGAAGAGGCACCAGCGGGGTGAGGCTGCTTCTTCGTGTTCCCTGAAGGTAACGACAGGCTTATTCTGATTGGAGTGGTCGTTGGTGTACATGGTGTACGGGGCGATGTGAAGCTCAGGAGCTTTACCTCTGTTCCTGCAGATATTGCATCATATGGTTCCCTTATGGACTCCGCAGGTGTTTTTTCTGTCGAGATTCTTTCCCTGAAGGCAATTGGGGAGCTTTTTGTTGCGACATTGAGAGGTGTTCGTGACCGAGATGGTGCTGAATCACTACGTGGAATTGAGCTTTTCGTCCCGCGTTCCCGGTTTCCGGAGACAGATGAAGATGATTGGTACTATGCCGATCTTATCGGCATAGATGTTGTAGGGATTGATGGTAAGAGTTTTGGGACCGTCACTGCCGTAGATGATCACGGTGCCGGTGCTTTTCTGGAAGTTACGTGTTCTGATGGCAGTATAGATTTTTTATCATTCAGTCGTCGCTTTGTTCCGCATGTCGATATTTCTGCTGGCCGTCTTATTGTTACGCCACCTGATGATTTTATGTTAGAGTAAAGTCTTCTGCTTTTACTTTTTAAAGTTGTGTGCGAGACATTTTTTAATATTTTGCAGTGACCGGAAAGATTGGCAATTGTCAAGATTTTAGATCTTGGATCGGTCGGTAGCTCTCTGGAGAGGCGACTGTGTGGCGCAGTAGTGTATTGACTATTTTTCCTGAACTGTTTCCCGGTCCTTTAGGTGCAAGTCTCACAGGGCGTGGTTTGAGGGACGGCCTGTGGTCTCTGGATGTTATTAACATACGGGATTTTGCTACAGATCGGCATCATCATGTTGATGATACGCCTGCAGGCGGTGGTCCCGGTATGGTAATGCGCGTTGATGTGTTGGCGCGCGCGGTTGATCATTTGATAAACCCCGATGATTCAAGACCACTTTTGTATGTTTCACCTCGGGGGAAGCCGTTGAATCAGGCACGGGTACGTGAGCTTTCTGAGGGCCCGGGAGTTGTTGTGCTTGCCGGACGTTTTGAAGGAATAGATGAAAGACTGATTGAAAGCCGCGAGGCGGAAGAAATTTCGATTGGTGATTTTATTCTATCTGGCGGTGAAATTGCTGCAATGGCCTTAATAGAATCCTGTGTCCGTCTTTTGCCGGGTATTATGGGAAAATCTATTTCAGGTGAAGAGGAAAGTTTTGAAAACGGATTGCTTGAATATCCCCACTATACAAGGCCCAGGCAATTTGAAGGTTTGGAGATTCCACTTGTTTTAACTTCTGGTGATCATCTTTTAATTGCGCGCTGGAGGGCAGAGGAAGCAAAAAGGCTTACAAAAGAGCGACGTCCTGATTTATGGGCCAGATATCTATCAATGAATGCAGAAGAAACGAAAGAAACAAACTAAACGTTCTTTAAGCAGGTCCAAAAGAAGATGATCAAAGAACAATGAAAAGACAGAATAGGAATATCAGGATAGGAGCCGAGATGAAATTTTTCGCGGAAATAAATGAGACTGAATCGAAAGATCAATGGCACGTGCATGAACTCAGAGAGTTGAGGGAAGCTGATCTTATAAGCGGATTAATCATCAATGACCCTAATTTTCCAGAAATGGAATCCGTGGTCTTTAATTTATGCAATACAGTGAAATGCTCTGTCTTCATGCCTCTGAAAACAGAGTGTGGGAGGGGAGATGATTTTGCCAAAACAGTTTACAGGATTATTGATTCTTTAAAAAAGCATTTTTCTCTGGAGAATTCTGAAAATGTGGCTATTCAATTCCCTATAACATGGGAAAGCATGAAGGCTTGCCGGCAGCTAAGAAGAAAGGGTATTGAGGTCATTCTTGGTCCCTGTTTTAGTGTTAATCAGGCGCTTTTGTCTGCCCGTGTGGGGGCAAGCTTTGTTTCTTTCTCTATCAAAAATCTTATGGACGCAGGAATAGATGGAATAGAGCTGCTTCGTGACGTTCGCATCGTTTATGATTCTTACGAGGATATTACCACGAATATTTTGGCTCACTCAATTCATGGCTGTATAGATGTGCAGCGTTTAGCTATATCCAATGACGTTGATGTTGTTGCTTTATCGGGTTCAGTTTTTAGAAGCCTGCTTTCTTGTTCGCCTACTGAGGGAAGACCACTGTGATTTCTCGTGAAAGCGATCCTGCTAAAGAATTTACAGATATGAATTAGTCGGAGATTTGCAAGGATGGAGACTGGAAATCAGACACTGATTTATCTTCCACAGGCTAAAGATGATGTTGTTCTTATTATTCTTTCATTTCTGAATGTTTTTCGTCATGAACGGCGCTCCCCCGTGAACACAATTGATGCGTATGGCAGGGACCTCAGGCAGTTTATTTCTTTTCTGTCGCGGCATCTGGGGCACAAGGTTAGTCTGGAAGATTTATCGATGCTGCATCGGTCAGATTTTCGTGCATTTATGACGGCGCGGCGTCTTGAAGGGGTCTCTAGCCGTAGCGTTGCGCGCGGGCTTTCAACAATCCGCAGTTTTTACCGCTATCTTGAACGGCAAGGTCTTGCTGATGCCATGACGATCATGTCCATGCCCATGCCCAGGATACCACATCATGTTCCTAGGCCATTGACATTGAAGGCTGCGAAGGATGTGGTTTTTTCTGGTCATCATATGACAACGGATCGTCCGACTTGGGTTGGGGTCCGGGATTCGGCTGTTTTAACAGTGCTTTATGGATGTGGGATAAGAGTTTCTGAAGCTCTTTCACTTAATCGTGGTCAAGCGCCGTTATCTGAAGAAGATGAGATTTTGCGTGTTATCGGAAAAGGTGGAAAGATGAGGGATATTCCTGTTTTACCCATTGTCAAGAAGATGATTGATCGTTATCTGGAGGTGTGTCCTTACCATTTGAGTGGTGTGTCACCCCTGTTTGTAGGCGTACGCGGAGGTCGTCTGACGGCGCGGGTTGTTCAGTTGGCTATGGCGCGCGCGCGCGCGGCGCTTGGGCTTCCTGAAAGCGCTACGCCTCATGCTTTGCGTCATTCCTTTGCGACGCATCTCCTTTCAGCCAGTGGAGATCTCCGTGCTGTTCAAGATCTTCTTGGCCATGCCAGTCTTTCAACTACACAGCTTTATACGGAGGTAGATTCACAGCGATTGCTTGAGGTCTATCGAAAGTCTCATCCACGTGCGTGAAGCCATATTCCTTTGCAACACATCTCCTTTCAGTCATTGGTGATCTCCGTGATCTTTTTGGTCATACCGCTCTCTCCACTACACAGCTTTATAGGGATGTGGATTCACAGCGATTGCCTGACGTCTATCGAAACTTTCACCTCCATGTGTGAAGCTACGATTATCTTGATGAAAGCAAAAAGAAGGCAGGTTGCCTGAGTGGAAGGATTGTCGTTTTATTGTTGTTGTGGGTTATTGTCCAGCTGTGGGTATGAGCTCTTGAGGGTCTTTCTGAATGCATAATCATTATACTTATATGCCTTTTTGTCTTTTTCAGGAAAGACACGGCATAAGCGGGATATTCATTTCATTATTCCAGTTTGTATGAGATTGAATTCTGCTTGCATACGAGCTTTACTCATCGCTTCGGGTGAAGACAAGGCTTTGCAGATCGTCCTTACGCTTTTTGCGGTAACGGATTTTGATATCTGCATAAATTTTATTTTCTTTTTGCACAAGGGATACAATACGTTCTGCTGAAAAGGTCTGAAAACGGACGTTGAGTCTGCCTTGAGCATCCATTTTGGCTTTTTCTCTCCCCCATTTGCAATCTCGGGGCATACATCTGGAATAGGCGCGGATTTCCCAGAGGGAGCTGTCCTTTTTTTTCTGATCAGTACGGCAAATTCTGGTAATTTCCAGTCGTATTAGCTCATGATTTTTTGCTTTTAGATTCGCCCATATCCCTGCGGGGGGTAATGCCTTGCATTGTGTTGAAGAGGAGCCGGTTTGCGCGTGAGTCTGTGATAGGAACATAGTTAACCAGATGACCAGAAGGACAACAAAAAAAAGAGGCTGGTGGGATTTCCTCACTTTATTGCTTTCTGTTTATCTTTGTCATGAAAGAGCCTTTAGCAAATTCAGTTATCTTCTGTTTGTGGAGTGGTAATGAAATTATTTTCATAAATCACATATGTATTGCAGATTTATTTACATTGAGTGCCGCTTCCCTGACGGCTTCAGATAATGTCGGGTGAGCGTGGCATGTTCGAGCCAGATCCTCTGCGGAGCCGCCAAATTCCATCAAAACGGCCACTTCATGGATAAGATCACCGGCATTGTGACTGATCATATGGGCACCGAGCACCCTGTCTGTTTTTTTATCGGTCAGAATTTTGATATTTCCATTTGTTTTGTGCATTGCGCGCGCCCGTCCATTGGCCGTGAGAGGAAATTTTCCTTTTGCGTAATCAATTCCGTTTTCTTTCAATTCCTCTTCTGTTTTTCCAATCCCTGCGACTTCTGGCATTGTATAGATCACGTTCGGAATGACGTTGTAATTTACGTTCCCCGCCTGCCCTGCGATGATTTCTGCGAGCGCCACGCCCTCATCTGCTGCTTTGTGAGCCAACATAGGACCTGCGATGACGTCACCAATTGCATAAATGCCATCAATATTTGTCTTGAAAAAGGCATCGATTCTGACGCGTCCTTTCTCATCAAGGAGGACACCGACATCTTCTAGCCCCAGTCCATGTGTATAGGGTCTCCTTCCAATGGCAAGCAAGACGATATCTGCTTGCAGGAATTCTTTTTTGTCCCCCTCTGTTGATTTTATACTGACTTTATTAGTTTTTTCATCTGATTCGACGGAGGTCACTTTTGACGACATTTTGAAATGGATTCCCTGTTTTATCAGGATGCTCTGGAATGTTTTTACGGTTTCCTTATCCATGCCGGGCAGAATGTGGTCTGCGACATCCACAATGCTTACATCAGCACCAAGCCTTTGCCACACTGAACCGAGTTCAAGCCCAATGACTCCGGCTCCAATGATGAGTAAGCTTTCCGGAACCTTGCTCAAATTGAGGGCACCTGTTGATGTCACCACGCGTTTTTCATCAACGTTTATTCCCTTGAGACTGATAGATTCTGATCCTGTTGCGATGACGATATTTTGAGCATTCAGATTAAAACTATGATCTTTTTCCGGCGTGACGCGGACGTTTCCCTGCTCCAGGATTTTTGCTGTTCCCCTAAATTGATCAATTTTGTTTTTCTTGAGGAGCAGTCCAATGCCCTGAACATTTGCATTTACCACCTCATCACGATGTTTCATCATGGCATTCAGGTTAAGTTCAGGTTTACCGGTTCCGACACCCAGATAGGGGAAGGTCTCCTTTGATTCCTGAAATATTTCAGAAACGTAGAGGAGAGCCTTGGAAGGAATACAGCCGACATTAAGGCATGTGCCACCATGTGTGCTGCGTTTTTCAACGACAGCAACTTTCATACCGAGCTGGGAGGCGCGGATAGCACAGACATAACCGGCAGGTCCTGTACCAATGACGATGAGATCGTAGGAAGTAGCCATGAGAAAACCTTTAAGGGATTTATGAAAAGATCTGTATTAACGGCTCTTGCTGATATATGAGGATCTTCAAGGATCCTCATATATCAAGGATATCTCATTTTTTTATGAATTTCCATTTTTGGATATCTTTCCTTTCCGATTTTATACGTTACTTTCATTTTTGAGTGGATAATTCTTGTTTTTTACCTGTTTTTTAATACTTTCCGGAATTCCAATTTGTGTGATTCGAACGATAGGGCATAGAAAAAGCAGAAGAATCCGATTTTAGTTGTTTCCGGCCTTTCGGTGCCGATTTTATGGCGTCACATGCCAGATATTTATCTTATACATGTACCCTGAAGGAATTATTGTTCAGGTTTACTGTGCATGGGGACAGTATACAAGAGATGCTTTTTTTCTATATTGCTCATTATTGGGGTGAGTGAGGATAATTTTGGGTAGCTGAGAATGATCACTCTTCTTCGCATGCTGGTACGTCTCTTTGTAGCAATGTTGACATAAGGGGCCGCTTTAATAATTGATAAAGACACGTGAGCGCCTGAAATTTGAAGGAGAATTATGAGCTTTCTTTTTCTTTTTTCATGAAGCGTGAGTTTTTTTAAAGCTTGCCCGAAAAGAGGATGTACAGAACTTAACGTGCGGATCTTTTTGATTCTTTTGAAGAGTTTTCCTGAAAATGAAACTATCGTGCCATCAGATACCAGATGTCTGAAAAATAGCAGGTTATTTTGATCATAGTAAAGGGTTCTTTGGATTTTTACTGATTTTGGGAAGAGTTGTGATTGTGAACGTTCGGTGTGCTGCTTGTGGCTGAATTGATTTTTTCTATTGCGGATGATTTCTTTAAGGGGCTGCAACTCTGTTTTTATACATATTTCGGAAAAGCGCGTTCCGAATCTGCTCTTCAGGGTCTCTTTGAGCTATTATCAGATTTTTTCTGATATGGATTATGCGAGATAATTTATGATCTTGCCGCGTAATCTAAGTTTTTTTACGGTGCTGTATAATTTTGACCGTGACAGGGGAGTAAAGTGTATGTTCTTGGTTAAAGCTTCAAACTGATCACTTAATTTTAAGGAAAGCTCTTAATATCCATAACTGAGACGCTCCTGTTTTTTCCTGAAAAGATGTCAGCTGTGGTTTGTTTTTTCCTGTTTTATACGATATGCCGCAGCATCTGAATAGATATGTCTCTTTCCTTGTTTTTTCAACTAAGATCCGGACTGTGCCGAAGATTGGGGAATTTTCAGGAAACCTGACAGGCTATAGATACGCGGTCTTCCGGATAACGGAAGAATTTATTGCCTTCATAAAGAAAGCTGAGAGGTGCCTGTCCCGGTCCGGTTCTCGGAAGCTGTGCTTTTGGTGTTCAGCCCGGAATGACGTTATGTGGACTTCATAGGACCGAAAAATCCTTTGCCGCGTTGCTATCAGGCATTCAGACCTGTCTTATGCTGGTCTTTTTTTCTTTTTTTCGGAAACTAAAAATTTGTTTCCATGTGCTAAACTATTCAGAATACTCTCTTTCTTTTTTTTTCAGTTCTCCTTCTTTTTTCTGAAGAGGATATTTTCCCCTCTGGGAGGAGTGATATACCAGCGGTGCTGGCTCAGGGAGGTACCATGGCTGACGCAGATTTTTTATGGGATCCAGGGGCTAGCCGTATTGCTGGTACGCGAATGATGGCCTTCCTTCAGGCAGTGAATCTCCGGTATAATCTCGATCTTAATTGTTCTTCAGAGCTTCACGAATTTTCTGTTCGTCATCCTGTTTGGTTCTGGTGTGCGATTTTAGATTTTTGTGGCATCATTTCCAGTCCAGGAGAGACGGTTACCGGCCCGTCATCTGATGTAAGGGAGACGCTTTTTTTCCCTGGTACGTCTTTGAATTATGCGGAGAATCTGCTCCGTCGTCGCGATGAAAGTGCGGCGATTATTTTTCGTGGAGAAGACAGGGCCCATGAGCGGATAAGTTGGTATCAACTTTATGAGCGGACGTCCCGGTTGCATGCTTTTTTTCTTGATTTTGACCTGAAGAAAGGCGACCGTGTTGCGGCTGTCATGCCGAATATTCCACAGACCCTCATCGCGATGCTTTCTGTGTCAGCACAGGGGGCTATCTGGTCTTCCTGTTCCCCTGATTTCGGAGAAGCAGCACTCTTGGAACGGTTTCGTCAAATTGATCCACGGGTTCTGATTGTCTCTGATGGCTATTACTACAAAGGAAAGAAGTTCAACATCTCGGATGCTGTTGTCACGCTTATTTCTGAATTGTCTTCTCTGGAGAAGATTATTATTGTTCCTTACCTGGGACACGGGGAGCAGCTTGCGGCGCGGATTGGCGATAAAGCTGTCATATTTGATGATGTGCTTGCCACATACCCTTCCGGGGAGATTGATTTTGTTCTTACTGATTTTAATGATCCTCTCTATATTCTCTATTCAAGCGGTACGACCGGGGCACCAAAATGCATTGTACACAGTGCGGGAGGTGTTCTCATCCAGCATGTCAAGGAGCATCAGCTCCATTGTGATCTGCGTCCGAATGATCGTCTTTTCTATTTTACGACATGTGGCTGGATGATGTGGAACTGGATGGTGAGTGCGCTAGCAAGCGAAGTCACTTTACTTTTATACGACGGGTCTCCGTTTTATCCGAACGGAAATGTGCTGTTTGATTATATCTGTGATGAAAGGGTAACTTGTTTTGGTACATCTGCAAAATTCATCGCTTCTTTGAAGAATGAGGGAGTGAAGCCGTCCGAAACACATGATTTATCAAATCTTTCGACGATTCTTTCGACCGGTTCGCCTCTTGTTCCAGAAAGTTTTGATTATGTGTATCAGTCTATCAAAAAAGACGTGCATTTGGCCTCTGTTTCGGGCGGGACAGATATTTGTGGTTGTTTTGTGATGGGTGATCCGACACGCTGTGTCTATCGGGGTGAAATTCAGGGGCCTGCTTTGGGAATGGATGTAGGAATCTGTGACGAGAAGGGATGTCTGATGGAGTCCGGAAAGGGAGAGCTGGTCTGTATGAATGCCTTTCCATCCATGCCTGTAATGTTCTGGAATGATTCTGATGGCTCCAGATACTCCAAGGCTTATTTTGATCGGTTTCCAGGAATTTGGCACCAGGGGGATTTCGCAGAGTGGACGGTACATGGTGGCATGATTATTCATGGTCGTTCCGATACAACACTGAATCCTGGAGGTGTTCGTTTGGGGACATCGGAAATTTATGCCCAGATTGAGTCTATGCCGCAAATTGAAGGTTCTGTTGTGATTGGGCAGGAGTGGGATCATGACATACGGGTTATCTTGTTTGTGAAACTTGCGTTGGGATATCGGATTGATGCCGCGTTGAAGGATGAAATATGTCACCGTATTCGCAGTAATTTATCGCGCCGGCATGTGCCGGCAAAAATTTTGCCTGTTGCAGATATTCCCTGTACAAGATCCGGAAAAATTAGTGAACTTGCGGTAAAGGATATAGTCCATGGGCGGGAATTCACGAACCCTGAGGTTCTTATCAACCCGGGGTCTCTTGATTTTTATAGATCACTTCCGGAATTGCGCATGTGAAGATTTTTTTGCCTGAGGCTGTTGCGCGTGATCTTTTTATTTTGAAATTGTCTCCAGTTTGTTACCCGGTTAAGAAAAATGGCCGGGCCTAGGCTGATGAGCACAATGGTCAGTGCGGACAATGCGGTATCTTCGAAACGCTCCATTGAGGCGTAGGAATAGATATGTGTTGCTAGTGTTTCAAGATCAAATGGGCGCAAGAGAAGAGTAATCGGCAATTCTTTCATGCCGTCTACAAAGACGAGCAGGATGGCTGTTGCTATTGCTGGGTGAATAAGTGGTAATTGAATGTGCAGGAAAGTTGCACTTGCTGAGTGGCCCATGGTTCGTGCTGCCATGCTTATATGGGGGCTAAGTGTTTTCATGCTTGCTTCAATAGAGGCCGTGGCCATGGCCAGAAAGCGGATGACATACGCAAGGATTACGGCAAAAAGACTACCACTGAGGAGCAATCCTGTCGAAATGCCGAGCAGGCTTCTGCTATAGCTGTCGATTATATTGTCCAAAGCGGCCATGCTCATCAATATCCCCAGAGCCATCACGGTACCGGGAATGGCATAACCGATGCTTGCAATGCAAGACAAATTGAGGAGCCATTTTGTTCGGATGAGGTGCTTGGCATTTCCGATAAGCAATGCGGTGATGACCGTAATCATGGCGGCAAGAGATGAAATCAGGAGACTGTTTTTCGTATGAATCAGGTATGTCATGAAAGAGGCTGATGAGAGATGTGGCAAGGTATATCCGGCCAGAGTCGCAAGGGGGATCAGGAGGCCGAGTGTAATGGGAAGCGAACAGATTCCTGTTGCGATCCATTGATTTTTTCCTGTCATTTTTTCCCTTGGCGTAAGGGAAGGGGAAGAGCTGTTTGCCTGATAGAATCGCTGCCGTTGACGGCTAAGGCTTTCAATCTGGATAAGCGCAAAGATGAAGAGGAGAAGGATAAGTGAAAGTTGAGCTGCTCCCGTCAGGCTTCCTCGTCCAAGCCAGGTTGAATAAACGGAGAGCGTTATCGTCTGTACACCGAAAAATTCTGCAACGCCGATATCATTGATTGTTTCCATTGCTGTTAACGTTAACCCCCCTATGAGGGCAGGGCGTGCAAGTGGTAGAGCAATCCAGAGAATTGCTCTACGTTTTGTACATCCCAGCGTGCGACCGACATTAAGCAAGTGACCGGATTGATTAAGAAAAGCGGCACGTGCTGTAAGATAAATATAGGGATAGAGCGCAACGGACATGACGAAAATGGCGCCTCCAACTGAGCGCATTTCCGGGAACCATTTCTGGATGGCATCCGCTTCACTGAAGATCATTCCCAACCCTCTGTGCAGGGGGCCAGCATAATCAAATAATTCTACATAACAATAGGCAATAATATAGGCGGGAGCTGCCAGTGGTGCGGGCAGGAGCCACTCAAATACACGGCATCCCGGGAAGCGGTACATTGTAACGAGCCAGGCTGTAAGTGTTCCGGTGAACAGGGTACATATCCCGACACCGGACAAGAGGACAATAGTTTTGAATATCGCATCAGGGAGTACATTGGCAATCAGATGTGGCCAGACATTTTCCGAGGGATTTATTGCAATGATTGCAAGGGTAATCATAGGGGTGAGCGCAATAGCGCAGATGATGATGATGACCAGGCACCAGGTCCATTTTTCCGGATCACGGGGTAGGTGGTGTAGCACTGTCTTGCTTTTGAATATACGACTCATAGGAAATCACCGTCCTCTACCATGATAGATGAGATATCAGATTCGAGATATCATTTCCGGCGTTTTTTTTACTGAAAGGACTTAGCCTTTTATGTCTCACGGCTCTAGAGGGGTGAACTATCTGGCGATAAAATGATTTCCTGGAAAGATGACTTCTGCAAGTGTTCCTTGCTGCGGTGTACTAGAGAGCTTGAATTTTGCTTTATTCGCTTCTGCCAGTGCTTTCGTCAGGGTGAGGCCAAGACCTGTTCCGAATATTTTGTGTTCAACATTCGGTGTGTGCACCTGGCAGAAGGCCTCAAGGGCTAGATTGAGTTCCTGTCGGGTCATGCCGACCCCGGTATCACGAACACGAATGGAGATTTCATTTTCCTCGTTTACATTCGTAGAAATCAAAACTTGCCCGCCCGGTTCGGTGAATTTGACTGCATTTGACAGAAGGTTAAGGAGTATCTGGTGTAAACTGCGCTTGTCTGCCATAATATAAGGCAGATTTTGCGCCAGATCCTGACGCAAGATGATCCGGCAACGACTGGCATCTGGTTGCAGTAAATCAAGAGAATGTCTTGCAATTTCATTAATATCAATATCACGCATGTCAAGCTTGAGTTTTCCTGCCTCAATTTTAGATAAGTCAAGAAGGTCATTGACGAGGCAGAGTAAATGATTTCCACTCGTATGAATGTCGCGGATATAGGTACGATAGCGCTCGTTTTCGATTCCACTGAACTTTTCCTGTATAATGATCTCCGAGAAGCCAATGATAGAATTGAGCGGGGTACGTATTTCGTGGCTGACATTTGCAAGAAACGTTGATTTTTGGGCATTTGCCGTTTCTGCAGTCTGACGTGCTTCAATCAACTCGGTCTCATGCTTTTCTTCTGAACTATCAGTTTCATAGAGGATGAGGCAATGGCGGGTCTCCTGGTCGTCCATGATCTGCCCAAAACGAAACTGCAACAAGCGATCCTTTATTCTGGTGTGACGGACTTTTGTCCGGTACTGGCCATCAGTACTACATTGAGCCGGGGTGGTGCGGAAATAATCTGTGACGAAGGCGTGAGCATCAGAGGAGAAAAGAGAGATCACTTTCTGTCCCAAATGATCATTCGGTTGCCCTCCCAGGAGTTTCCCAGCTTGCGTGTTTACGCTTAGGATATATCCGTTTTTGTCAAGTATGAGAATGCCATCAGTAGCGACAGAGAGTATGCTTTCATGTTCCTGGCTCTTTTTTGCAGCTATGTCTTTTGCATTTTTTTTGCCGGGATCCGTTTGTTTTTTCGCGAGAGAGGGAAGGATGCTGACCTGATTGACCTGATCCAGGTGATTTAATAAGGGCGTAGCCAGTGCATTTTTGCTCACATTGAGCAACATGGCTCTTTTTCCTCCCCATTGAATGAATTGCAATTGTGCTGTGTTGTTAAAGTGCCAGCTTTGTGCTTGTCGATTTTTATGTGTGTTCGGTTCTGAAGGTGCGGTATTTTGTGCACTTTTTGCAATTTTTTCCAGAAGATCAGGGATTGATATTCCGTAACGCAGGTCAGCGAAATCGGGACAGCCGAACATGGAGAGAAATGAGCGGTTGGCATAGACTGGCTGGTTATCACGGTAGACAAGAATACCGTTGGAGATTTTATCCAGAAGGGTGAACACTTCATTGTGTGACGCGGAATCCGGGTCGTTGTCTGTTACCTTTGTTTTTAGTTCATCTGCGACGTTTAGCCCCGGCTCTCTTTCAAAGGCTTGCTCTTCTGGTGGCTGCTCACCTTCAATTTTTGCTCCAAGTGCCCGGGCGATCTCACGAAGGGCATGCTTTTCTTTCATATCGGTGATAATTTTTTTATCACATATACGTACCGGTGCGCCTGTAAAGGGAAATATGTTTCCTATTTTTGCGTTGATCATTTTGCTTTGCTGTCTTATGTCTATCTCGTCATCCTCATCTTCTTTCCGAGGTTCCAGATATTGCCTCAGCCTTATATTTTGAGCACTTTCTTTTTCATTTTCGCGTTCTTTCCGAAATATTCCAGTGTCTTTTTTTGGTTCCGGGTCTACGGGTTCCTGTTTTTCTGCTATTATATTTTTTGAATGAACGTCTTTTCTGGATGGGCTGTTCTTTTCAAGGGGTTTGAGTTGATCCAGCTTTGCAAGAATCAGGCTTGTCCCTGACACATCAAGGGGGACAATCTGCATTTCTGCCTGCAAATCATACACTGTGATATTCAGGCTAAGATGTGTTTGACCGTTTTTCCCCTGGAATTCATGGGCCAGCATAGAGGGGATGCTTGCGTTTGGTAGCATCAAATTCTCTAATTTCTGAGAGGCTTTTTTCATAGTGTGCAGAGCAGGGGAAGTTGCTCGTAATAATTCTCCGTTTCTGGAGAGGGCAATGAGGGAGATGTCCTGAAGTTTATCAAGCAATTGGCTTGCGTTATGGTAAGTTTTGTTGGCTGTATTTTCTTCTTTTTCGAGAAAAGCTATGCTTTTAACAAGCATGAAGCGCTCTCCGCCTATATTTACCCAGCGGCATTTGCATGACAGATTGAGGTCCCTACAGAATGAATAGAAACGAAGGCGCTCAACTCTTTCTGTACCGATGGGCAAATGATTCGAGATGTGCTGAAATTCTTTGCGGGGACCAATGAAGCCTGGAGCTGCTGTGATCCATGCTCCCAGAGATGGCTGTTTCCAGATATGAAGAGCTGTGCGGTTGGCCCATATGATGTTTTGCTCTTTTTCTGACCACAGGAAGACCAAGCAAGGGCTTGCCCACAAGGAAGCCGCTTCAGGGGACAGCATGGCTGCGGTTAGAAGCGTCTCACTTATGTACTTGACAGATTCACTCATCCACGTACCGCGCGAATTGCATATGATTCCCGAATTGTCCGGGTTCCGAGATATGGTGGAGCGGAAGCCGGACTTTTACTTACCTTGAATATGGAGGAAATTTTTCTTTCACTCTGAATGTAGAGACGTTCCTCTTTACTACTTCTTAATCAATATCTGCATTTCTGCAAGTGATCCAGCACAACCGCTAGGCGCGTCTGAATCGTCTCATTTATGGTTAATATTTTTCTGCTCTTTTCGGGTATGGAAGGGTAGCCTCATTGCTTTTTTGGAAGGAAAAGGAGCTAGTTTTTGTGACATTCCGAAAGGATTTGCAGGCACAGGATTGCGGTATGAGAAGAAGAAATGCTTTGAAGAAGGGATGATCCCGGTTAAGAAGCAGTTTTTTGTCTTGTAGAAAAACAGTGACGTTTTGAATTTTCACTGTCTGTGTTTGAGTTTGGAAGGACTTTATTACTCCGGTTTATGGTTCACTCTTGCTAAATAAATCCGTTCTGCTTAGGCTCGTCACTTGCTTTCCGATGTGCAGCTGTAGCTCAGTTGGTTAGAGCGCCTGATTGTGGATCAGGAGGTCCCCCGTTCAAGTCGGGGCAGCTGTACCATTTATTTCTGTTTTTGCTGATTTTTCCAGCCGGACTGATGAGTTATGTTTTCCTCTTTTTGGTTATACTGGATGCAAAGCCGTCAAGGAGTAGAAACTTGAAAGGAGATCTGCAGGTTGGTACTTCGGGATTTATGATTTTTCTTGTTCTTGTTGCTATGTCGTCCCTGGGACCTGTGGCTCTTAATATTTTTCTTCCTTCAATGCCCGGGATGGAGGATGCCTTTGGTGTAGACCATACCGTTGTCTATCACACACTTACTTTTTACCTGATTTCCATGTCGATTTCACAGTTATTTGTCGGAGGATTTTCGGATCGTTATGGTCGTCGTTCTGTAGCGCTTCTGGGAACTTTTTTATTTTTTTTAACAAGCCTACTTTGCGTTTTTGCGTCCTCCATCGGTGAATTAATCGTTCTGCGTGTTTTTCAGGCTGTTGGTGCATGTGCAGGGATTGTTCTTTCCCGTGCGATTATAAGCGATCTTTACGATCGTGAGAAAGCGGCAAGCTTGTTGGGTTATGTGACCATGGGCATGGCTTTTGCTCCGATGGTTGCTCCGATGATCGGGGTCATACTTGACCAAATGGCAGGTTGGCGCGGTGGATTTTATTTTGTATCCATCATGGGATTTTTTTTATTTTTTCTACTTCTTTATCATTTACCGGAAACTCATATAGTCCGGCATGTTAATGCAAGCTTGCCTAGACAGCTTTTCTCGGAATTTTATGTTTTACTCCGCGATCCGGCTTTTATCTGTTTTGCGTTGTTTGACTCCATGGGATTATTTTGTTTTTTTGCGTTTGTCACTGGTGCTCCGTTGATTCTTGCAGATTTGCTCCATGCGGCTCCTTATGATTACGGCTTGTATTTTCCTCTGATCCTTGGTGGTTATATTTTCGGGAGCTTCTTGTCTGGGGGATGTGCTGTTCGTTTCGGAATAAACCCTTTGCTTGTCCTGAGTCTCTTTTTTCTTTTAGGGGGTGTATTTTTTTTATGGCTGTTATTATGGAAGGGGGTTGGTGGATCACTTGGCCTCTTTATTCCTATGATGCTGGTGGCTGCGTCTAACGGTCTATCACGCCCCGGTGCCATGGCAAGTGCAATGAGTCTTCACCGCAATATTACGGGTGCCGGGTCTGGGCTCATCGGTTTTTTGCAGCTTGGATGTGGCGCGCTGGCAACTTTTCTGGTGAGTTTTTTCTATAATGGAAGCTACCATTCAATGGTTGCTGCTATGGGTGTGGCTAGTATTAGTGCGATTTTTTTTCTTTTCCTCGCTATTTTGATCCTGCGTTTCCGTCTCCGTCTCCCTCTCGCGTCTGAAGAAAAAATATTACCATAAGTTCATTAGCGGAGTTTCAGACTGTTACTTATCAAAATGTTCTTTCTTCAAAGGTTTGTATGTTTTCCTGCGGGTCCATTCTGGTAACTAATTGCTTCATGAAACCATAAGGGAGACGGTAAGAATGTCCTGCAGACAAGGTTCCAGAGACAATGGTGAGCTTTTATCAGGGAAAGTCCACAAGAGAAGAGAGCAAAAAATGCGGATCTCCCGCTTCTTATTTTTCTCCTTTGATTGTTTGCCATATATGATTATAGTGTCGCGGTAGCTCTTGACAGTTTCCTCCGATATCCTGTGCCGGTGGATCTCCTGTGGAATTGAGCAAGGCCAAACCATAGGCATTACGTATTGACTCGAAATTCTTCCTCTTTTTAAAGTACTTTATAGCTGCGACACCAAACCCATGGGGGTCACCGAACCTGCAATAGATAGCGGCGGCGTGAATTCGAGCAAAATACTCTGCCTTATTCTTTGTGCTGCTAGCTCTTTCAGAGATGGCAGGGCTATTCATCACGCATAATGAAAAGGCAACGCAGACGGTCCATAATCCCTTTTTAAACATATTTCTGACCTTCTCACAGACGAATCAACTTGATTGTCATAACATTTCAATAGGATAAGAGGAAGTCAGATACAATTTTTGTGTATTATTGCTCTTCATTTTATCTTTCTTATTTTTCCTGCTTATTTTGTTATTTTGATGAATTTATTATCGTATGATAGCTGTTAGCCTTTTTATTTCAGTGGCTTAAGGATCGCTCTTTACCGGACAGGTCTTGTTTCTGAATCCCTGTTTCTTCATTTTATGGTTTTCTTCGTTTTTTTCCTATCTGTTTGTTTCTCTGTAATTTTTAAGAGATAGAGTGCCTGCACGCCAGCTTTTGGTAAAGGTTTCTAAATTTTTTTTGATCCTAGCGTTGCCCTGTTTCTATTTGAGCCCCGGCAGAGAGATTTTTCTTTTTTCCGAATGGAACGTTTTTTGTCGTGGGAGGATCTGTTCTCGTTTTTGCAGAGAGCATAAGGCTTTTTTATATTTGGGGCCGTTCAGTCTTCCGATTTTTCCTTCCGATTTTTCTATTTTTTGACTTTCAGTGAGAGTTCTTCCTTGTTTTTTGCTGTGTAATATTGACGTTTCCTTGTCTGCGGCGTAGGAAAGAGTTCCCGGCATAGGGAAAGCATGGCTTCAGGCGATTTGCGGGAAGCAGGCTCTCAGGTTTTTTGTTTTTTGTGGATTTTGAGAGCATTGTTAAGAAGTTTACAGGAGCAAGATGGCTAATTCATGCATGATCCCTCGCCTTCCGCACGGTTTTGTTGTTTACACGGCGGATGATTTGAGAGTGCGCAGTCAGCTCCTGGACCGTATTCGGAATGTTTATGAGCTTTATGGTTTTGAAGCTCTTGAGACGCCGATGATTGAGTATACGGAGGTATTGGGGCAGTTTCTTCCGGATCAAGATCGTCCAAATGGAGGCGTTTTTTCTTTTCAGGAAGAAGATGGGCGCTGGCTATCTTTGCGCTATGATCTTACCGCACCGCTTGCGCGCTATGTCGCGGCGCATTTTGATACGCTTCCTAAACCTTATCGGGGGTACCGGTTTGGCTGCGTTTTTCGCAATGAAAAGCCGGGTCCTGGCCGGTTTCGTCAGTTTATGCAATTTGATGCAGATACAATCGGTGCCGCAGGGATCGCAGCTGATGCGGAGATCTGTATGATGGCAGCCGATTGCATGGAGTCTCTGGGGCTGCATCATGGTGATTATGTGATACGTGTGAACCACCGCAAGTTGCTTGACGGTGTGATGGAAATTATTGGACTGGGAGGTGCCGGCAAGAGTGCCCGGCGTCTATCAGTGTTGCGGGCTATAGATAAGATGGATCGCCTTGGCCCGGAAGCTGTGCACCTGCTTTTAGGACCCGGACGTCAGGATGAAAGTGGTGATTTTATGGTAGGAGCTGCTCTTGATGCAGAGCAGATCACGCATATTTTTTCTTTGGTTGATCTCCGATCTGAGGATCACGAGGCACTTTTTGCGCAGTTAAAGGTGATTCTTGATGGGAGCGGGACCGGCTTGCAAGGTGTTTTTGAGCTGGAGGCTCTTATATCTTTGGTGCGTGCCGCCGGCTTTGCTCAAAACCGTATTAGAGTTGATCCTTCTATTGTGCGGGGTCTTGAATATTACACGGGGCCTGTCTATGAGGTTGAGCTTTTGTTGGAAATGGTCAATAACAAAGGTAGAACGGTCTGCTTCGGTTCTGTCGGGGGTGGGGGGCGTTATGACGGGATGGTTGGTCGCTTTCGTCCGGAGGACGTTCCTGCAGTAGGTTTTTCTGTTGGAGTGAGCCGGTTGCAGGCTGCCTTAACTGGTTCAGGTTTGCTTAAGTCTTCATTCCTGTCTGGCCCCGTTGTTGTATTGATGATGGAAGCTGACAGGCTTTCCGACTATCAGCGAATGGTCCGGGATCTCCGTATAGCCGGTATTTCCTCTGAATTGTATTTGGGTGCGGGTGGTATGCGGGCGCAGATGAAATATGCAGACCGTCGTCGTGCACCACTGGTTATCATAAGGGGTGATACTGAACGAGACAGGGGGGAAGTTCTTATCAAGGATCTGGTTGAGGGTGCTCGTTTGTCACAGACCGTTACGGATAATAAGACATGGCGTGAGGCTAGGCCTGCGCAAGTCAGCGTACCGGAAGAGCGCCTTGTCGAAGAAGTTCGGCATCGTTTGCTTGTTAATCCTATATAAAAGGCCTGACAAGATGACACAGCGCTTTCTTTCATTTGTTGGAGGTGCCGCTGCGCATGCACAAGCATTGACGCGCATCTTTACGACACAGGGATTTGAGCGGATTGACCCTCCCGTTCTGCTTCCTGTCGATATTTTTGTGGAATTATCAGGCGAGGATATTCGCCGTCGTTTGTTTCTTGTTTCCGGTCCTTTTGGTGAGAGACTTTGCCTGAGGCCCGATTTTACTCTTCCTGTGGCCCGTCATTATGTCAACGAAACTGATCGGGCTGTCCGACGTTATGTTTATGGGGGGCCGACATTTCGCTGTTCACGTGAGGATAGTGATTGCTCAACCCCGTGGGAATTTCAGCAGGTCGGCATAGAGATTCTGGGTCCGGAGGACGGTACTGCCTCCGAGATTGAAGTAGTCAGGACGATTATTCATACTCTACGCGATCGGGGCGTTGGTCCCCTCAAATTACGTTTTGGTGATACTGGCTTGTTTAACGCTCTGCTTGATTTTCTGAAGTTACCTCATGGGATGCGGCGCCGTTTACGTCGGCACTTTTTGTGTTATGAGACAGCTTTCATCAGTCCGGAAGCAATATCCTCAGGTCAAGTTTTGACTACTCAACAGGCCCTTACTTCCACGCTTTCCTCTCTTGACCGTAAAGCGGGGACACAACTGATTCAGGAGGTTATCGCTCTTGCGCGCCTAGCACCGGTAGGCGGGAGATCTGTGGAAGAAATTGTTGAACGTTTTATGGAGCGGGCCGATTCCTCTTTCTATAATTTTTCTGCAGATATTGGTGATCTTATTTGCTCATTTCTGAAGATCAGGGGCTCACCATCGACCGCACATGCACAATTTATTGCCCTTACGCGGAATATGGCCCCCGATCTTGCATCCCACATTGACGAGGTTTATGAACGTCTCTGTACTCTTCAGGAGCATATTTCTGATTCTGAAGGCATAGATATTGTCTTTGATGCCGGTTTTGGTCATCGTCTGGAATATTACGATGGTCTTGTCTTTGAGATAAGTGCTCCTCTATCTCCTGGCTTGGGCACTCTCGCAAGCGGCGGAAGATATGATAGTCTGCTTGGAAAGCTCGGGGCGTCCGGGGGTGTTTCGGCTTTTGGGGCTGCGCTCTATGTGGATCGTCTGATAAGGGCTACAGGGTTTGTCGGTTTATGAGGTGGAATTTGTGAACAAATTAATCATCGGACTTCCTTCCAAGGGCCGTTTACAGAGGGACACGAGCGATTTTTTTGCGCGTTCAGGTCTGAATATCCAAAAATGCGGTGGCGCACGGGGCTATAAAGGGATGATCACCGGTATAGAGACTGTTGAGATTTTTTTTCTATCTGCCTCCGAAATTGCACGGGATCTGATGGCAGGCAGTCTTCATCTTGGTGTAACCGGCCTGGACCTTGTTCAGGAAACTGCGGGTCAATCAACCGGTTGCTTTGTTTTTGTTGCTCCCCTTGGCTTTGGGTATGCAAATGTTGTGGTTGCGGTGCCCGGGTTTTGGATTGATGTGGATTGTATGGCAGACATAGATGATGTTGCATCGGCTTTTTATGCACGTCATAGGAAACGGATGCGGGTAGCAACGAAATATATTCATCTTGCACGAAATTTCTTTGCCGCACATGGCATCATGGATTATCGGCTTGTTGAAAGTCACGGTGCAACGGAAGGAGGACCGGCCTCCGATGCGGCGGAACTGATTGTTGATATCAGTACGACGGGCACAACACTTGAAGCAAATGGTCTTAAGACCCTTGAGGATGGTCTTATTTTGCGTAGTCAGGCCTATCTGGTTGCATCTTGCTCAGCGGACTGGGGGAAACAGGTGCGCAGTGCCCTGGCGACGATTCTCGGCCGTATATCAGCTGAAACTGCGGCCCGCGATTTGCGGGAGGTGAGCTTCCGCTTCATGGAAGGTCGGGATGCTCTGGTCAAAGAGACAATCCAGCGATTTGGTTGTACCCTCCCTTTTGGAGGCGGGCGGGATATAACAGTGTTGCATTGTCCGGAGCAGAATGTTTACGCTCTGGTTGCCATGCTTAGGGAATCTTTTGAATCCGGGACGATCAGAATTGCCCGACTTGACAAGATTTTTGCAAAAGATGACCTGTTGTTCAGGGAAATGGCTCAGCGTATGGGGTGGTCTGATTTATATCCGGAATCTGGACTTTAATATTTAAGAGATAAGGGAGCTGTTTGTTTGTACCCTGTGGAAAGGAGAGGGGAGACTCTTCGCTTGTTTTGAGAGCTTTTGTTCTGCAGTGCCGGTAATAATTTGGAAGCGCTGTGATTTTGGTCCGGTGTTTGAATTGAGAGAATTTTACCATTCTAACTTTGCTGTGAACACGTTTTTCGAGAGATACGTATACGTATTTTATCTCTGGGATTCACACTTTGTCCTGACTCTGTTACAAAAGAAACCCGAACCCGTTCTCCGGAGCAGGCATGATAGAGATTGATACGTGGTCGATTATCATCAGGTTGCATTTGCTCTCCCCATTCCATGAGCGCAGAGAATGAAATAATAAGTTTTGAACCCCGGGAAGTCAGTTTGTATTCATAGCGTGTCCGTTTTCCAGGATCCCGATAGGGGACTTTGGTCATCAGGCCTTGTGTAAGCAGGCAGTTTAACCGGTTACTCAATACTGTGCGTGGCATTCCTGTATCTTTTTGCATCTGACTGAACCGACAGACCCCGTAAAGGGCTTCACGAAGAATGAGCAAAGTCCACTTGTCGCCAATTAGTTTAATTGCCTGTGCCAGGGCGCACTCGTGGGATGCAAGAAGAGTAAAACTTTCGATCTGTTTTTCCTGTTTATTCATGGACTGTATTCCATATTGCTCCGGCCATGCTTTTTGAGGTTTACGAGTTCAGTTTTTATGCTTTTTAGATCTTACAGAATGTAAGTCTATGTAAAGCCTCCCATGTGAAGGGCAATCATTTTGGATACAGGCTCTTTCTGGTTTTTTTGTGCTTGCTTTTCCTGCAGAAGAGATAAGAAAATCCACCAGGAAAGCATTTCTGACAAATGAACGTTCTCACATGTTTGAGGATGAAGGATTGTGTAGGTCTGGAAGTCTCTTTTCTGGAATGAAAAATTTCTGGAATGAAAAAAGGGCGACCATTGAAGTCGCCCTTTCACATTCTAACTATAACCAATGACAGGAACCTCAGAAGGCTCAGGAAGAGTATAATGCCTCTCTCTTCATCTCAAGCCTTGAAAGCAGACCTCCGGGCAGTCTTATCAGAAATCCATTCCGCCCATTCCGCCCATTCCGCCCATTCCGCCTGCCCCTGGATGCATTCCTCCTGCGGGTGAGTCCTTTTTAGGACGTTCAGCGACCATGACTTCAGTCGTGATGAGCAGCCCTGCAACAGAAGAGGCATCCTGTAAAGCGGTACGAACAACCTTTGTTGGGTCAATAATACCTGCTTCAACGAGGTCACGGAACTCTTCTCTCTGTGCATCAAAGCCGTAGGTGGAACTCTTGTTTTCAAGAGTTTTATTTACCACAATCGATCCCTCGACACCGGCATTTTCAGAGATTTGGCGAATAGGTGCCTCAAGAGCGCGGAGCACGATTTTGAGACCTGCATTAATGTCAGGATTGTCTGAAGACAATTTCAATACGGCTTCCTTTGCTCTAAGAAGAGCCGTACCACCTCCCGGAACGATGCCTTCTTCAACTGCTGCCCGCGTTGCATTGAGAGCATCATCAACACGATCCTTACGTTCCTTCACTTCTACTTCAGTTGCACCACCGACACGGATAACAGCGACACCACCAGCGAGTTTAGCAAGACGCTCCTGCAATTTCTCGCGATCATAATCAGATGTTGTTTCCTCAATCTGAACTTTGATCTGACCAATGCGGCTCTCAATATCTTTCTTTGCGCCACTTCCGTCAATGATCGTTGTATCCTCCTTGGTGATAGATACCCTTTTGGCACTGCCGAGCATATCAAGTGTGACATTTTCAAGCTTGATGCCCAGATCCTCAGAAATGACCTGTCCTCCTGTGAGCACTGCAATGTCCTCAAGCATAGCCTTACGACGATCACCGAAGCCGGGAGCTTTAATGGCTGATATTTTCAGCCCTCCTCTCAATTTATTGACAACAAGTGTTGCCAACGCCTCTCCTTCAATATCTTCCGCAATGATGATAAGAGGGCGGCTCGCCTGCACAACAGCTTCCAGAATCGGCAACATTGGCTGCAGATTCGAGAGCTTTTTTTCGTGCAGAAGAATATATGGTTCATCAAGTTCGCAAATCATCTTCTCAGGATTTGTCACGAAATAGGGTGACAGATACCCACGATCAAATTGCATCCCTTCAACGACTTCCAGCTCAGTTCCGAGAGATTTTGCCTCTTCAACGGTGATTACTCCTTCATTGCCTACTTTCTGCATGGCGTTGGAGATCATTTCACCAATTTCGTGCTCTCCATTCGCGGAGATGGTACCGACCTGAGAGACTTCACTGGAGGTTTTGATCTTTTTTGATCTTTTTTCCAAATCTTTTACAGCTTCAGTGACGGCCATATCAATCCCGCGCTTGAGATCCATAGGGTTCATCCCGGCAGCAACAAATTTGATGCCCTCACGGACGATGGACTGGGTTAGAACCGTTGCTGTGGTTGTGCCGTCACCTGCGACATCATTGGTCTTAGAGGCAACCTCACGAACCATCTGTGCGCCCATGTTCTCGAATTTGTCTTCCAATTCGATATCCTTGGCAACGGTTACTCCATCTTTTGTGATCCTGGGGGCACCGAATGATTTTTCAAGAACTGCATTCCTTCCCTTAGGACCAAGGGTTACCTTGACCGCATCGGCAAGAATATCAACCCCGCGTATCATCCGCTCCCGCGCATCGCTACCGAACTTTACATCCTTAGCTGACATTTTTTTCTCTCCTCGGATTATTATTTTACCCGGATTATTGATCTCTGTTTGTTTTGCCCTGATTTTCTCATCAATCAACCCAAGTGGCCACTTTGACTCCTTACTTCAGCCATCACAACCATTCATCTCAGATGATATGTAGCCTTCTATCAGGCAAGTACGCCAAGAATATCAGATTCCTTCATAACAAGCAGGTCTTCACCCTCAATTGTGACTTCACTACCGGACCACTTGCCGAAGAGGATTTTATCCCCTTCCTTGACTTGCAAAGAGCGGAATTTCCCATTTTCATCAGGAAGACCAGGACCAGCAGACATGACTTTGCCTTGGCTGGGCTTTTCCTTCGCAGTATCGGGGATTATGATCCCTCCTGCTGTTTTCTCTTCTTCTTCAAGCCGCCGAACCACCACACGATCATATAGAGGACGGAAATTCATGGTATTGACCACCCCTCCTTTAAAAAAAACGGTACATCGCACCGTTAAGTTAATGAATTACCCTAAGGACATTTTGCCAGCACTCTAATCATGTGAGTGCCGAACAGACAATCCGGAAGATATGATCTCCGTTTCCTAATGTCAAGAGGAGTTGAAATTATTCATATCCGGGTTGAATCTTTCTTCGAAAGAAGTGAGTTGGAGGAGGGCCGTGGAAACAAAGAATATTTTTTGATAATCTTTGTTTCCGCAGCCTCGATATTGAATGAAATCACACTTTCATGCAGAATTTTCTGCTGACAGAGTTTTTTAATTTTTTTTAAGAAATATTTTAAGAATCAATCAGTGAGACTATGAAGGAAAGGCAATTGCAGGTTAGCAATCATTGCAGAGAACTTCGCTTCCATTTCTTGGCCAAATATAGATATCGTCAAAGATATTTTTTATATTTTTTATAAAAAGAGAAGAGTGCGTTTTGTATTCGAAATTTCCTTCTGTAAGGATAATCTTTTGGCCGATGAAAACGACAGAGGCTAGTTTGGGGGGAAGACGAACAGTTGAACCTTTCGACTTTATTGGCGGCGCATTGTGACCTATATCCCGGCTCCAGATAACCTCTCCTGCCGGGCCTCTTCCATTGCCCTTTATCTCATCTTTTCCATTGCTCTTTATCTCAATGGATGTTATAAGAATACCGAACTTTCTCACCTCGTAAGGTCTCATGAGCTCTCTTATTGCGAAAGAGAGATCATATAGTTTATTGGTATCAATACTATCCTGCTGGGAAACGATATCTCCTATAAGCCGGGAGGCTCTTATTGTTTTTCGATTGGCCTCAAAAAAAGAGGAAAATTCGCTTGCACCAATATACAAAGCGACCATAATAGGTAGTACTAACAAAAATTCAAGGGTCACGGAACCTTTTTTATCTGTGACGTACTTGGCTGATTTTGCCAAAAGGTATTTTATAATCATTCCTGATTTCCTTTTTTTCATGGAAATGGTTCATTTTGGAACAGATTACTACTAAGCAAAACGTAGCGTCTACTGAACCTTCCAGACTTCAACTGAGGCGTGAAGCTTTCCCATTTATACATAAGGCGGAAAAGAACGATATCTTTTGGCCCACTCGTCTGGTAAGCAGAAGCAGATTGGGGCGATGCGAACCCTGACCCGGTTAGTCGTGGAATTTTCTGCTCATTTGCCTTCTTGAATGAATCGAAAGAGAGAACTTGAAAAACCAATTTATCACAGGAAATGAACGTTCTCACATGTTTACAGAGTTCTTCTCTGAATTTGGCTTTGGAGATTGAATTAATTTGTCCGGTTCGGATGAGGCGTCCTATTTTTTCAACCCCGATGTCCATGCTTCTTGAAGAGAGTTGAATCAATCCTGTCTCAATGATTGATATAAGGGTGAAAAAAAAAACAGGAGCAATGATCGCGAATTCAACAGCAGCTATGCCCTTTTTGTTCCGTTGGAAACGCAATAATTTTCGAATCAGGTTATAATGCTTCCCATCAGATTTTTTTCGACTATGTTTCATTCACGCAATTCCTTTCCCGCTTGACAGAAGAAGATCGATAATCCCGATTCACAATTGACATCAGTTATTTAAAAATATTGAAAAACAACATTTAATTACAGCCAGCGCACCTGTTATTTCTTCGCCTTGGGGTGAGGAACGGAGGATATAAAAAATTGATGTTTCACTAGAAAGAAGATGAACTTGAACTTTGTATAGCTTTGTTTCTGTTCGTTATACCCCTTATAACCTTGTCCATGTATTCAGTACTGTCGCCCGGCATAGGAACGGGGTTACATTGCGGAGAACAGGACAAGGATTGCCGCTGAAGCGGCCCCTTGTAGACGGTAATCCGAAAGGACTGGGAGACACGAACATTTATATTATAGCGGGATATCTCATGATTTTCCGCATCCATGATAATCAGGTTTGTTCTCCCGTTTGATTTTCCTGTAACGATAAGAGTTTGAGGACTTTGAGCGATGGCATCAGCGATCATTGGATTTCCGATTACAATGGATTTAGCCGGAGAAGAAAGCCGAACCAGCTTTGCCTCGTCAATATTCACAACAAGGGTCTCTGCAGAGATAGACCCGGAAACATCAAGCCCACCTGCTGAAACAGGAAGATACGACAGGAGCAGGGATAAAAAAGCAACCATAATGAGGGAAATAGCCGCTGAATTTGCGTTTCCGATTTTCATATTCGTACCTTTCAGAGGGAACAAAAGCAACGCAACCCAAAGTCATTAAATGTAACCTAAAGTAGAATTTATGTCAACTCCGTTACTACAATCCTGTTTACCGGGAACTTCTTAATTCGATGGAAACACATGACGCATAATACCGACTGTAATTTATATTTAAATATTTATTAATTTTTGGAATATTTTTGTCTATTCAATAATTTTAATGTCCCTATTTATCGGCATTTAAGAGGATAGATGTATAACAAGATTCAATTGCCCATGAATTTTATTCAGGGATATTTATATAATCTTATATAGGGAGGGTTAAGAATGTTTTCATTTAAGAGCTATTTACAGGACACAAGTGGTGCGACAGCTATTGAGTATGGTATAATTGTCGCTCTTATTTCTGTGGTTCTTATAACTGGTGCTACGAGCCTTGGAGAGGCCCTTAATAAGCAATTTGATGATATATCAAAAAAAGTTCCCGGGGTGGCATAAATCTTCTTTTTGGAAGAAATATTTTATCTCGACTGTGCGTTGGGTCTTGTCTCCCTTCTTTGAAGGCAGGACAGGGGGTGTCTCCGGTTAACCCTGGAGGGACCCTCTTTCTGCTACCCTTCCAGTGACTGGCCGGAGCCGTTGTGTTCAGAAACGGAGTTAAGAAAGTTCTTCTGCGTTTGTCCTTTGTAAGAGTTCGTTTCCTGTTTTTCCCCGCACCTCCTGCATGTCTTCCTTCCAGTATTTTGACCCCTGTTGAAACTTATTTACTTTTCTGTCTTGATTTTCCGAGAACAAGGCTCCCTGTTCTGTGAATTTTTCATGCGCTGTTTTAAAAAATCGAAATCATTGTCCTTTCCCTTCCTTATCTTCTCAGGCTCGATTTTTTTGGATCTTTCCTCATGGAGAAGGGAGTTGAAGAAAGGAAAGGTTCGATGATTATCATTTTATTCTTTGCTATCCGGGTTCACTGAGTCTTCAATCGTCCCTGACGCAAAGGTTTTGGCTGTATCTCAATTGATTTATGAGACTCTGCTCATTTTCTTCCGTCGAATTCAGTTTAATTCTTTATCTTTGATTGAAGGGGAAAAATAAAAATGTGACAGGGTAGTTTAAAAAATTTTACTGAAGAAAATGTTTTTAGCTTGACTTCGAATGTAATTTTTATTAGAATATTTATGTTTTAATCAGTATATTTTTAATCAGTATATTTTTAATCAGTTATTTTTAATCAAGGGATTTTTTACATGATTATTTCAAGGATTAAATGCTTTTTTTCGGATGTTGAAGGGGCGACAGCTATTGAGTATAGCCTTTTGGCTGCCCTTATAGGTGTTACTATAGCGGCGGGTGCTACCACTCTCGGCACGGCCATTAATGACAAGTTTGATGCGATAGGGAAGGCCCTTAACCCTGAGCCCCCAAAAGTGCCCTGAGCCCCCAAAAGTTAAGGGTTAAGGGAATATAAAGGTAAACGTGTCAAGGTTGAATTCTTGCTGATGCAAGGGGCAACCTCTGTTTTTCAGTCGTGCCCGGGATGTTTTGTAATTTCTTTCCGGGGGTTTCACCATGAATTTTCACAGTTCTGGATTGAGTGGATCTGATTTTTTCGATTGGGTCGGTTTTTGAATGTCTGTTTTTTTTGAATGGATACTTCTTACACTCTTTCCGGCAGCGATGATTTTTGCTGCTGTGAGTGATTTAACAACTATGCGGATCCCAAATTCTATCCCCTTGAGTCTTTTTAGCGGTTTTTTTCTTGTAAGCCTTTGGTCCGGGACTCCTGTTTTGGTTCTCCTGCAGCATTTAGGGACAGGTTTTTTTCTTCTTTTCTTGGGCTTCGTTTTTTTTGAGATGAAATGGATGGGAGGAGGAGATGCGAAATTAATGGCGTCTGCAGCTCTCTGGTTCAGTCCCCATGATGCCGTGATGTTCGTATTGATGAGTTCAATTGGAGGAGGGCTTCTGACTCTTTTGATCCTCTCTCTTCGTGAGGCGCCTTTGCCAATTTTTCTTTTGAATTTTAAGTGGTTGTATCATCTGCTCTATCAAACAAAAAAGATTCCTTACGGCGTTGCGATTTCTGTTGCCGGTCTGTGGCTCTATCCTGTTATGCCATGGATAATTGGGATCTGAAGCCTCTATAATTTTCTTTTTAATATTTTTATTTTACTACGTGATTTATAAATTTAAAAAGACTTGTTAAGGTTACATTAATGTTTTTCATTCCACTTTAGGTTTACTGATCTTGTTGACTCGGCTTTTAAAACGCTTTTTACGGAACGGCTTGGAGCTCTAGTGATGATTTCTTCTAGGACCCTGATTATTTTGTGCGCTTCCTCAGTTGCATTGCTCTCAGCTTTTGCTTTGAATTCTTTGTCTTCTGTTTCTTCCGATCCTATGTTACCCAACGAGCCTCAGAAAATTGCGGTATCCAGGTTTCTTGTTGCTGCCCGTGATCTGAAAATTGGTTCGGTTCTTTCGGAAAGTGATTTGCAATGGCAGGAATGGCCTTCCAGTATTGATATTATTTCTCCGCATTTCATCAGTGAAGAGTTTATGCCTGATGCTGTTCAGGAATATGTAGGGGGTCTTGTCCGTTTGCCTCTTATTCATGGTGAGCCGATTACAGACCACAAGATTTTTCTTTCTGATCTCCGGGGTGGTGTTCTGTCAGCGTTACTGAAGAAAGGGATGCTTGCTGTCAGCGTTGAAATTTCAGCGGGTACGGGAGCCGGGGGGTTTATTCTTCCTGAAGATCGGGTGGATTTATTTCAATCTCTGCGTGTCCCTCTTCCAGGAGGGGAAAATAGTGTCATTGTAAAAACTCTCTTGAAGAATATTCGTGTCCTGGCTGTAAATCAGGTGTTTCAGAAAGACGACGAAGTTTCATTTTTACTTGGAAAAACGGTGACCCTGGAGGTTGATCCGAGGCAGGCGGAATTGGTGATTGGTGCGAAGGAGGAGGGCGTTTTATCTCTTGCGCTCCGTGCTCTGGTTTCCTCCGAAATGAAATCAGTTTCCAGGTCTCATGATAACAGTGTTTTGAAGGTTTTTCGTTTTGGAAAAAGCGAACGTCTTATCTTGTCGTATTAAATTTTTTAGTGCGCGTTTTTCAATTATTGTTCTGTTTTTTATTGAGTTTTTTATTGAGTTTTTTATTGAGTTTTTTCAATTTTTTTGCGTGTGGGTTGCTTCGCGTTTTCTTCCGGTTGTCGTGACCGATTTTTGTTTTTTTCGGCGGTTTGCGTTAATGGAAACATTTATTTCCAAGGGGATATGACGTGAGGATTTCAGGGCTCATTTTACTTTTATTTCTGTTTGCATTTGGAGATATCTCCTTCTTGGGAGGCAGTGTCCTTGCCATGGACTCAAATTCCCAGGTTTCCCAAAAGGGAACTCGTTCTTTTGGGAAAAATGTTAACCCAAATTTGATTAGACTGTCTGTAAATAAATCAATTATTGTGGATCTTCCGAAAACGGTAAGGGATGTTCTTGTTTCAGATCCCTCAAAAGCAGATGCCGTCATGCGCACGTCCCGTCGTGCGTATATCATTGGTGTGGAGGTGGGACAGACGAATATCTTCTTTTTTGATGAAAAGGGGAACCAGATTATTGCTCTGGAGTTAGTTGTTGAGCGGGATTTTTCACCCCTGAGGGGTTTGTATCGACGTCTTTTGCCAGGTTCCAGCATTTTTGTGGAATCTTTGAATGACAGTCTTATTTTAACAGGTTCTGTAAAAGACAGTGTCAGTGCGTCTAAAGCTGTCCAGATCGCGGCGCGATTTATTGATAACGAAGAAAAAGTCATCAATATGCTCACCATAAAGGGGCGGCAGCAGGTCTTTCTTAAAGTCGTGATTGCAGAAGTTCAGCGTTCGGCTGCAAAGCAGCTTGGGGTTGAGTGGAGCAGTGTATTGGGTTCCAAAGATAATGGGCCTTCCTTCGGGTTCCATTCGGAACCTCCTTTTTCAGTCTCTGGACAAAGACTTTTTAAACAGGGCTTTAAAAATAAGTACGTATCAGGAAATTTTACTCTTGAAAACTTGATTCAGGCGTTGGAAAGAAATGATCTTCTAAGGACATTGGCGGAACCGACTCTCACAGCGATTTCCGGTGAAGACGCGAGTTTTCTGGCAGGTGGCGAGTTTCCTATTCCTGTTTCGCAAGATAACGGAAAGGTCTCTATAGAATTTAAACCTTTTGGTGTGAGTTTGGGCTTTACGCCTGTTGTTTTGTCTGAAGGGCGTATCAGTCTGAAAATTCAGACGGAAGTCAGTGAAGTCACCGGAAAAAACGCCTTTAGTATTGCTTCTTCTTTCGGAGGTGACGGGATTACTATTCGTGGTTTGAGAGTGCGCCGTGCGAAAACGACTGTTGAGCTTCCCAGTGGTGGTTCCCTTGTTATTGCCGGGCTCATTGAGGAAAAATCCAAGCATACAATGAACGGTATTCCCGGTATCAAAAATGTTCCGGTCATTGGTGAGCTTTTCCGGAGCCGGGATTTCCAGAATGACGAGACAGAAATGTTGGTTCTTGTGACCCCCTATCTTGCGAAACCGGCCTCCCGTAAGGATTTTATTTTGCCAACGGACAATCTTGCTGCTTCAAGTGATCATGATGCAAATGTTCTGGGCAGGTTGAACCGAATTTATGGAACAAAAGGGCCGGGTTCTTCCGGTACCTATAAAGGCAATGTTGGTTTTATTGTTCAATGAACGGGCCGTTTTGGAAACAGAAAATTTCATATTTTAAGAGGATAAGACTTTATGTTCCAGATATTGAAAGGCTTCCCGGCTTTCCGGGTGCGAACGGGAAAAAAATTCTGGTTTACTTTTTATGGGCCCTTGCTCTTTGTTTTAAGTGCTTGCGGGTCTGAAAATAATCAAATTATTGCCGTAAACCCGTTTATGTCTGTTGAGCAACGGCATCCCATTCGCGTGCTTGAGGGGGTAAAATATTTTGAGGTTCCTGTTCCTCATGGAGAAAAAGGGATGACTCTGATGCAAAAGAGTCAATTCTCTTCTTTTATTGCGGACTACAAAAATGGTTCGGAAAGTGAGTTAACGGTACGTGTTCCCATCAAACCCAAATCAGAAAATGCTGTGCGGCGTGTTGTTAAGGATATACGGGAATTGATTATGTTTGCAGCTCTCCCGTCTCATCGTATCAAATATATAACTTATAAGGGAAAACAGGGCCGTGCTGTTTTTTCTGTTTTCGTTACTTATCCGGGGATCCAGGCTTTGCCCGAAAATAAATGCGGAATTTGGGGTAATTCCTTTTCATATAATAAAGAAAATACGCCTTACTATAATTTGGGGTGTGCAACTCAAAATAACCTGGCCTTAATGCTTGATGATCCGATGGATATGAAACAACCCCGTATCATGGAGCCTCCTCTGGCGGACCGGAGCGGGACAATCGGGAAAGCTTTTGTTGCTGGCAAAAACACGGCCTCATCCAAGAAGGTTGAAGGGGGCCGTATATCAGAGGTTGGTCAATGAGAAATGACGAAATAGAGTCAGAATTAGATTTTGTTGCTTCAATACCACATATAAATATTAATGCTTTTTGTCTCTCTGAAGACACGGCTCGTGTTTTTCAGGAAGTGGCTTCTGATCGTCGTCTTTCACGGGTGAATTTCGCAATTCACATGGGCGATATCAATGCTGCCATTGAATTTTATCAGTCAGGGGTTACCCCGGCTCTTATTTTTCTTGAGTTTGAGACGGATCGTGATGAGCTTATGGAAGCCCTGTCACGTATGGCAGATGTTTGTGATGAGAGTACCAAGGTCGTTCTCATTGGTCAGGTTAACGATGTGTTTTTTTATCGTTCTCTTATGAAACAGGGAATTAATGAGTATATCGTTTCGCCAATTAATCCGAGACAGACTGTCCATGTTATTGCTTCTTTATACAGCGACATTGATCGTTCACTGGGTCGTGTTGTGTCGTTTCTCGGTTCCAAAGGAGGCGTAGGTTCAAGCACCATTGCGCATAATTCCGGTTGGGTCCTTTCTAAAAAATTCAGCAAGAATATAATTATCTCTGATCTGGATCTTTTTTTTGGCACCGTTGGTCTTAATTTCAACCAAGAGGTGGTGCAAGGCGTCCCTGATGCAGTTTATTCGCCCGAACGGCAGGATGCTATGTTTTTGGATCGCTTATTGATCAAGCATGATAGTGATATTGGTCTTTTCGCAACACCTGCAAGACTTTCAAATAATCCTGATCTTTCAGAGGATTCGTATGAAAAGATTCTGGACTTGTTACGAAAATCTGTATCGTTCGTCATTCTGGATCTCCCGCATCTCTGGTCATCTTGGATCAAGAGTGTGTTTTTGCAGTCTGATGACATTGTGCTTGTCATTGAACCTGAATTGGCTAGCTTGCGGAATGGAAAAGATTTAATTGAAATGTTAAGGAAATTGAGGCCGAATGATCCCCTTCCTCATGTAGTTTTTAACAAAGTGGATATGCCCAAGAGGCCTGAAATCAGTGTGGATGAGCTCAGTGATGCTCTGGGTTTGGAACCGATTACTTCCATTGAGTTTGATCCCTATTCTTTCGGTACGGCAACCAATGATGGACAAATGATTTCAGAATTGACGGGACAGGTAAAATCAAAGGAAGATTTTATCAGAATCTCCCGTGTTCTTACCGGTCGTTTAGAAATTAAAGAGAAAAAGCATAATATACTTTCTTTACTTCGTGAAAAGATTCTGAACAAAAAATAGAGACAAAAATAGAGGCCACCTTTTATGTTTGGACGCCGTAAGGATCATCAGATAGAGGAAGAGGAAAGTGCTTCTTCTTCTGAACCACAAAAGAGTAAAGCCATAACCACGCCTTCGGAGCAAGAGAGAAAAAAGGACCCGCAGTCTGACGTTTTTGCGGATGTGTCTTCTGTTCCTGTATCTCCCAAGCGCCGGGACCATTCCTATTATGTGACCAAGACCTTTATTTTTAACGCGCTTGTTGACGCGATTGACCTGGCGCAGTTGGCTAAACTTGATCTTGCAAGCGCGCAGGACGAAATTCGGGACATTGTTAATGAAATCATAATCGCCCGCAATTTGACTATGTCAATTGCGGAACAGGAGGCGCTTCTTGAGGACATCTCTAATGATGTGCTTGGCTATGGCCCTCTCCAACCTCTTCTTATGCGTGATGATATCGCGGATATCATGATCAATAATTTCGAAACAGCCTTTATTGAAGTAAACGGCAAGGTAAAAGAGGCGGGAATTTTCTTCCGTGACAACGCGCAGCTAATGAGCATCTGTCAGCGGATTGTAAGCCAGGTCGGACGCCGCGTTGATGAGGCCAGTCCCATATGTGATGCTCGTTTATCGGACGGATCACGTGTTAACGTGATTGTTCCTCCTTTATCAATTGATGGTCCCGTCCTTACAATTCGTAAGTTCCGAAAAGACAAGCTTACTTTAAATGATTTGGTAAAGTTTAAATCAATTACCCCTGAAGCTGCAGAAATTTTGTCGATTATCGGACGTGTACGTTGCAATGTTCTCATTTCCGGGGGTACCGGTTCCGGCAAAACGACACTTCTTAATTGTTTGACGGGGTCTATTGATCTTGATGAGCGAATTATTACTTGTGAGGATTCTGCTGAATTACAATTGCAGCAGCCCCATGTGGTACGTCTGGAGACGCGTCCTGCTAATCTGGAAGGCGAAGGTGAGATTGTTATGCGTGATCTTATCAGGAACTGTCTGCGTATGCGTCCTGATCGAATCATTGTTGGTGAGGTCCGTGGTCCAGAGGCGTTTGACCTTTTACAGGCAATGAACACCGGCCATGATGGTTCCATGGGGACGCTCCATTCTAATTCTCCAAGGGAAGCGATCTCACGTTTGGAAAGCATGATTACTATGGGTGGCTTTTCTCTTCCTTCAAAAACGATCCGTGAAATGATCGTATCATCAATTGATGTTGTGATACAGGCCTCTCGTTTGCGTGATGGATCCCGTAAGGTCACGCATATTACAGAGATTGTCGGTTTGCAGGGTGAGGTGATCACGACCCAGGATCTCATAGTTTTTGAAATTGAGGGTGAAGACAGCAAAGGTCGCTTGGAAGGCAAGCATAAATCAACGGGTATTGCGCGTCCTGTCTTCTGGGATCGTGCTCGTTATTTTGGGGAAGAAAAAAGATTAGCTAATGCACTTGATCTTGCAGAAGATAAAAAAATATAGATTTATGAATATATTTTACTTCATTCCAAGTGTTTTCTTTACAGATGTTTATGATGAGTGAGAGGTGGACTGAATGAATAATTCCCAATGGTTTTTTTTAATTCTTCTTTGCCTCTCGTTGGTAGGGGGCCTTTTTGTCGCGCTCTATTCTTTATTTTCTGGAGAAGATAAAGCTAAAAAACGTCTTTCAGCTATCAGTAAAAATGAAGGATCCAGGTATGGAAAAAAGAAGGATTTTGATAAAACAGCGCGCAAGCGTTCAGTAAAGGAGGTATTGGAGGATACGCAAATCAGAAAGAGCGGCCTGAAAAAAAGGGTCACGATGGCAATGCGGATTGAGCAGGCCGGTTTATCCGTTTCACTTTATTTTTTTTGGATCGCCAGTCTTATTTTCGGGACGATAATCGCACTGCTTGTTTTTGTTTTTATTTCGTCCGATTTCTTTTTTGTCTTGAGCGCATGGTTTCTCTCTACGTTTGGTTTGCCTAACTTTTTTTTGAGAATTCTGCGTAAGAGGAAACTGAAAAAATATCTTAATAAATTTCCGGATGTTCTTGATATTATCATACGCAATGTAAAATCAGGGATCCCTATTGATCAGAGTTTTTATATCGTTTCCGTAGATGGTCCCGAGGTTGTTCGAAATAGTTTTGTCGAGATTGTGGAAGCCAAGTCTTTCGGTTTTACGACTGTTGAAGGTATTTACAGGCTTTATGAGCGCATTCCCCTGACAGAGCTTCTTTTTTTGGCAATTGTTTTGCAGATACAGAGTGAAAGTGGCGGCAATCTTTCTGATGCATTACAGAATCTTTCCAACGTGCTGAGGGAACGTAAGATCCTGGAAGGAAAAGTGCAGTCAATGAGCCAAGAAGCAAAGATGTCTGCGTATATTATCGGGTTCATGCCTTTTGGGATCACGGCGCTTCTTTTTGTCATGGCTCCGGATTATATAAGCACTCTTTTCACTGATCCTACGGGCCATATGTTATTAACTATTTCAGGGTTTTGGATGTTTCTGGGTGTTGTTGTTATGCGGAAAATGATAAACTTTAAGGTTTAGGTATACGAAATTATGGATTTTATTTTTTTACTTTTGGACCTTGAGATTTTATTCACTTTTGCTCTTTCCGTGGCTGTTTTTATTGTCATTTATATCCTTATATTTCCATTTTTTCAAAATGATAACAGAGCTGCCCGCTTAAAATTAATTTCATCGGAGCGTAAAGTCATACGTCAGCGTGAACGTGAGCGTACGAATCCTTCTGAGAACAGAATCTCCACTCTTCGAAAAAAAGAACCTGGTTACTATATCAGGCGCGTTGTTGAGTCTTTTGATCTGCTTAACTTTTTGGATCCGGTAGCAGCGAAATTGCTTTTGAGTTCAGCAGGTTATCGGGGACAGAGGGCGGTTTTCACCTTTATTTTCTTGCGGTTCTGTCTGCCGTTTGTTTTTTTCCTTTTCGCTCTTTTTTATGCGTTTGTGTTGAATGATTTTAAGGAAATCACTCAACAGAATCTTTTATTAATGAGTCTTGGTTTCGGATTATTAGGTTTTTTTGCTCCCAATTTGTGGGTAGCCAATCAGGCAAACAAGCGCAATGCCGAAATCCGTAAATTTTTCCCGGACGCTCTTGATTTGCTCCTGATTTGTATTGAATCTGGTATGTCCATTGATGCGTCTTTGCAGAAAGTTTCAGAGGAGATATTTGTGCAATCTATGATTCTTGCCGAGGAAATTGCGCTTACAATGGCAGAGTTATCTTATTTGGAGGAGCGCTCTCAGGCTTACGTAAATATGGGACAGCGTGTAGGATTGGATATTGTGAAGAATTTTTCATCCACTTTGACACAGGCTGAAAAATACGGAACACCGATTGCGCAGGCCTTGAAGACCATGTCACATGAGAATCGTATTTTGCAAATGCAGGCTGCAGAAAAGAAAGCAGCGGCTTTACCCCCGAAATTGACTGTCCCAATGATTTTGTTTTTTCTTCCGGTGATTTTTATTGTTGTTTTGTCTCCGGCAGTCATACAAATGGGTGATGCTTTCGGCAGCGCTGAGGGGTTGAGTTTCGGGAAGTAGGGACTATTCTTTTTCTGTCAATATCGCTGTAAGTGCCGGGGAGATTTTTTTGCAGCGCGATCCATTAAGCGGCAGTAGGTGTAGGAGCCTTGTTCTGTTGATTCTTTGACAAGAATTGGGCTGGAGAGCAGCGTGCACAAACGATACTTTTCTTATCCAAAAGCTTCCATAGGGTCATGAAAGAGAGATATAAAAGACTTTATTTGTTTCCGTCTCTCATTGCCTGCAATTTTTTCCAGTCAGCGGCTTGTCCCATCATTTTCTTGAGGTAATTTGTGTTATGTGAAACGATGTCTTGTGGCAGGACTGTTCTTGCAATGGCTTCAGATTCTTCGAATTTTCCTTGGAGTCCGAGGATAAGAGCCAGATTTTCTTTTGTTATTTTTTTTGCTTCCGGTTGATCTGCGGCTTTACGCAAGATGATTTCGGCTTTTTCAAGATTCCTGCTGAAGGCATATGATAATCCAAGATTAGTGAGGATTCCTGGTTCATCTGGTGCAAGACGGAGAGCTTTTCTGTAATAATACTGCGCTTCCTTATGGTTACTTCTATCATCAAGCGTAACACCGTAAGCTGATATAAGACGCCAGTCTTCCGCATCGACTTTTTCCGCATGTTCTATAATTTCAATCACTCTTTCATGCTGCCCGCCTCTGATGAGAGCCATTCCGAGTTCATACAGTACTTCCTGGTCATTAGGGTGGTCCCGGAAGACCTGCTGCATGATGAGGATAGCCCGCAGCTGCTTCCGGGTAGCGCGAAGGGTACGGGACAGATTTATACCTGCATTTTTGTCATTTTCGTTGTTGCTGTAGATTTTTGACCAATGTTGGATTTCTTTTTCAAGTTGATCGGGAGGAAGAGAGGTGTCCGGTATGATTAGTTCACTCATGCCCTGACTTTTTTCCTGCTGGTAGTATGGCTCTGAAGACATGCAGGCGGTTAGTGACATGATGAGTAAGAAAACAACGATTTTTTTCAGCAATTGCTGATTGAGGGACGCCTTGAAGATATGAGTAATACGTGCTGTATGATTCAGAAAAACCATATTGATCCTATCCTGTTACTCTTGTGTGTTCTCGTCCCGGTTGTATCAGATTTTATTTTCATTGGGGACTTATAAATGAATTTTTCAGAGATTTTCAGTAATTCACCGATCTGTTTTCCTGATTTTTAGAGCTAAAGGTTTTTTTTCTTCTTTTTTTGAAAAAATCATACTTATAAAAAATATTGCAAATACAATGCTTTTGAGCGGTGTTCTGTTTTTCTTAAAGGTTTTTTCGAGAGTTTTATTCTCCTTTTATAGGAAAGAACCGTGAAACTGTCCAGTAAATGTGGTTTGCGGGGACTGTGCTTTTATATTTGGGGGGAAGAGGACAGAGATGGGTTTTAATTTTCGGTGATCTGTTAATTTTCTGATGCAGTCTATTTAACACCCGGTCATAGACGATGTGGGCTTTCGCGCTGTGGGCCGTCCTTCCGGCTGAAGTTTCCCTGCCAACAGAAATCAGGGAGTAATTGTCATTTTTTGTGATGGTGCTCTGGAGAGATGATCCTTTGTCTTATCTTTTTTCATTTTCCGTCCCAAAGGCAGCATGGATAAGGGCCTGTGTATAGGCTGTTTTCGGGTTTAAGAAGATATCATGTGCGCAACCCTGTTCAACGATTTTGCCTCCTCGGAGCACAAGGACCTCATGGGCCATTGCACGGATAACTTTTAGGTCATGACTGATGAACATGTAGGAAAGGGCGTAGTGATTTTGCAAGTTATGCAGAAGGGCTAGGATTTGTTGTTGTATACTTGAATCCAATGCACTAGTCGGTTCATCCAGTATAACAAAGTCTGGTCGAAGGACCATAACGCGTGCAATAGCGATACGTTGTCTCTGTCCGCCAGAAAATTCATGTGGATAGCGATCCATGTCGTCCGGGTTTATTCCGATTTCTTTCAGAGTATCTACGATACACTGCCGCTTTTGTGCGATGGAAAAGTGTTTTCTGTGAATATTCAGGCCTTCTCCGACAGTTTGTGCGACGGAGAGGCGGGGAGAAAGGGAGCCATAAGGATCCTGAAAAACGATTTGTAATTTGGAACGTAATTGTCGCATTTTGTTTAAAGAGAGGGCTTGAATCTCTTTTCCCAGATAGATGATGCGTCCTTTGCCGGGTATCAATCTCAGGAGTGCGAGAGCCAGAGTTGTTTTTCCGGACCCTGACTCTCCTACAATACCAAGTGTTTGTCCTTTCCGGACGGCTATATCCACGCCGTCCACGGCTCTTTCATATTCTTTTTTTTGAAATAAACAACGTTTTCTGGGAAACCATACTTTCATGTTACAGGCTTGTATGAGAACAGGAGCAGATGGATGAGGTTCTAACGGATTGCCTTTGAGCTCTGCGTCCAGCAACTGGCGTGTATAATCATGCTGCGGTTTTTCAAGGATATGTGATGTTCTGCCTTGTTCAACAATTTTTCCCTCCTTCATAATGTACACCTGTTCCGTGATTTTGCGTGCAAGGCTTAAATCATGGGTAATCAGCATTATCGCCATTCCGGTTTCCTGTTGCAGCTGTTTGATCAGTTCAAGGATCTGTGTCTGCACTGTGATATCAATAGCTGTTGTTGGTTCATCTGCGATCAATAGAGCAGGATTATGAGCAATCGCCATGAGGATCATGATGCGTTGTCTTTGCCCCCCGGATAATTGGTGTGGATAGCTTCCAAGTCGCTGATCGGGGTTGTCTATGCCGACATGACGCAAGAGCTCGCATGCGCGTGTACGTGACTGTTTCCTGGTCAATCCTTCGCGTAATCGAAGGGTTTCAGTGATATGTTGTTCTACGGTATGCAGGGGGTTAAGTGCCGTCATCGGTTCTTGAAAGATAATAGACATATCTTTCCCGCGCAGGCTACGGAGTTCTTTTTCATTGAGTTGAAGGATTTCTTTCCCGTTGAACAGGATAGATCCGGAGGAAATGAAATTGCTGTGTGGGAGGAGCTGCATTATAGAGAGGGCCGTGATTGATTTACCGGAACCTGACTCCCCTATCAGGGCAATTGTTTCGCCTTTCTCAATAGAGAAGGAAAGATTTTCAAGAATTTTTTTCTCCTCTCCGTTTTGGTGGATGGAGACGGAAAGTTCTTTAACCGAAAGGAGAAGCCTGTCATTTGTATTTCTCCGCATAAATTGATCATTTGCCATTATGATTGCTCCTCCATGGATGGCTGTGAGAGGAAGAGAAAGGGGGAGTGGAAAGAAGCACTGTTTTAATGGGATATCTCACTGTGCTCATCCTGAGGTTTTTCTAGGGTCAAAGGCATCACGTACGGCTTCACCGATAAAGACGAGCAGGCTGAGGATGAGAGCTACAATACAAAAACCGCTAATACCAAGCCAGGGAGCCTGGAGGTTGGATTTTCCCTGCTGTAATAATTCACCCAGAGATGGAGAACCTGGTGGCAGGCCATAACCAAAAAAATCAAGCGAAGTCAATGTTACGATTGAGCCATTTAGAATAAAAGGTATGAATGTCAGGGTCGCGACCATGGCGTTGGGGAGTAAGTGTCTGAACATGATAAGGCTGTTGGGAAGGCCAAGTGCGCGTGCGGCCTTGATATACTCGAAATTACGTCCCCGTAGAAATTCAGCACGAACGACACCTACCAATGTTACCCATGAAAAAAGAAGAAGTACACCGAGGAGAATCCAGAAGCCCGGCTCAATGATAGAGGCTACGATGAGCAGCAGATAGAGGGCCGGTATGGCATTCCAGATTTCAATGAAGCGCTGGAGAAGCATATCTGTCCAGCCGCCAAAATATCCCTGTATGGCCCCAATGATGATTCCTATTATGGAAGAGACACAGGTCAGGAGCAGACCGAACAGGATGCAAACCCGAAATCCGTATATAATACGTGCAAGAACGTCCCGTCCTTGATCGTCAGTTCCGAGCCAGTTTTCTGTTGAAGGAGGGGACGGGGCCGGAGACGGGAGGTTATGGTTTATCGTTTGGTAGCTGTAGTGAAGTGCTGGCCAGAGCATCCATCCGTCTGCGTTGATTAGGCTCTGGACATAAGGGTCACGATAATCAGCTTCAGTTTCAAATTCACCCCCGAAGTCAGTTTCTATGTAATTTACAAGGATTGGCGTGTAATAATTTGCTTTGAATTTGATGAGTAACGGTTTGTCATTGGCAATAAATTCAGCAAAAAGGGAAAAAGTGAACAGAATACTGAAAATCCACAGAGATACATAGCCACGTTTTCTGGCCTTGAAATCATTCCAACGTCGTTGATTCAACGGGGAAAGGAAGCCACGCTTCTTGTCATCAATCTGTATCTTTCGAAAGGGAATGACCATAGTCTCTCATTTTGTGAGGATTAAACGGGATTTAAATATCATGCATGGCGCTCAAAATTGATACGTGGATCAACCCAGTGGTAAATTAAATCATTGATGAGATTGATTGTGAGTCCTACAAGGGAAAAAATATACAGGTTTGCGAAAACGACAGGATAATCGCGATTCATAATTGCCTCAAAAGAAAGCCGTCCGAGCCCATCAAGTGAGAAGATGGTTTCAATGAGCAAGGAGCCTGTAAAGAAAGCCCCTATAAAAGCGCCGGGGAATCCCGCAATAATTACTAGCATGGCATTGCGGAAGATGTGTCTGTAAAATATCCGGCGTTCGCTCAATCCCTTAGCGCGCGCGGTAATGACATATTGCTTCCTGATTTCATCAAGGAATGCATTTTTAGTCAACAGGGTCGTTATAGCAAAAGAGCCTGTTGCCAGCGAAATTATGGGAAGTGTAATGTGCCGAAGATAGTCGGTGAATTTTTCCCATAGTCCCATTTCTTGCCAGTTTTCCGAAGTTAATCCGCGAAATGGAAAATAATCAAGGAAGGATCCTCCGGCGAAAAGAACGATGAGCAGGATAGCTAGCAGGAAACTTGGTACCGCATAGCCGATAATGATCATTGTGGATGTCCAGGTATCAAAAGATGTTCCATCACGCATTGCTTTTGCAATGCCGAGGGGGATCGAAATACTGTAGGAAATAAGCATGACCCACAGTCCAAGAGATATGGAAACAGGGAGTTTTTCCTTAATGAGATCAATGACAGGGACATCACGAAAATAGCTCATACCGAAATCAAAGTGCAAAAAATTCCACATCATAAGACGGAATCGTTCATGTGCGCTTTTGTCAAAACCGAATTGTTTTTCCAGTGCTTTAATGAATCGCGGATCAAGCCCTTGTGCTCCCTGGTATTTTAGAGAAATTTTTCGCGCTCCTTGTGTCGTCTCTGAGGAACCTAGGACATCGCCTTGCTCCTGCGCGGTTCCTTCAATGTGAGATAATTGTGCGATAAATTTTTCTATAGGTCCTCCTGGCGCAAACTGGATGAGGATGAAAGAGATCGACATGATTGCAAAAACAGTCGGGATGATCAGAAGTAGGCGTCGAATGATATAGGTGGTCATTGTCCGCATCTTCCTTTTCCTGGAGGAAGGGGGGTGTTCTGCCATGTCGGGATTGTGATATGCATGATGGAAATTATCCCCTGGATTTTCATATATTGCCTGAATCTGTGATCTGTTATGCGCGCCGGGAATGTTTCGGCTCCGATCTTCAGAACACGATCAACAGTTTACCTTATTTTTGTAGGGTTTACTGGGTTATTGGAACTGTTTTTTCAATATTTTTTCAAGAAGTTAATTTCCTGATTAACAATATTGAAGGACAGATTAGTGCCTGGAAATGTTTCTGATCCTGCTTTTCCGAACGTCATAATGTTCATTTATGAGGGAAGGAGAAAGAAGGGGCTCGTTTGCCTGTTGCCTCGGTGCTGTGTCGTAGATCAACGCGACGAATATGGACATTCATCCTTCCTTTTTTCTCTTATTTTTGCGCCTTTATATAGGCTGCTTTATCAGGATTCCACCACCAGATTTCAGGGAATCCGAAAGAATAGGGAGGGAGTTTTTCTGGATATGAGAAGCGATCCCATCTTGCCGTTCTAGTATTTTTTTGTGAATATTGCGGTATGGTATAGTGATTCCACAGGAGGACAAGATCAAGTGCCTTGGCTGCAGCGGTTATTGTTTCCCTATTGTCGGCAAAGACAATCTTTTCTATGAGTTCATCAATGGCGGGATCCTTGATTCCCGCAAAATTTGAAGACCCCGGAGTGTCGGCAGCTTTTGAACCAAAGACCTCGCGTAGTTCACTCCCGGGGGAGAGGGATTGATACCAGCCATTTGTGATGATATCAAAATCGAAATTGCGCAAGAGGGTGACATACTCGCTTGAACTGACACGCTTTGGCTTGATCTGGATTCCAAGTCGTGTGAGCCAGGGCTTGTAAGAAAGTATGATACGCTCAAATTCCTGTGCCGCATATAGGAATTCAACGCTCATAATTTCTCCTGTTTTAGCATTGACGCGTTTACCTGCGCGGATTTCCCATCCTGCCTCCTGAAGGAGTTGGGATGCTTTGCGTAGATTTTTGCGCATGATCAGGGATTTTCCACCTTTAGGGTTTGTGTAGGGTGTGGTGAATATCTGTACGGGGATGCGGCTGCGAATGGATTTAAGTATTTTTAACTCTGCCGTTTGCGGAAGACCTGAGGACGCAAGTTCACTATTCCCGAAGTAACTATTGATCCGTTGATACTGATTGTGAAATAGAGAGGTATTGATGGCTTCGAAATTGAAGGCATAATTGAAAGCGCGCCTTACGCGCGGATCTTTGAATTTTTCACGGCGCAGGTTAAAGATGTAGGCTTGCATGATATGATATCTGCTTTGTGAAAATTCCTGTATTTTAACGAGGCCCTTTTTTAAAGCAGGGAAATTGTAAGCGGTTGCCCAGCGCTTTGCATAATTTTCAATGTGCCAGTCAAACCGGTCTGCCTTGAAGGCTTCAAAAGCTATGTGACTGTCCTGATAGACGTCATAGCGGATTTTTTCAAAGTTATACATTCCACGATTTGAGGGTAATTTTTTACCCCAGTAATCCTTGACCCGTTCATATACAATATGCTGCCCTGAAACGACCTCTTTGATGCGATAGGGGCCTGAACCCAGGGTCGGTTCTGTAGTGGTTAAAGCGATATTACGCAATTTTCCAGAAGGATTTTTTCCTTTCCACCAATGTTGAGGCAGAATGAGCAGCTTTCCTAGAATGAGCGGTAGCTTGCGATTCCCTTTCTGTTTAAGTGTGAAAGTAACATCACGTGGTCCTGTTTTTTCAACTTTCAGGACATCCCTGTAATAGCTGCTTCGTACCGGGTGCATTTTTTTGAAAGTTTGAAAGGAAAAGATGACGTCTTCGACGGTAATGGGCTTTCCGTCATGCCATTTTGCATTGGCTCTCAGGCGGTATGTTACAGAGGAGAGATCATCCGGGTATGATATGGCCTCTGCCAAGAGGCCATATTCACTGGAAGTTTCATCATGGCCTGTGGTAGTCAGGCTGTCGTAAATTCGATAGAGCCCAGGCGGTAATATGCCTTTGGGTATCGCCGGGTTCAGGGTATTGAATGTGCCGGTTGTTGCAAGGCGCAACTGCCCTCCTTTGGGTGCTTCCGGATTAACGTAATCGAAATGTTTGAAATCTGGGTGGTATTTTAGCTCTCCTATGAGCGATACGCCGTGCCGCCAGATTTTTTCTTCTGCTCGAACCCCGGAGGTATAAAAGGAAATGATGAAGGTTACAATCACCATCATTACACTACGCTTTGTTTCTGTGCTGCCTTTTATCTCCATCGCCTGTTTCCTTTCCTGAAGCATATGGTCTGTTCTTTTGGCTTGTTCCCATTTCTCTTGCGGCAGATGAGAGGGAGATAACTGGAATAATGGAAGGATAGAGATCAAGTCATGTCACGAAAGCCCGCGATTTCTTTCTTTTTAGTGCCTGCGGTTCCTTTTCTTAAAGGAGAGCCCATGAAGCTGACGTCAAGGATGAAGCCCGGAGTGCAAGCTAAAGCGGAAGGCAGCGCATGAAACGAAAATCCGGCGTATTCCGAGTGAAATTCTTTATTAGGGATTAATGATTTTTCGAAGATCCCGATTTTTCATTCTCATTTCATGTTTGTCTGTTTTTTCTTTTTTATGGGTTTTGTTTCTTCTTTTACGGGTTTTGAGTTCTCATCCTCTTTTTTTATCGGTCCTGTTTCCCTTTTTACAGATTTTGAGCTTTCAATTTCTTTTTTTTCTTCGGGTTCCGCAGGGGGAATTTCCGGAAAGGGCGGCGCTTCAGGTGAGATGGTTTTCATGTAAGCAAGCACGTTTGCCCGTTCCTTATCTTTTTTGAGCCCTATAAATGTCATTTTTGTACCCGGCGCGTATTTTCTCGGAGATTCAAGGAAAGCTTCAAGCCTTTTCCAAGACCATACATCGTCGATCTTTTTTAGAGCAGAGGAATAAGAAAAACCTTTATCAAAGGCAATCGTCCGTCCTGCAATCCCGTACAAATTCGGACCGATCCTGTTTCGTCCTCCCTTCTGAAACGTGTGACATGATGCGCACTTTCTTTTAGCGATGATGGCACCTTTTTCCGAATTTCCACTTGCAAGCAATTCAGCGAACGAAATTTTTGGTACAATTTCTGAGGCAGCCACAACCTTTGGGGGCTTTTTCGTGGAAAGGCTGCTATGGGAAGCTGTTTCGTTGTAAGAAGTCGGAAACAGGAAATTTGAGACTTTACCGATAGCTAATACAAACAAAAGGGAAGATAGGACCGCTGCCGCGATTTTGTTGAGTTCAAAACCAAAATTGTTTGACATCTGAAACTCCGGGATATCTTGAAGCTGAAATCCGAACTGGTTCCTGAACAAGTCGCCTATCTTGCTCGCCAAGAAGGGCGGTAGGATGAGCTGGTGACAGCGAGAGTGAAAATCGTTCCCACAAAGTATAGGCTTTAACCCTGTCAAGGCAATACATAATTCAGCTAAATGACGTCTCTGGCAGGGAGAAAGAGTGTTTCCCGGACAAAAACTTGCCTGTAGAAAAGTTTCTGAGAGAATTTCAAGTTGATTTTTAGCTATATGGTCACCCTGATGGAGCATAATTGACAGATGGTGTCAGGGATTTTTCGGCTTTTATTGTCCTCTGTTAAGGAGTGGAATTGCCTTGAAAGAAGCAGATTTGATAGCCTCGCACATTTCTAATGCTTAAAATTCTAATGCTTAAAAATAGCAAATGCAGCTTTTGGCGGCAATTTTTTTGCTTTTTCAGGAGATCATCAAAGAATTGTCACTCTTTCAGGCTAGATAAACAGAGCCGTATGTCTCTCTTTTCATTTATGTTTTGTCCATGCCTCTCATTCGAAAATAATTTCCTGTATGGCGATGATTTTCTGAATTTTAAACACTATTGCGGCCTGGTGCCCGGGGTTCGGTCCAATGAGTTTCTTTTTCATGGGATGTAAGGGGTGTCGACTTTGTTATCTTTATTTTGTTATCTTTAATAATGTATTTTTTGCCGCCAAGACAAAAAAGAGAGGTAGAAATTTTCAATCTTCCTTGGTCACTTTATGAAATAAGGACGACCTGCTCTTTCAATTGATTCCACAATATTTTTTACAAGATGCCAGAAATAATGATGAAGGCCTTCTGAATAGCTTGCTTTCACGGAGGCAGATGTTGAATGTCCTGATGTAGGAGAGCCCGATCCTTTTGTCATAAAGTGGCCGAATTTCAGGCAAGCGTAAGATACAGGACTTTCCTATTCTCGGTGTTTCTATAAACCCTTGAGGGTAGCAGTGATAGTGGGCAAGAACCATTCGCCGAGGGGCCTCTACAGTTCCTTTTTTTAGCCTCAGTTCTATTTGTTTTTCAGGAGAGCCTCTTTGTCAGAGCCGAATAAGCTTTGAATTTTCTTTCTTTATGGAGCTAGACTCCCCCTGTGATAATTGGGATCCACCGTCAATTGTAGGGAATCGGCATTCATATTGTTAACATCTTTTCAACCGTAATTTTCTGCATATCTTTCTTGTTTGGGAGTCTTTTTTCTCCATATTAACGATTCTATACATTAATCACGTGGCAGTGTGCCTTATGAAGGCATACCGGTATTGAATTTGAAGTTCCTGAAGAAAGTTTCCTTGCGTTTTCTCTCCCATCTCTATTTTGATAGCTAAATATACCTTTCTTTTTTCTTATCTTTTGAAGGGGAATTGTGTAGCCGTGGAGACGGAAGGGATTAACGGGCTTGCGTCATCTTTAAGAATGACAATACTGGAAATGGGAGGTCGGCGCGGACGTTCCGTTCGCCAAGTGGGTCAGATCCGGAAGGAAGCAGCCCTAACGAACCCGGAACGGGTCGTTGCCGGCCTCCTGAGTATTTTTATGAAATGCGCTGTTATCAGGGATTTGCGTTTATAACGCGGCGCGGAGTTGAATAATGATCACAGTAAGCACAGAAGGCGTGTGCGGTTCTTCCCTGGCTGAGCCTTTACAGAAGGGCTATCGTGTTTTTGCGCGCAAATATCGCCCTATGACCTTTGGTGATCTGGTTGGTCAGGAGCCTGTTGCGCGGACGTTAATCAATGCCTTTAAGACAGGCCGGATTGCACAGGGCTATATGTTGACAGGGGTCCGCGGGGTTGGAAAAACAACGACGGCTCGCATCATTGCTCGTGCCCTTAACTACCAGATTCCTGGTGAACCGGATGCCCCATGTGCTGTAATGGAACGGCTTGGGGTCCATTGCTCAGCTATTATGGAATCGCGCCATGTGGATGTGATTGAAATGGATGCTGCCTCTCATACGGGGATTGATGATATTCGCGAGATCACCGATCGTGTTCCCTACAAGCCTGTTTCTGCACGTTATAAGGTCTATATCATTGATGAAATTCACATGCTTTCGACTCAGGCTTTTAACGGTTTGCTCAAGACTCTTGAAGAGCCACCCGAACATGTAAAATTTATTCTGGCGACAACGGAGATCCGCAAGGTTCCGGTGACGATTTTATCACGGTGCCAGCGTTTTGATTTGCGGCGGATCAAAATTGAGGCCCTGTGTGACCTGATGCGTTCTGTTCTCCTTCAGGAAGGGCTGGAAGCGGAAGATGAGGCTCTGCTGCTGATTGCCAGGGCGGGTGAGGGGTCAGCGCGTGATGTCTTGTCTATACTTGATCAAGCGGTGACTCACTCCGGAGGAAGAGTTGAAGCCGCCCATCTGCGTGATATGCTTGGTCTTGTTGCTCCGGAATGCGTGATTGGTTTGTTTCGTTCTGTGGTAGAAGGAGATGTGAAGCGTGCGCTTATTGACTTGCGTGCGCATTATGATCGAGGTGCTGATCCGGTGATCATTATCTCTGACCTTTTGCATTTTGTTCACCTCGTGATGCGCATAAAATATGTATCTTCTGTAGTAGACGACAGGAGTCTTCCTGAGTTGGAACGTCGTGAAGCTTCATCACTTTCATCAAGGCTTGATGTACGTTTTCTTTCCCGTATCTGGCAATTCATGATCAAGGGCATTGATGAAGTGTGTAATAGCTTTTCTCCTTTGGCTTCTGCTGAAATGTTATTGGTCCGGCTTGCCCATCTTTCTGATTTACCGACACCAGATGAACTGATACGGAAGCTGAAAGATGACCTTCCTCCGTCTGTTTCTGGTGCTGGAAATTGTCATGGGCGTAGGGCGGAAGGTGTGCATGATATGCCGTCCTCTGCTGCGGGGAGTCAAGGTGCGAGCCTGTCGCAAGCAGTTCCGATTATACCTTTCTCCACGAATCGGCAGGATGCTTCTTCACTGTCCGTTGCGGAGGCCGGGCTTTTTTCCTTTAAGGATCTTATCGCTCTTGCGGAAGAGAATCGTGATCTGCGGGTGCAGGATTTTCTGAAAAAAGATGTGCGTTCTGTACATTTTACGTACGGGCATATTGAGCTTGAGCTTGTTAAGGGGGCTTCTGTTTCTTTTCTTGAGGATTTAAAGATTAAATTGAAAAAATGGACGGGAATAGGCTGGACTATAATCAGATTGGAAGAGGGTGGTGCGGCGACGATTGAGGAGCAGGAAAAGAAAAAGCGTCTGCAATTGTGGACGGCGGCAGAGAGTGATCCACAGGTTGTTAGGTTGTTGACTTTGTTTCCTGGTGCTGAAATTGTTGATGTTTGTGATGCAGAAGTGTCTTCTGCTCATCAGGAGACATTATAAAGCATGAAAGGGGGGCACGCCCCCGGTACATTTTTCCTGGTGATGAAGACCGGGTAGCTATTTTGCAGGAAGGAAGGCTTAGATGTTTGGAGGGACAAAGGATTGGGATGCGATAATCGGGCAAGCTCAAGACATGCAAACTAAGATGGCGACCCTGCAAACGGAACTTGAGCTCATTACAGCAACGGGAGACGCAGTAGGAGGGCTTGTTTCTGTGACATTGAACGGAAAAAGTATCCTGAAGTCTATTTCTATTGATTCTTCGCTCTTCACATCATCTGATGTGGGTATTTTGGAAGATTTGATTGTTGCAGCCCATGATGATGCAAGAAAGAAACTGGGAATTCTGGTTGAGGCGAAGACACAAGAAGTGACAGGAAATTTACATTTTTTTCCCGGAATGAAATTTTCGTGAGGAGCATTTTTTATGGCTCGTGCTGCTATTGGTTCTGAAATCGAAAAGCTTATTCGTTTATTTTCAGGTCTTCCCGGATTAGGCTTGCGTTCTGCACGACGGGTCGTTTTATATCTCATCAAGCGTGAAGAGCAGCTGCTTCGTCCTTTGTCTAGAGCTTTGGAAATGGTCGCTGATTCTATCAAGATATGCAGTTGTTGCGGAAATATTGACACAACTGACCCCTGTTGCGTGTGTATTGATCCAAAGCGTGATCTGTCTGTTATTTGTGTCGTTGAAGATGTGTCTGATCTTTGGGCGCTTGAGCGTGCGCGCGTCATGAATTCTCATTATCATGTTCTTGGCGGTGTTCTTTCAGCGCTTGATGGGATCAGTCCTCATGATCTGAACATCAAACGACTGATTGAGCGTGCGTGCGTACCGGAAGTGCAGGAGATACTGCTTGCAGTGAATTCAACTGTGGAGGGTCATACAACGGCGCACTATATCACTGATATTCTGGGCGACTGCAATGTCAGAGTCTCACGTCTTGCCCAGGGTATTCCTGTAGGCGGGGAACTTGACTATCTTGATGATGGAACCCTTGCCGCTGCTATTAATGCGCGCACTATTTTCTGATCATTTTTTCTTTTTATTATCTTTCCTGATATGTCTCTGTCGCTTTTCCTGAGATCATCATGCCTGAGATTAATCCTCGCCGGTCTTTATTTTTTGTTCGTATTTGTCCTGCTCACATTCAAGCTTAGCGAAATGCTGACGGCGCTGCAGTTGGAGGAAGATCGCGAGACTGGGGAGAGCCATGAAAATGCTGAGGAAAAAGAAGGGTATCCACCCCATGGCTACCGCAACAAATCCAGACAAGGATGGGAGAAAAACCCGTCCAATGCTGGAAAGGGAGGTAAGGAGTGCAAAGTGTGTTGCTGTGTAGAGCGGGTTGTTGCACAGTGCGGCAATGTAGGCAACAAAGATAACAGTTCCTGCGGCACCGGTGAAATTTTCTATGCTGATGACAATGGAGAGTGATAGGGCACTTACACCGATCCAGGCTTGCCAGATCAGACCGAGATTAGAGATCATTTGCAAGATACCGGCGATCAGAAGTGAGCGCCCGATGGGCTGATTGCGAGCTATGAAGCCACCTGCAAAACCACCGAGAATCGATGCGAAGAATCCAATACCCTTGACAATGGAGGCGTAACTTTTGAGAGAGAATCCAATATCTAGAAGGAAGGGGCCTATCATTATCCCGGCAAAAGTATCGCAAAATTTGTAGAAGACGATGAAAAGAAGGACAAATATGGCATCAGGCCTGAGAAGAAAATCACGAAATGAATTTGTTACGCTGTAATAAAGTCGTGAGAAGGGCGTTCCGGTATCTCTGTATCTGGTGGCACCATCTGTATCATCGTTTCTCTTTTTCCGACTTAACGATTCTGTGGGTTCTCTTGTTGCCAGCGTTGTTCCGATGCCTATAAACATCAGGCATGCTGCTGCTACATAACCGTAGAACCAGGCATCGGTCGAGGAGATCCCTATATCTTTGAGGGATGCTACCAAAAGGATGAGTGCGGCGCCTCCGACCAGTAGTCCTATCCGGTAGGCAAGGACGTAATAAGCCGTTCCGGTGGCTTGTTCATTATTTTTGAGATATTCAACGCGGAAGGCATCAATGAGAATATCCTGTGTAGCGGAAGAAAAAGCGACGGCGAAAGCCGCCAACCCGAGTAAAAAGGGAGAGAGGAGCGGATTGAGTGAACCAAGGGCAAGAATGGTAAAAAAGAGGAGAATTTGTGAAAAGAGCAACCAGCTGCGACGATGGCCAAACCATTTTGACAGAAAAGGAAAACGCCAGGCGTCAAGGAAGGGGGCCCAGGTAAATTTGAGTGTGTAAGGTAGCCCTACAAGGGCGTAAAGACCTATGGCTTCAAGACTTCCTCCGGAATCCTTCACATTAATGGCCAGTGTTGAGCCGGAGAGGATAAGAGGTAGACCAGAAGAAAATCCTAAGAGAAAAATAACTAGCATGCGCGGACTGAAAAATACTTTCAGTGAGTTCAGAAATTGAAAACAAGAACAGGAATTTTTTTGCATAATAAATCCATCACTGAAATTTAGGTTGAACCATTCGAATGATTTCTCTTCTATACGTTTTATCAAAATTAGACCAGAGGATATATTCCAATATTATCAATAGTTTATGTTTTTTTTTCTATATCTTCTGTTTTTCTTTCTTCTTCGATCCCTGTTTCTTCAATTTTTTGTCCTCTTATTTTTATTTTATCTGCCGATAAAAGGACTTGTTTGACATCATGTGTTGCCTGATCAAAGTGTTTTTGAAGGTCCAGGGCCCGTTTCCGAAGCCTGTGAACATCTTCGACAAGAAAGGTAATTTCGTCCCGGATGAGATCCGCCTTTTGTCGTATCTGTGTGTCTCTTATGAGAGATCGCATGACCTGCACTGACAGCATCAACATGCTGGGTGAGACGATTATGACCCGCATACGGTAGGCTTTCTGAATGATATCATCAAAATGCTCATACAGGTCGGCATAGACCGACTCTGATGGCACGAACATGATGGTGTTATCTTGTGTTTCCCCCGGTATGAAATACCGCTCCCTTATATCTTTTATGTGCTTTGTTACGTCCTGCCGCAATCTTTTTTGTGCCTCTTTCAAATGATCCGGGCTCACGGATTTTTTCATGGCAGTGAAGGCTTCAAGGGGAAATTTAGCGTCCACAACGATTTTTTCTTTTGTATTCGGGAGTGAAATAAGACAGTCAGGCCGGTTTTTATTTGAAAGTGTTGCCTGAAAGGAAAATGTATGACCAGGGAGCATATCCCTGATGATTGATTCCATACATCCTTGTCCGAAAGCACCTCTCTGTTGCTTATCAGATAGGGTCTCTTGCAAGGTAACAAATTGGCTTGACAGATTAACAATGCTTGCCTGAGCTGAATTAATGATAGCGATTCTCTCATGAAGTCTGTTGAGCGTTTCAGATGTACGCTCATTGTTTGTTGCAATATTTTCGTTCACCCTGTGGCCAGCTTTGTCAAGTGTTTCACGAATGGTGCGTAATGAATCACTTCTCTGGGCTATCGAAATTTCATTCGTTACTTTCAATTGTCCTGTTATTTCGTTATTTGCTTTTATTAATTCTGAAAATCGTGTCTCCATTCTTTGTTGTGTGGAGATTATGTCTGCTCTGATTGCCCTGAAGCGTGCATAGACCTGTTGCAAGGCAAAAGCCACTGCGAGAAGAAGAGCGGAAAAAAGAATCCATATATAGGGAGCTATTGCTTCAGTCATTGTCATCGGTATCTTTCTGAATGAACATACCTGCATGAAACGATCCGTTTATCTTGCAGGCTCCCGTATGGAACTCCGGAGCCGGGCCTCCTGTGGCCCCTGTAATTGGCATCTTGCAGGATTTCCTTCATGTCCCAGAGAGAGCAGTCTGAGTAAAGTGACGAGAAAAACACAGCCTGAAGCTTTCAGCAAGCAGAACAGATTGACCTGCATCCATCTTTTGTCTATCTGGTTCTGATGGCTATATGTGAGATTGTCATCTTCCCAGACGCGCGCCTTCGTTCTGTTTCTGAACCTGTTGACTGTATTGACGACGAAATTCACTTGTTGATACGAAAAATGCTTAACAGTATGTATGCTGTAGCAGGCGTGGGGTTAGCTGCGATTCAGATTGGTTTTCCTAAGCGTATTTTTATCATGGACCTTAAAGATGAAGGGACGGAGCCGCAGTTTACATGTTTGATTAATCCTGAGCTTGTTTCCGTTTCAGAGGAGATGTCCACTTATGAGGAAGGCTGTTTATCCCTTCCTGATTTTTTCGCAAAAGTTGATCGTCCAGCCTGTTGTGTCGTTCGTTTTCTTGATGAGAGGGGAATAGAGCGCTCTCTGGATTGTGATGGGCTCATGGCGACCGTTGTCCAGCATGAGTTGGATCATTTGAATGGTGTTCTGTTTATTGATCACCTTTCGAAACTGAAGCGTGATAACATCACAAAGAAATTTACCAAGCTAATGAAACGCAAAGGAGCGGTCTGAGGAGGCTTCTTGCTGTCTGAGAGGGGGCGATGCTGCGTCTGGTACTGATGGGCACATCTGATTTTGCTGTTCCAGTTTTTGCTGAAATTTTCGGTCAGGGCTATGATATTGCTGCCATCTATACCAGGCCGCCACGTCCGGCGGGCCGGGGAATGAAGCTTTACAAGAGTCCTGTCCATTTATTCGCGGATTCTGTAGGCCTTCCTGTTCTGGCTCCCCCTATGCTTCGGAATGAGGAGGTCAGTGCAATCTTTGTAGGTCATGAAGCCGATGTGGTTATCGTGGTTTCATATGGTCTCATGTTGCCCCGGAATATACTGGAGATGCCTCCTTATGGCTGTCTTAATTTGCATGCATCACTCTTACCACGATGGCGGGGGGCTGCTCCAGTTCAAAGGGCCGTGATGGCTGGCGATAGCGAAACTGGTGTTGCGATAATGCGCATGGATGAAGGTCTTGATACAGGTCCGGTTTGCCTGTCAGAGAGGGTCGCGATTGGTCCGGATATGACCGCCGGTGCCTTGCACGATATTCTGGCAGGCCGTGGTGCTGACCTTATGATAGGGGCGCTTTGTGCCTTGTCTTGCGGGGGGCTGGATTACGTGCCACAGTCTGAGGGAGAAAGTGTGACCTATGCAAGAAAAATCAGTAAAGATGAAACGATGATTAACTGGTCATATTCCGCACGTGCCGTCCATGACCATATCCGTGGGTTATCGCCCTCTCCCGGTGCTTGGTGCTATATGCATCTTGGTGCAGACACGGAGCGGGTTAAAATTTTGAGCACGTCCCTGGCGGAAGAATTCAGTGGCAAGCCTGGTGCTATTCTTGATGCCGGGCCTGATCTGATTATGGCCTGTGGTACTGGGGCAGTGCGTGTCCACAGCTTACAGCGGGCGGGGAAAAAGCCTGTCTCTACGAAAGAGTTTTTAGGCGGTGCTTTTTCACTGTCTTCTGGTGATATGGTGATGTAGGACGTGTCGCGTTATAAGCTGACTATTGAATATGACGGTACGCCCTTTTGCGGCTGGCAAATGCAAAAGGGCCTTCCTTCCGTCCAGCAAAGTATAATGGAGGCTGTTGAACGCTTTTCTGGTTCATCTGTTCTTTTGAAAGGAGCGGGGCGCACTGATGCCGGTGTGCATGCGCGGGGGCAGGTGGCGCATTTTAATCTTCCCGGTTCCTGGCTTTGCAATACGGTGCGTGATGCAATCAATTATCACCTGAAGCCGTCTCCGATTTCTATTTTACGTGCCGAGACCGTTGATGAGACCTTTGATGCGCGCTTTTCTGCTATTGGCCGTCATTATTTTTACCGGATTATTTTTCGTCGTTCTCCCCTTGCTCTGGATTATGGCCGGGCTTGGCAGGTTTGTGTACCACTTGATGTGGAGGCCATGCGTGTAGCGGCGGGTCTCCTTATTGGTCGACATGATTTCACGACATTTAGGTCTGTTTCCTGCCAGTCTCGTTCTCCTGTAAAGACATTGGAAAAACTGGAAATTCATCATCTGGGTGATGAATTTATATTTTGCGTTTCTGCTCGCTCCTTTTTACACAAGCAAGTACGTTCCATGGTTGGGATGATTAAACTTGTTGGCGAAAGAAAGCGTAGTATTGCGGATGTAAAAGTAGCTCTGGAGGCCTGTGACCGGCAATTATGCGGTTCTGTGGCTCCGGCCTGTGGTCTCTATCTTATGCGTGTTGACTATCCGGGTTTACTTCCGGATGCTCCCGATGACGCGTCATCCAGCTTAAAATAGCTCTCCAGTATACGAAGATATATCGCAGTGAGGTCATAAAGATCAGCGACACGAACACACTCGTCAACTTGATGTATAGTCCCGCCTGTAAGGCCGAATTCAACGACGGGACAGTAGGTTCTGACAAAACGGGCGTCTGATGTGCCACCGGAAGTGGAAAGCTCAGGCTGCTGTCCTGAGACATGCTGGACAGCATTGATGATAAGTTTTGTAAATGCATCAGGAGGGGTAAAAAAAGCTTCAGCATTACTTTGACAGTCCAGTTTATAATTGATGAGATGATTTTTTTGCTTGGTTTCCTCAAGGGTTGTCCGAATTTTCTTCTCTAGTGTCTGTGATGTCCATATATCGTTAAATCGTATATTGAATTGGGCCATTGCCTGCGCAGGTATGACGTTTTTTGCGGGATTGTTCACGTCAATTGTTGTGAATTCAAGGTTTGAGGGCTCGAATAAGTCAGTTCCATTATCCAAGGAAATTCCAAGGAGAGCCGAAGTCAGGTGAATCATACCGCTTACAGGATTTTCAGCGAGGTGCGGATGGGCGATATGCCCTTGCTTGCCATATGTTGTTAGAGTGAAGGAGAGGCTTCCGCGACGGCCTATCTTTATCATGTCTCCAATGGCACAGGGATTAGTTGGTTCACCAACGAGGCAATGATCAATCGTTTCGCCTTGATGAGCGATCCACTGCAACATCTTTACTGATCCATTGAGCGCGGGGCCTTCTTCATCACCGGTAATGAGAAAGCTTATGGATCCCGGTATATTTCCATATTGCTGGGAGATAAAGGTGCTAGTTGCCGCAAGGAAAGCGGCAATCCCTCCCTTCATATCTGCGGCCCCCCGACCATAGAGGTACCCCTCATGGACGGCTCCTTCAAAGGGAGGAAACGTCCAGGATAATTCATCACCAGGAGGCGTAACATCAATATGCCCGGCAAAGCAGAAATGGGGATTCTTTGTCCCGAGGCGGGCATAGAGATTGTCAATATCCGGGGTTCCCGGCTCTGAAAAGACGAGCCGGTGACAGGTAAATCCTAAATGACTGAACAGGGCTTGCAGGTCATCCAGCGCACCGTCGCCATGAGGGGTGACTGACCGAAAGCGGATCAGACGTCGGGAAAGAGACAGGACATCATAGGTTTTTTGATTCTGTATAGCGTCAGCCTGAGACATAGAGAGAAAGTATGAGAACAGGAAAGGATCTGTCAACTGACATGCATATATTTATATTCTATGCCTGTTTGTCCAGGGAATAGGGGCTGTTAATTCCATAGAGGAAAACACACGGGTGTTGGTCCTGACAGGCTACGCGGTTCTATCATTTAGCGTTTTGAATGATCCCGGTACTGAGGTGTAGAATATCAAAAAGGAATGAAACGTCATTTCAGATAATCCAGTGAAATTACAAGAAATATATCTCTCCCCGTTATTTCGAATCTTGAGGGAGGAAAGATACCCTTCTCCCCCAAACGACGCGAACCCTGGAAATTTTGAGAAAATATCCCTTATGTTTCTGTCCCAGAAGTGGAATAGAGTTCTTCAACATATTCCCAATTGATCAGGTGATCAAAAAATACTTCGAGGTACTTTTTTCTCAGGTTGCGATAATCCAGATAGTAAGAGTGCTCCCAGACATCACATCCCAAGAGAGGAACAGCGCCGTGGATCAGTGGATTTTCACCATTTGGTGTTTGCGAGATAGAAAAAATCCCATCTTTGACTTCCAGCCAGCACCAGCCCGAGCCAAATTGGTTTGTACCTGCGTCAATGAATTTTGTACGAAATTGTTCATAGCCTCCAAGGTCACGATCAATTCCTTTCTGTAAGTTTGCCGGGATTGCGGTCCCACCACCATCTTTTTTCATCCAGTTCCAGAAAAGACTATGGTTGTAGTGCTGTCCTGCATTATTAAATAAATCAGGGAAATTCATGTAACTTTTTTTAACAATATTAACCAAAGATTGTCCCTCAAGGCTGGATTCAGGAAGTAGTCTGTTGAGATTATTGACATAGGCCTGATGATGCTTTTCGTGGTGAAATTCCAAGGTTGTTGAGGACATATAAGGCTGTAATGCGCCATAGGTGTATGGCAAATCAGGAAGCGTAAAAATCATATTAATCTCCTTAGTACTTTAACTTGAAGGTTTATTCTAGCTTTGTTCCCCATCAGATTCAATTTTACTTTTTTAGTGATGATATGTTTTTTACCTATTTTTTATTAATGATTAGGTTATCTCGGATAAGAACGGAATGCTTTCTTTCATTTTATAGGTTCACCAATTAATATTTTTACTATAGCGGCAGAAGAGTAAAAAACGTGGCGAGGTGCCGATTTTTCCGGACGCGGGATTAAGGACGCCTCTTCTTGATGTTTAGGAGGTTATTCACTTTTTTCAGGTTGCTTTCTGTCGTTTCGTCTCTTATCTGGTATTGCCTCCTCTGTTGTTTCTTGTCCTTATTCTTGCAGTCGGAGCGATATTGATATATGAGGGTATGCGCGTGCAGGGGCTATTTTTGTTTCCCTTTCATAGGGAAGGTGTTTTCTGCGTTTCTGCGTTTCTGCGTTTCTGCGTTTCTGCGTTTGGTCTGTGCGTCTGAGATTTATTTCAGCCTGTTTTTTATTCCGTTGAAATGTAAGGAAAGCTGGGAATGCGTTACGTTAGTCTTGGTCTTATTCTCTTCGGTTTCTGGTTGCTTCTCTCTGGGCATTACACTACTTTCTTGGTTATGGCAGGTTTTATGTCTGCTTTCCTGGTTGTTTGTTTTGCTTCCTACATGCAGGTTGTAGATAGAGAGGGGTTCCCAATTGAGTTGTACAGAGGCCTTTTGACTTATTGGCCATGGCTGATTGTTGAGATTTTTAAATCCGCTTTATCGGTTACCAAAATTATACTTGATCCGTCCTTGCCAATCTCGCCAAACGTGTTTTCCCTTCGTTCAAGCCAGAAAACGGCTCTCGGAATCAATGTTTTCGCTAATTCTGTGACTTTGACGCCCGGGACAATTGCTATCAGGCTTGATGTGAACAATGTTGTTGTTCACGCCTTGACAAAGGAGGGCGTAGCAGATCTGAAACGTGGTGAGATGGATGCACGTGTGACGCGATTGGAAAGGGGGAAATAATGTTTGCATTTATGTCTTTAGCGCTTCTTGTCGCTCTTGTTTTCTCATTATTCCGAGCCTTGAGGGGGCCGACTGTTTTTGATCGGGCTTTAGCATCTAACTCAATAGGAACCGGCGTAACTTTATTGCTTATTGTTGTGGGCTTTCTCAATGAGCGGCCTGATTTTATAGATGTCAGCCTTACCCTTGCGTTACTCAATTTTGTCAGCACGCTTGCGTTTTTAAAGTTCTGGCGTCATGGCGATCTCAGTCATGTAGGTGAGGAGCCTGTAGAGTGATAGACTCTGTTCTGACGCTTGTAAGCTGGTTTTTTGTTATTTTTGGAAGCTTTTTTTATGTTGTCGGTGCATTTGGCCTCATACGCATGCCTGAATTATTTACTCGGATGCATGCCGTGAGTGTTTCCGAAACAGTGGGTTCTTTTTTCATCATTATAGCGATGATTTTGCAGTCCGGTTGGTCTTTGAATAGTGCCCGTCTTTTTTTCATACTGATTATCTTTTTGTTCAGCGGCCCTTTTGTTTCTCACGCCCTTGCGCGCGCGGCCCTTTTTGCAGGTATTTCACCTCATGATATGGAAAAAGAAATGGTGGAGGATTGTACGCAGAGTTATCCTCATTCTCATGTCTCTCCAGAGGAGGCTTCTGAATGCAATCAATAATTGGCATGGTGCTCATGACACTGCTGGCCGTAGTTATGATCGGTATTATTCGGCTACGCAACCTGTTCGCGGTCGTGATTTTCGGGGGCATTTATTCCCTTTTGATGGTTGGGCTCCTGCTTGTCCTTGACGCAGTGGATGTGGCAATGACGGAAGCGGCTGTCGGCGGTGGGCTTTCAACGGTTCTGATGCTTAGCGTCCTTTACTCCACGAAGGAGGAAGAGATCAGGCTTGTGCGTATGAGGGCCTTCCCGCTATTTTTTATGGTCGTCACTGGTGTTCTGATCTTTGCGACCTGGGATCTTCTGCCCCTTGCTATTGCGGATTTGCCGTCTCATACGCATGTTTCCGCCTATTATCTTGATAACAGCCTTAAAGATACAGGTGTCCCCAATGTGGTTACATCGGTTCTTGCGAGTTATCGCGGCTATGACACGCTTGGTGAAGTGACTGTCATTTTTGCTGCAGGAATTGCTGTTCTTGTTCTTCTTCAAGGGTCACGTATAGCAAAAAAGAAAGTTTCAAGATCAGATAGTATTTCAGGCTCAGATAGCGTTTCGGGATTAGAGTGATGAAATTTGATATTATTGCCCGTGTCAGTGTCAAGATGTTTTTGCCTTTCATTCTTCTTTTTGGCCTTTACATACAGTTTCATGGCGATTACGGACCCGGCGGTGGATTTCAGGCGGGTGTCATTATCGCCTCTGCTATTATTATTTATGCTCTTGTTTTTGGTCTTTTTCCGGTACATCAGATTGTTCCGCTCCGTTATTTGCGGTTGATGATGTCTGCGGGTGTTCTAATTTATCTTAGTACCGGTATTTTGACGATGATTCTGGGAGGCAATTACCTTGAATACTCGGTTTTGGCGCATGATCAGATTCATGGTCAGGAGTGGGGTATATTTTTCGTTGAAACCGGTGTTCTGATTACTGTAACCGGTACTATGACAGGGATCTTTTACGCATTTGTGGGACGGGGGCGTTAATGTATTTCCCAGATTGGTTTATCGTTCATTACAGTTACATGATTACAATTTTTCTGATGGTATCAAGCCTTTACATCATAGTTATGAGAAGTAACATGATCAAAAAGCTTGTCGGCCTGAATTTGTTTCAGACGACAATCTATCTTCTTTATCTCTCTCCTTCCAAGATTACAGGGGGAACAGTTCCGATCATCATGTATGATAAGCCCGGGGCCATTTATTCAAATCCTTTGCCGCAAGTTCTGATTTTGACAGCCATTGTTGTTGGCGTTGCAACTCTTTCCGTTGGTTTAGCTTTGGTTGTCCGGATCAATGAGGAATTTGGCACGATAGAAGAAGATGAATTATTTGACGGGAATGTTTAGTGATGATTGTTTCACATCTTCCTGTTTTACAGGTTGTGGTGCCATTATTGGCAGCGCTGATTGTGGCTGTTGTGCGGAGCGGAACTGTTTCCTGGATGGTAACATTTCTGGTCAGTTCCGCTATGCCCTTCATTGCTTTCGCGCTTCTTTTCCAGCTTCTCTCTAGCGGTCCGTTTACGTATGAAATTGGAGGCTGGGTTGCCCCCTTCGGAATTGAATACCGAGTTGATTTTTTCACTTGTTTCATGCTCATTATAGTTTCTTTTATTTGCGTCGTAGCGGTCCCTTATGCGCGTTTGAGCATTGCCTCTGAAGTCAGTCCGGGGAATCAGCCTTTCTTTTATAGTCTATATCTCCTTTTTATCACCGGCCTGTTCGGTATCATCATGACGGGTGATGCTTTCAATGCGTTTGTATTCATGGAGATTTCTTCATTGTCATCTTACGGGATGATTGCTATGGGGCGCGATCGTAATGCTCTGGTTGCCGCCTATCAATATCTGATTATAGGGACGATAGGTGCGTCTTTTTACGTTATTGCCGTTGGCCTTCTTTACATTATGACTGGGACTCTTAATCTGGTTGATATCTCGGAACGCCTAAGGGACGTCGAGTCTATGCGCCCTGTTCTGGCGGCATTTGTATTTTTATTTGTTGGTCTCGGCGTGAAATTTGCTTTATTCCCGCTGCATTTGTGGTTGCCCAATGCGTATGCTTACGCGCCGTGTTTTTCTGCGGCGATTTTGTCCGGAACAGCAACCAAGGTTTCCGGTTATCTGCTTGTGATTTTCATTTTCAGGGTCTTTGGTGTGAGCTTTGAATACGTTACGGCTCCTGTCATATCAGTGTTTTTCTTTCTAGCGGTTCTGGGGATTATTATTGCTTCAGTGGCAGCGGTTTTTCAGGATAATGTAAAGCGTGTTCTTGCTTATTCGTCTGTGGCGCAGGTCGGATACATGATGCTTGGTATTTATCTTGCGAATCTCTCTGGTCTGACTGGTGCCATTGTGCATTTTTTTAATCATGCCCTTATAAAGAGTGCGCTTTTTCTGGCGGTTGGTTCTGTTTTTTATCGTTTGGGTGATGTCCATCTGAGGAATCTGTCGGGGATAGGAAAGCAGATGCCCCTTACTATGGCAGCCTTTGTTTTGGCTTCTGTCAGTCTGATTGGGTTGCCCGGTACGGCAGGCTTTGTTTCCAAATGGTACTTGGCGCAAGGAGCCCTTGAGCGGGGGATGTGGCCTCTTGTTATTTTGCTTGTTTTTTCATCTGTCATTGCCGTAATCTATATGGGTCGCATCTTGGAGGTTGCGTATTTCGGAGAGCCATCGTCTTCTTCTGTGAATGTGAGGGAAGCTCCCGCTTCAATGCTTGTTCCTCTCTGGGTTTTGGCCTTGTCTTCTATCTATTTCGGTTTTGATACCCGTTTTTCGGTCGGGATGGCTTCAAAGGTAGCGGAAACATTGCTCATGGGTTCGGGATGACAGCTGATTTTCTCATTTTATGTGCTCTTTTATTGCCTTTTACTGGCGGTGTTTTCCTTTCTTTTCTTTCTCATGCGCCAAATGCACGGGAAAGTGTAACGATTGTGACCGGCTTTCTTTTGCTAGCTGTTATTCTAACGATCTTGTTTCTGTTTCAGACTGGTTCTGTTCTGGAGCTGAAGCTTTTTTCCATAGGTCAGGGGGGGCTGGATATTGGATTTAAGGTAGAACCTCTGGGTCTCCTATTTTCACTTCTGGCCTCATCATTGTGGATTATCAATTCTATTTATTCGATTGGTTATATGCGAGGGAATAAGGAGCCTCGTCAGACAAGTTTTTATTTTTATTTTTCTATTGCAATCGGAGGCGTGATGATTGTCGCTTTTGCGGCGAACCTATTTACATTTTTCATTGGCTATGAGCTGTTGACTCTGTCGACCTATCCATTAGTCACGCATAAAAGGAACAGTGAAGCGCAGCGTGCCGGTCGTCTCTATCTTTTACTCCTTTTGTCGACATCGACTCTCTTTTTTCTTCCGGCGATTTTCTGGACGTCTTCAGTCGCGTCTACGCTTGATTTTACTCCCGGCGGTATTCTTGAGGGGAAGCTTGATTCACTTTCTGTTTTTTTTCTTTTTCTTCTGTTTTTGTTTGGACTCGGAAAAGCGGCACTCATGCCCGTTCATTTCTGGCTTCCTGCTGCGATGGTAGCGCCGACCCCTGTGAGTGCTCTTCTTCATGCTGTTGCTGTTGTGAAGGTTGGGGTTTTTGGCATTCTAAAGATTGTTATTTATATTTTTGGGATTGACCTTCTTGGAAATATAGCTGAGGCGCGCTGGTTAATTTATCTACCGGCATTTTCTCTCCTTCTGGCCTCTCTGATTGCTATGATGAAAGATAATCTGAAAGCCCGCCTTGCTTATTCGACGATCAGCCAATTGGCTTACATCGTTCTTGCTGCAACCCTGGCGACAAAGCTTTCTCTTGTTGGCGGGGGAATGCACATTCTTATGCATGCTCTGGGTAAAATTACGCTCTTTTTTTGCGCGGGTGCGATCTATCTATCTTCCCGTAAGACTCTGATAAGTGAAATGGATGGTCTGGGTCGTTTGATGCCATTTACTTTTGCGGGCTTTCTGGTTGGTTCATTGAGTCTCATCGGGTTTCCCCTTTTCGGTGGTATGTGGAGCAAATGGCACCTTGTGCTTGGTGCATTGGAAGCGGACCAGCTTTTGATTGTTGTCTTTCTGATGCTTTCGACACTATTGAATGTGATGTATTTGCTTCCCATTCCATTTCGTGCTTTTTTCTGTCCCTTGCCGGACAATGCTTTACGTTCTTCGAGGATTCAGGAAGCCCCTCTGGCATGTCTGATTGCTATAGGATTGACGTCATTTTCTTGTCTTTTTTTCTTTTTCTTTCCCGGTTGCGTGCTTGATTTGATGAACATGATTGAGATGAGGTAAGGAACTATTTTCATGAATGATCCTGATGGGAAGCATATTTTTGATAATCCCCGTAATGTACGCCGCTTGATTTACATGCTTTATTCAGCTTGCGCCCTTTCTATTCTAGGAGATTTTTTTATTGATCGTCATGTTGATCATCCCTGGGAGGCTCTTTTTGGCTTTTACGGCGTTTACGGTTTTGTTGCCTGTGTTCTTCTCGTGATGCTTGCGAAAATTATGCGTATGTTTCTGATGAGAGGGGAAGATTATTATGATGATTGATCTTCCTCCTTTTTTGATTTTTTATATTGCGGCTCTTTTTGTACTTGGAACGAATGGCAGATTACGATTTGCGATTTTACTGTTGGCGCCCCTATTTGGCCTTATCAATTTGCTTTTTCTAGAGGGAGAAACAGTTCACACGCTCTCCCTGTTTGGTGAAGTTCTCACCATCACGCGCCTTGACCGGCTGAGTTTTTTATTCGGATTTTTATTCCATATTGCTGCGTTTTTGGGACTTATTTTCTCCTTGCACGTTAAAGATCGGGTCCAGCAGGTTGCGGGCCTTCTTTATGTAGGGAGTGCACTTGGCGCTGTTTTTGCAGGTGATTTATTAACTTTACTTGTTTTCTGGGAGATACTTGCATTTACTTCAGTGTTTTTGATTTTGGCTCGGGGAACAGCGCGTTCCTATGGGGCTTCTGTTCGCTATCTTGTTTTTCAGGTTTTTTCCGGCGTTCTTTTATTTTCTGGTACGGCCTTGTATTTCTACGAAAGGGGGTCGTTTTCCTTTAATGAAATTGGTCTGGTTGATCTGTCTTCATGGCTCCTTCTTTTTGCTTTTGGCATTAAGTCAGCTTTTCCTTTTTTTCACAATTGGCTGACAGATGCTTATCCGGAAGCGACACCGACAGGGACGGTATTGCTGAGTTCGTTCACAACGAAGGTCGGTATTTGTCTTCTTGCGCGCTCTTATCCGGGGACAGAACTCTTGATTTATATCGGTGTTTTTATGGCAATGTTTCCGATTTTTTACGCAGTGATTGAGAATGATTTGCGTCGCGTTCTGTCTTATTCGCTCATTAATCAACTTGGCTTCATGATTTGCGGTATTGGCATTGGAACAGAGATGGGTATTAATGGAGCTGTTGCTCATGCTTTTAATGATGTAATTTTCAAAGGTCTTTTGTTTATGAGCATGGGTGCTGTTCTGTTTCGTAGCGGCAAGATGGACGGCTCTGCTCTTGGCGGTCTTTACAAATCCATGCCCTGGACGACGGGTTTTTGCCTTGTGGGCGCGGCCTCTATTTCTGCTTTTCCTCTTTTTTCCGGTTTTGTTTCCAAATCAATGGTGATGGTTGCGGTTATGGAGGAACATTATTTCACTGTTTGGCTTGCATTATTGTTTGCATCTGCGGGTGTTTTTCACCACGCCGGAATAAAGATCCCTTTTTTCGCCTTTTTTGCGCATGATAGTGGCATTAGGTGCAAAGAGGCACCGCGTAATATGCTTCTGGCGATGGGTCTTTCATCTGCGATCTGTATTTTTAACGGTATTTATCCGTATCTGCTTTACAGTTATCTGCCTTATGTGGTCAGCTATGAGCCTTACACGTTCGCTCATGTCCTAACACAGCTCCAGCTTTTGTTTTTTTCTGCTCTTGCTTTTTGTTTTCTCAATCTTTTTAGCCTTTACCCTCCGGAATTGCCGGGCGTTAATCTTGATTTTGAATGGACATACCGTAAGGTTATACCTTTGATTGCGTGGCGTGTTCTTTTACTGTGTCGTTTGATACGCCGGTTTTTTCTTGAATATTCAGCCTTTGTTTTTGATGAGTTTGTTTCTGCTCTTTACCGTTATCATGGGCCAAGGGGAATTGTTGTCCATAGCTGGCCAACAGGCGTAATGGTCTTTGGAACGATATTGCTTTTGGGAAGTTGTCTGTTTGTGTATTTTTTGAATACGGTTATCAATTAGGCTTTTTTTGTTTTCTTTTGAAGAAAATTACTTTCGTTCTTTTTTTTACTAACTTAGGCGTTTCTTTGCAAGAAACATTTTTTGTCTTCTTTCCTGTATTTTATCTGTTTTATTTTTGATGTTTTTATTTATTTATTTCCCTGAAGAGAAGGGGATATTTATATCAATGTATAATTCTCGTTTTTTATTTTTAGGATTTTTTTTGTCATTTTTAAATTTCTATGAAAAATCTATTTGAAATGAATGCTCTTTTTTATTTCGAACTCCAAAGCAACGATATATATATTATATATTTATATTTGAAAAATAGCATTAGCTATAATATTCGTTATTTGATGCGAACTCTAAATGCAACTAAAAATTGATCAAATGAATTTAATATTTAATTATTTTTTTCTATTCTGATTGTCTGTACAAATTTATTGCAATTCGGTTTTATTTTATGTATAATAATCTTTATTCTATAGATTATACCTTATAGGTAATCCTTAATTTCGCGGGTTTAATTTCAATCTTAGGAATCTGTGAGGGGGAAGGATTTTTCTTTCCCTTTAACTTGATAGTGTCTGTTGTTCGCAGATAGAAAGAAAGTTTTAAAGATGAGTACTATTGAAAATCTTGAGTATAATAATGTAATAGAATATTCTGTCAATATAGTTTCAGCTTATGTAAGTAACAATGTTGTGGTTGCTGCTGATTTGCCTCAAATAATTCATAGTGTTCACTCTGCCTTGTGGAAATTATCTGAAGGTAATGTTAAGGACCCTCTTGAAGTTCCTAAACCAGCAGTTAATCCAAAGAAGTCGATTACCCCGGAATATCTGGTTTGTTTGGAAGATGGTAAGCGCTTCAAGTCTTTAAAGAGGCATTTGCGAACGCATTATGATCTTTCTCCTGACGCATATAGGGAGAGGTGGTCTCTTCCTGCGGATTATCCCATGGTTGCTCCTAAATATGCGGCAGCCCGTTCCACTTTGGCAAAGCAGATGGGCTTGGGACAGAAAAAGTAAGCTTTTCGTCTTTTTAGCAGTCATCTCGTCATGCCGTTGCGGGGTTAGAGTTTTTTTTCTTCATGTATCACAAAGCCCTTTTCTATTGAACCAGTGGGAGTGCCTTTCTTTTGTTTTTTCTCTTTCCAAGATGAAATCGGGGAGGAGAAAATGATTATTTATAATGCACCTAATCTAAGTGTAGAAAGCAGGCTATACAGTTTACCTTAGTGATTGCTTGAGCGTTTAGGACTCGAGCCCTGCTTTATTACAGCTGTCTTTCTAGTGGGAAAGGATGTTTCCCCGCCCCTCATACTTTCGATTCCATGAGAGCTTTTAGCAGGACATTTTATTTTTTTGCATGTATCCGCCCTTCAAACGGCATGACCGCGATGATGGGCATGATCTTTTTGTTTCTCTTTCAATCGTCATAAAATATCGTCATACTAGTTTTTGATCCCTGCTCCTTGAATAATATCCACCTTGAAAGGACACAGGGGGAGGGAGATAAAGGGAGCAACGAAACGGGAAAGGATGTTTATGTCCAGCGTAAGAGAGCAGGAGCTAGCTCGCCGCCGTACATTTGCGATTATCTCACATCCGGATGCCGGAAAGACCACACTCACTGAGAAATTTCTGCTCTTTGGCGGTGCTCTCCAGCTTGCCGGTGCTGTTCGCGCCAAGGCCCATCAACGGCGGACCAAGTCAGACTGGATGAAAATTGAACAGCAGCGTGGCATTTCTGTCATGACATCTGTGATGACATTCACTTATCTTGATTATGTTTTCAACATGTTGGATACGCCTGGACATGAGGATTTTTCCGAGGATACTTATCGTACGCTCAGTGCTGTTGATTCTGCTGTCATGGTTATTGACGCCGCCAAGGGTATCGAAGCGCGGACTCTTAAGCTTTTTGAAGTCTGTCGTTTACGTGACATTCCAATCATTACTTTTATCAACAAGGTGGATTTGGAAAGCCGTGAGCCTTTCAGCCTGATAGATGAAATTGAAAAAGCTCTTGCGCTCGATCTTGTTCCTCTCAATTGGCCCATTGGTTGCGGCCATAGTTTGGCTGGTCTTTATGACCTTGTTAATGATGAAATCTATCGCTGCGTTGACCAAAAAACATTGAAGGTCTCCGGCGCGGTTGGTTCTTCTTTGCAAGAGCTGCTAAAAGAAGGAGCGGAAGCGGAGAGGGAAGATATTTCTCTGGCACGGGATATGTCTCGTTCATTTGACCTGAAAGCTTACCGGGAAGGTTTTATGTCTCCGGTTTTCTTTGGTAGTGCCCTGAAAGATATTGGTGTCCGCGATTTGATTGACGCGATTATTAAATTTGCCCCCTCGCCGCGATCATACATGTCTGACAAGAGGATTGTTGAACCGGGTGAACCGGGAATGACTGGTTTTATATTTAGGATTCAAGCAAATATGGACCGGAACCACAGGGATCGGATTGCGTTTATGCGTGTTACGTCTGGAGTTCTTGAGAGAGGGATGAAAGCCAAGGTGACGCGTACAGGAAAGCCTGTTTCTCTCCGTGCGCCGCAATTCTTTTTTGCCCGAGAACGTCGTGTTGTTGAAGAGGCGTTTGCGGGTGATGTTGTTGGGATTCCGAATCATGGATCTTTGCGTATTGGTGATACCCTCACTGGAGGAGAGGAAATAAAATTTCACGGGGTTCCGAGTTTTGTTCCGGAGCGTCTCTGCCGTGTTTCTCTTGGAGATGCAATGCTCGCCAAGAAGATGCAGGAGGCGATCAGGCAACTTGCTGAGGAAGGTGTTGTTCAGGTTTTCAATCCGCTTGATGGATCACCTCCTCTGATTGGTGTTGTGGGGCCCTTGCAGCTTGATGTTTTGATAGCCCGTATGGCGAGTGAATATAATTTGCCTATTAAGCTTGAGGCTTCGCGTTTTCAGGTTATGCGGTGGATCTTTTCTTCTAATCAGAATTTACTGGATCAGTTCATGAAGAGTCATCACAGTTCAATTGCGGAAGACCTTGACGGCATTCCTGTATTTATGGCGGCGTCCGGTTTTATTTTGAATTATGAGATTGAAGCTCAAAGCCCAGGAATTCAATTTCATGACGTGAAGACTTACCAGGGCTTCCCCGGAAAGAAGCTATAGCTGCAAAGTATATGTCTCTTGCGCTTAAAGCAGGTTATCTGAAAGAGGAGACGTCTTCTCAGGGAAGGCCGTCTTATAGAGAAGAGGAAAGCGTCGCTGGCTGGGGCGGGAGGATTCGAACCTCCGATGCCGGAACCAAAAACCGGTGCCTTGCCGCTTGGCTACGCCCCAACAGCTCCCTTTTACTGTTTAGTCATTTATTTTGTATTTCACAACAGATCAAATTCTTCTTTTTCCTAAAGCGGCCTCTTTCGGGTCTTTTATTTTTTGATATTTTCTTTATTGAGAGGTGATTGTGTCTGTTTTGTTTCTGTAGGCTTGCTGTCCGGATTGATGCCCGCTATAAGCATTCGGTATCCTGTTCTACCTGCTCTGTCGGAGTGTAGCGCAGCCTGGTAGCGCACCTCGTTCGGGACGAGGGGGTCGCAGGTTCAAATCCTGCCACTCCGACCATTTTTTATTTTTTCCAGGTTGTTCCTTTTCCGGCCTTAGAGAAGAGATTTTTTCTTTCTGATTCCCGTAGGGATGTTGTGTCAGATGCCAGCTGCTTTTTGTTTCTGGAATTTTTTATCATAACAAGCGGAGAGTCTGCTTATTTTTATAATCAGCTACGCTCTTGTTTTTTCCTGTTATCAGATCGGTAAGCAATATTTGTTAATCTTGCCGTAATTGTTCCCGTTGTTGGTGAATATTTGTAATTGAAATTACGAGCGGGTTCCTGATCCTTTTTGGTGTGATTCTGAGGATACGGGTTTTTATTAATGAAACAGACAGAGACAAGGGCAGAGAAAATACTGAAGGCTTTGCATCAGGATTTTCTTGATTCAACGCGGGAAGCGCTGAACTGCATAGAAGATCAGACCTTGTTGCGCGGCAGCAAAGTTGAGTCTGCGCTTTTAGAAATTAACCGCATGGCTCACAACATCAAGGGTAACGGGTACACGTTCAATAAACCTCAACTTGGCATTCTTGCACATCGGATGGAAGATTATTTGCGGTCGCTTTCGGATCTTGATGATTTTGCAGAAGGTGATCTTCTGCTTTACGTGAATATTTTACGTAATGTTCTTGAAGCAACTGATAGCATTCCGCAGGACGAATTGTGCAGGTTAATGCGCAAATTACCAACGAAAAAGACGGATAGTTATGAAAATGTTGAGGCATTTGATATTGATATTGATATTGCCTTTGTAATATCATCCGGGACACTGAGCCGGATGATTGAGCGTACTCTTTCTGTTTCTGGTTATCGCCTTATTTTTTTTTCTTCGCCCTGGCAGGCGCTACAGTTTGCCGTCTGTGCGTCCCCGGATCTCCTTATCACATCCGTTATTATGGACGAATTGAATGGGGTTGATCTCATCCTTGCTTTACGGGCCATGAAGGTAACCTGTAAGCAGCGTATGGCGGTTTTGACGAGTTTTGAGGACGATCATAAGGAATTAAATACTTTGCCGGCTGGCGTGTCGATTGTTCATTTCAGTGACAGGTTTTGTGATGATGTTACGAAAGTACTCAAGAGTGCTGTCATCTAATTTTTTCACGTGCCAATGTGGTAGTTGTTTGTTTTTTAATAGCCTTGGTTTTTCAGACTTTTTAGTGATTATGGATAGAGATTTTTGGCTTCCCAGAGGGCCTTGTTATCGGGGCGTTGGAATCTGAGTCTGTCATGGAGGCGGTAAGGCTGTTCAATCCAGAATTCAATCTCCAGAGGTTGTATGCGAAATCCTGACCAATGGGGTGGGCGCGGAACAGAGAGATTCCTATATTTTTTTTTGTATTCCGCTATTTTTTGTTCCAATATACCACGGGTTTCAAGGGGGCTGGATTGTTGTGAAGCCCAGGCGCCAATCTGGCTGTTTTTATGACGATGATTGAAATAAAGATCGGCTTGTTCCGTCTTGACAGGAATAACGTGGCCCCGTATCCGCACTTGTCGTTGTATGGTTTTCCAGTGAAAAAGGCATGCTGCTTTTGGTTGATTGAGTAGCTCTTTTCCTTTTGTGCTTTCATAATTTGTGTAAAAAGCGAAGCCATCCTCATTGAATTCTTTGAGCAAGACGATCCTGACATTGGGCATCCCGTCCTTATCTGTTGTTGCGAGGGCCATAGCGTTTGGATCATTAGGTTCTGATTTTTCTGCCCTTTCCATCCATTTTCTGAAAAGGAAAATGGGATCAATTTCCGTAGGCGCGCTCAAATCTTCATTTTCCCCTTCATTCATGTCTTTGCTATTTCCCATAATCTTTCCTAGTGGAGTGATGATTTTTCTTAAGCACTATAAATCATCACTAGCCCGTGTCACAATGATGTACTCGGTGCTGGTTTGTTACTGAAGTTCAGAATATGGGGAGATGATGGTGGACACAGATGTAAATGTGAAGAAAGGGTTGATGTCCGGCAAGTACGGTCTGATTGTAGGTTTGGCTAATGAACGTTCGATTGCATGGGGTGTTGCCAAGGCCTGTTTTGATGCAGGCGCAGAACTTGCCTTTACTTATCAGAATGATTTGCTGAAGAAGCGGATTGTGCCTTTGGCATCGAGTATGGGATCGTCAATCGTCTTGCAATGTGATGTGACGGATCAGGCATCTGTTGATGCTGTTTTTGAGGAAGTGCAAAGGAAATGGGGTCGTCTGGATTTTCTGGTTCATTCTCTTGCTTTTTCAAAGAAGGAAGAATTGACCGGTCGGTATGTTGATACGACAGAAGACAATTTCATGCAGACGATGAGGGTGTCCTGTTATTCTTTCACTGCTTTGGTTCAACGGGCAGAGCCGTTGATGAAGGATGGTGGCTCCATCTTGACATTGAGCTATTACGGGGCTGAGAAGGTGATGCCGCATTATAATGTCATGGGCGTTGCCAAAGCTGGATTGGAAGCAAGTGTGAAATATCTCGCTGAGGATCTGGGGAAGGTCGGGGTTCGTGTGAATGCTATTTCCGCTGGCCCAATCAAGACTTTGGCGTCTTCCGGGATTGGCGATTTTCGCTATATCTTGAAATGGAACGAGTATAATGCTCCGTTACGCCGTACCGTATCCATTGAAGATGTTGGGATGTCTGCCTTGTATCTGCTTTCTGATATGAGTCGCTCTGTCACCGGGGAGATTCATCACGTGGATGCCGGTTACAATGTCGTTGGTATGAAGGCAGTGGATGCCCCTGATATTTCTTCTGTCAAGGATTGAGACGGGTTTTGAATGTGAGGGGTGTCTGAATTATTCTTGGGCCTGTTGCGAGCTTTCAGGAATTCCTCACTGATTTTGAGGTCTCTATTTCTGTTTTTGTCTAGATTTTTTATCCTGCCGGAAGCATTTTTGCGGTCTGATATTGAGAAAAATGGGACTTTCCTTTTACAGGATATGAGTTTATCACGTTTTTGTATCTTTCCACATTGATGAAATTTTCTTCTGTGTAGTGTAGTTTTTTGGATCTTTATGTTATTACACAGCGGTATCAGGAGGATGGTTGAGGGCCCCGTTTGTGTTTCGGATGGCCATAGGCGGACGTTATTTTAGGAGGTCTTCATGCTTATTGGGGTTCCGAAAGAGAGCAAGGTTCATGAGTACCGTATTGGTTTGGTCCCAATGAGTGTAAGCGAACTGACCTATGCTGGCCATGAGGTTATAGTTGAAACGGGGGCAGGTTGTGGGGCAGGTCTGACGGATGAATGTTACATTAAGGCAGGAGCAAGGATTGCGTCAGGCGCGGATGAAATTTTTTCGAAAGCAGATATGATCATCAAGGTTAAGGAACCTTTGGCTGATGAGTGTAAGAAGCTGCGTGAAGGGCAGGTTCTTTTTACTTACCTTCATCTTGCTCCCGATGAAGCCCAGACCCGTGCTTTGCTTGAGTCTGGTGCGATTTGCATTGCCTATGAAACGGTGACGAATCCGCAAGGTTCCTTGCCTTTGTTAACCCCTATGTCGGAAATTGCAGGTCGCCTCTCTCCTCAGGTTGGTTCTGTGGCTTTGCAGAAGAATAGCGGAGGAAGCGGTATTCTTCTTGCTGGTGCCCTTGGCGTACCAGCTGCGGACGTGGTTGTTCTTGGTGGTGGTGTTGCAGGCTCAAACGCTGCGATGATCGCGCTTGGGATGGGCGCATCGGTGACAGTTGTTGATTGCTCTGCGATGGTGCTTGCTTCTCTTTCTTCGAGGTTCGGGCCTCGTTTGCGGACGATTTTTTCGACACATGAAGGAATTGCAAAAATTATACAGAATGCAGATCTTGTTATTGGTACCGTTCTTATTCCCGGAGCAACTGCGCCCAGGCTTCTTACTGCGGATATGATAAGGAGTATGAAGGACGGAGCGGTTTTTGTTGATGTTTCAATTGATCAGGGAGGCTGCTCAGAAACGAGCCGGGCAACGACCTATTCGGATCCAACCTATATTGTTGATGGTGTAGTGCACTATTGTGTCTCCAACATGCCCGGCGCTGTTGCGCGCACATCAGCTTTTTCACTGAATAATATGACATTGCCCTTTATTAAGGCCCTTGCGGATAAGGGCTATCTTCAGGCATTTGCGGAGGATCCTTTTTTGCGTAAAGGTCTTAATGTCTACAGAGGCGACCTTACGATTGAGGCTGTTGCATTTGCGCATGGGCTTGACTACACGTCTGCTGAGATGTCCCTTGGTCTTAATTGATAAGGATTTTTATCCGGAAGCAGGTGAGATGTTTTTAAATGGATATCAAGGGGGCTGCTTTTTAAGATAAGCAGTTTTTTCCTCATATTCAAGGGCTTTCAGTGCAGTTACTACGATGGCATCTGCGTTAAGGCCTGCTTTTTCATACATCAGTTCGGGTGTGTCTTGGTCAATGAAGCTATCGGGTAAAATCATCGGCCGGACTTTCAATTTTGTATCAAGAAACCCTTCATTTGCCAGAAAGTGCATTACATGGGAGGCAAAGCCACCGATGCTTCCTTCCTCAATTGTGATGAGAACCTGGTGCTCTGTTGCCAGTGTGCGGATGAGTTCGTGATCCAGTGGTTTAGCAAAACGTGCATCGGCGACCGTTGTTGACAGGTTGATTTCGTTGAGTTTTTCAGCTGCTTTTAGACATTCTTTGAGTCGTGCTCCAAAGGAAAGGAGAGCTATTTTTGTTCCCTCTTGTAAAATACGGCCTTTTCCTATGGCCAGTGGCACGCCCTTTTCTGGAAGGGGGATACCTTCTCCTTCTCCGCGGGGGTAGCGGAAGGCACTTGGTCTGTCATTTATAGAGATAGACGTTGCGATCATGTGAACAAGTTCGGCCTCATCTGAGGCCGCCATGACGACAAAGTGAGGCAAGCATGAAAGAAAAGTTATATCGAAACTGCCTGCGTGAGTGGGGCCGTCTGCTCCTACCAACCCGGCGCGATCAATAGCAAAACGTACCGGCAAGCTCTGGATAGCAACGTCATGAACGATCTGGTCATAAGCGCGCTGCAGAAATGTTGAGTAAATGGCAACGACCGGTTTATAGCCCTCTGTTGCCAGTCCTGCGGCAAAAGTGACAGCATGTTGTTCCGCAATTCCTACATCAAACATACGATCAGGGAATATTTCCTGAAAGAGGTCAAGGCCCGTTCCTGAAGGCATTGCAGCGGTTACTGCGACAATTTTATCATCCTTGTGGGCCTGTGCGATCAGTTTTTTTGAGAAGATTTTAGTATAGCTTGGTGCCCGAACTGCTGCTTTGGCCTGCGTCCCAGTCATTACATTAAAAGTTGAGACTCCATGATATTTATCCTTGGCTATTTCAGCAGGTTTGTATCCTTTTCCTTTCTGTGTCACGACATGGAGGAGGATCGGCTCTTCGCATTGTGCGTTTCGTACATTAGTCAAGACAGGGAGAAGGTGATTGAGATTATGTCCATCTATCGGCCCGATGTAGTAAAATCCTAGTTCTTCAAACAGCATACCGCCGGTTCGGACGCCTCGCGCGTATTCGTCTATGTGCTGTGCTTTATATTGGAGGTATATAGGTAATTTTCTGGCGAGCTGCTTTCCTACTTCGCGGAGGCTTAGATATGTTTTTCCTGAGACAAGCCTGGCCAAATAGGCGGACATGGCTCCAACGGGTGGCGAAATCGACATATCATTATCGTTGAGAATAACAATCAGACGTGAGGAGGGCAGACTTCCTGCATTATTCATTGCCTCATATGCCATGCCTGCTGACATGGCGCCGTCCCCGATAACGCAAATGACATGATTTTTATGACCGGAAAGGTTGCGTGCAACGGCCATGCCGAGACCAGCTGAAATAGACGTTGATGAATGAGCCGCGCCGAAGGTGTCATATACACTTTCTGACCTTTTTGTGAAACCAGACAGACCGCCTGATTTTCGCAAACTTTTTATTTGCGGGCGCCGTCCTGTGAGGATCTTGTGCGGGTAAGACTGGTGACCGACATCCCAGATGAGCTTGTCCTCCGGGGTGTTGAAGATGTAGTGAAGGGCGATGGTGAGTTCTATGACGCCCAGACCTGCCCCCAGATGTCCTCCCGTTACAGATACTGTGTCGATAGTTTCCTGACGAAGCTGCTTTGCGAGCTGCGGGAGATCCGCACGATCAAGCTTACGCAGCTCTTGCGGGTTTGGTACCAGGTCAAGAAGGTGTGTTTTTGAAAGGTTCTCTGGCTTTTCAGTGATACTCATCTGTACGATCCAAAAATATATAAGGAAGCTATGCTCCTGAGATAGATCTGCTATGATTATGCACAGGTTTACTATCTCAGATCCTGATTTTCCCTATTTTCATCCGGGTGCTGATTTTTTGTAGGAGGCGCTGGCATAGACGTGTTGATAGAAAAGGGTTCTTTTTTTATATTTTCCCCTGTGCCTTTAATTGTTTCAATTCTGATTTCTGCTTTTTCCAGGAGTTCTTCGCACCTCTTTTTTAAAGCAATTCCCCGTTCATAATTGACGATTGACTCTTCCAGGGAGACATTACCCTGTTCAAGCTGATGTACGACAGCCTCTAGCTCAGAGACTGCCTCTTCAAAGGTCATTTTCTGTATTTTTGTTTGTTTTTCCATCTTATTTCCTTTTTTGCGGCGCCCGCTGAGAGACTCTCTTCCTCAGAAGAATTTTGACCATAGCTTTGCCAGTGCGGTAAGACAAGGCAGGGATCTTTCGTTTCTTTTCACACCAATGTCCTTACGTTTTTTTTCATGATTGCGAGCAATTTGATTATCCTCCTGAACAGGCGCTTTAAAGAAGGGACTTTGCTTTAGATGGTCTCACATATTAATCCCATTTTGCTGGAGGGAAATGATCACGGAGTGCAACAGGCAGCTTATGCTCTCAGGGACGGTAAGCTTGTGGCTTTTCCTACAGAGACTGTTTATGGACTTGGGGCTAATGCTTTCAACCTTCGCGCTGTTTCCCGTATCTATGAAGTAAAAGGCCGTCCGTCTTTTAATCCACTTATTTTGCATGTTACAGATTTTTCTGCGGCGGAACGGTTGGGATATTTTAATTTGTATGCTAGGTCCCTTGCGTCCACTTTCTGGCCCGGCCCGCTTACACTTGTTCTTCCCTGTCGTAAGGGTACGAGGATTTCTTCTTCTGCAACGGCAGGTCTTGGTACGATTGCCATTCGTATTCCATCACATCCACTGGCCCGTCGTTTTCTGGAATTAACGGGTGTTCCTGTTGCTGCTCCTTCTGCCAATCGGTCCGGTCGCATCAGTTCAACGCGTGTACAGCATGTGAGTTCTGCCTTTGTATCAGGGATTGACGTGATTCTTGATGGTGGCCCGGCAAGCATTGGCCTTGAATCAACGATTGTAAGCTGTGATGCGGGAGGAGTCACCTTGCTTCGTCCGGGCGGGTTGATCCGGGAGGAGATTGAGCATTGTCTGGGGATCCCGATCAGTACGGTTCCGGTTTCTTTGCTACCCTGTGCCCCCGGTCAACTTTCTTCCCATTATGCGCCTCGGGCCGTTTTGCGTCTTAATGCGACCCACGTGGTGCCGGGCGAAGCCTTGTTGACTTTTGGCTCTGCCCCTGTTGCCGAATCTTCTTGTGCTGGCTCTTGTCTTAATTTGAGCCCCTCCGGTGATTTGAAAGAGGCTGCTTCGAATCTTTTTGATTTTCTGCATTTTCTTGACAAAGAAGTGGTTTCAGCTATAGCGGTCGTTCCTATTCCTTCAAGCGGGCTTGGCGAGACCATTAATGACCGCCTTCGCCGTGCTGCGGCTCCCCGTTGATTTAAGAATGATGGTTTTTTCCTGTTGATTTTTTAACCAGGAGAGCACTTCACGGGCGATGTGTTTTTTTGGTGTGCGGCCTGAGAATCTCATTTTTAAAGAGTCCATAACTCTTCTCCCTGATTTTTTACTCCTGCTTTTCATTTATTGAATTCATATCCTGTCCGTTGTGCATTGCGCGTGCATAGTCGCGTATTCGAACTGCCATGGAGCTGAATCCATTGGCGCGCTGGGGTGTCAGATTTTCGTCTAATCCCATACGTGTGAAAATATCCTTCGTATCGGTTGCAATTATGTCTTCTGGGCAACGATCTGAGGTCATCGCAAAAAGCAGGAAGATAAGTCCTCTTACGATATGAGCATCGCTATCACCGGAAAAGTGCAAGATCTGAGCCCCTGCTTCATTGATGCGGGGTTCCGCGAGCAGCCAAACCTGGCTGGCACAGCCGGAAACCTTGTTTCTGTCCACGTGATCTTTTTCCGGAAAGGGGGGAAGCTGCTTTCCCAGCTCAATGATATAGCGGTAGCGCTCCTCCCAATCATCGAGGAGTTCAAAATTTTTTATCAGTTCTTCAATTTCCATAATCATCCGGGCCTGTTGATCGTCTTGAGGAGGAAGGTTATTTTGGTTCCTTTCCTGTAATATGTCTGTTGAGATACTGACGGATCTGGTCTCTTTTTCACTTTTTCTTCCCATGTTGGGCAATGGAAACTGCGCGCCTGAACAGGAGGGATTACGTTCACATTATAACATTTTCCCGAACGATAGCTATTTTTTAGGAATTTACCTTCCCTTTCGGTCAAGTTAGAATTGATCGTCAGAAGGTCTTGACCATTCAGGGTTATAATCTTCAGGCTCAAGCGTATCGTTTGGAGAAAAATTTGCGATTGTTTTGTTTATTTGATCAGGTTGCTCTTTCCACCGGTTTAGAAGGGAGAGACCATAACTGGCATTGTCTTTTAGCCTGAGAAAGACATCTAATCCCGTATCGCAAGCTTTTGGATTGCGCGCGCAAATGCCGGTAATGTCGGAAATAACGCTCTTTGTAGCTCTTCCTATTCTGCTGATGGAGAGAGTTTCTATTTGATTTTCTATTTGATAATTTTCTTCTAATAGATTGATATTATTCATCTCTTCATAATTTTTAGGAGGTCTCTGTAGTGGTAAGAAGAAAATCACAAGCGAGAACCAAAAAACGATACGAAAAAAAAACATGGCCTTCCCCTTCCCATTTTTTATTTATTTTGCCACAGCTGGGATTTTAGCAGATAAAAATTAAGAGAAAGAGTATTTTTGCCATTCATTTGATCGTAATTTCGTTATTTGGTTAACGAATAATCACTGGCACTAATATTTTGTTAGCTTCAAGGTAGGATAAGAGCTTTTTTTCGAAAATATGTCACTTTTTTCCCCGATTTTTAGTCTTCGTTAAAGAGAAGATGGAAAGATTGTCCTGTTTCCGGATTATTGGTTAGGAACAGGTTTTTGAAATTTTTATCTCCATACCTTGATTTTCTTTCTTGGGGCCTTCCCCTTGTACATAGCTCTGTGAGGCAAGATAAAGCGGAAACGGCGAAACATTTGGTTTTCTTCTTCTCGCATTTGTGTGCGGGTCTGTTTTCTGTATCCCTGATACCAATTCTGCTTGTTTTCTATGACCAGAAATCACTTCTGGAGGTCTTCATCTTTCCCTGGTTTTTGATCCCTTTGCTGATTGCAAATTATCTATCTTTATCATCCCTTTATGAAAGGGCGTGTTTGTTTTCTACAACGAGCGTCATTGGTTCTATAACATTCGGAGCGATTTTAACGGGAGGGCTGATCTCTTTTTTAACGCCCTGGTTAGTGGTTGTTCTGTTTTTTTCTGTTTTTTTTGCTAGAAGAAGGTTTATTTTTTGTACGGGAGGGCTGGTTTTTGCGAGCTTCCTGTTTCTTGCTTTGGTTGATATTTTACGAAATTCAGGTGTTCTTTCTTCGGAGATTGATACAAGTCCGTTTCTTGGAATTCTGATTGTTTTACTGTCATTTTTATCTGCCACGGGGATGTTTTGGGGTGTAAGTGAAAGTCGACGTCGTGGACCTAAGTTTTTCCCCGGGTTTGCAGAGACAAGAGAAATCTTGCTCTGGGACGAAGCTTCTGACCTGTTAACGAAGCATAGCTTGAATGGATGTGTAACCCATTCTTCAGCGTCGTCTTTACGCTTTCTGGGTGTTTCGCCTCCAGAGCTGAAAGATGACGGCATGCTTGAACATGTTCATCCCTCTGATCAGCTTCTTTTTCTGCGGGCTATTCAGAAAGCTGGGGAAAGCCGGCGCGCTGTGCGCGTTGAGTATCGTATACTTTACGGTTCCTCATTGAGTCCGCTCCCTTCTTCCGGAAGATTCTTCTGGGTTGAGAGCATTTGCCGTTCCGGTCAGGTTTTTTACGAAGGTGATTTTCCACCTGATTCTTGCCGTAATATCACTCTGGTTACCCGTAATATTCACGATCGCAAACTTCATGAGCAGGCCAGAGGGTCATATAGCCCTGATCTGATGCAAGATGAAGAAGACTTCTATGGTGCGGGAGTCTGCGATGTGATGAAGGAATTTGAGACTACAAAAAACCCTTCAGTCGGAAATACCTCTGTGGAGTTACCGATAGATGTTGTGCGCGGAGACGTTGATCTTGATCGTTTCGGTTATGCTCATATGTCTCTTCATCGTCGTGCTGCAGGTTCTGATGATACTATGCAGGAAAGTGAGGATAGTTTTATAAAAAAATTGCGTCAGGCGCGTTGCTTTGATGAGTTGCAGGGAGAAGAGGTAAACGCAGATAAAGAATTATCACCGCTCCGACACGGAGATGAAAGGAAGACCGAAAAGGAGAAGACCGAAAGAGTGGCCGGAATTGCGTTTGCGGGGCGTTCATAGCTTATGGGGTATATATTTCTTTATCCTTATCCGAGGATAGTTATTTCACCTCCCTATATGAGGAAATCTTATATATATATATTGTTTTTAAAGAAAATTATTTCCTGTTTCTTCTTGCATGTTTTTGTGAATTTGTGGAGCAGTGTGTTATCAGATTATCCTGAGGGGAAGAATTTTCATTTGCGGGTAATAAGAGTATTTTTTGATTTTGGTTCCCCGGAAAGAGCGCGTCGTCTCTTTTTTATTTTCTTGCTTTTTGATTCTCTTCTTTTTAACAGGGAATGAAGGATGATTGGAATCTATATATCCAGAATATCAGGCTTTAGGATGGGTCTGTGAATTCAATTCTTGACTCTTGCAAAGCCTGACAGACCGGGGTCAATTAAGTTTGATTAATTATAGATAGCCTTCTATCAAGTTTATTATTTTCTTATATGATAGTTTTGTCTTCCTTCACATGAGACCCTGAGAATAAATTATTATTTATTTGCATGAAGATTAGTATTTTTTTAACTGAAATATATTTTTACTGTTAAACGAGTTCTTTTGAAAGGTCTTTTTTAAAATTAATTGGCTTCTGCTATTTTATAGCACTGAAATCGGAAGCTTTTAGGGGCTTTGATATGGTTAAAATGACGGGGAAAATCTTGAATTTTCCGGCTCTTTCACGCAAGGAGACCAAAAAGGGCATAGAAAATTCTGATCCTGGTGGTGCTCAGGAAGGGGGGGCTGTGATTATTTTTTCTGGTATCCATATTCAGCCGATGGGTTCCTTTTGTTCTGACGAGATGGCCAGTGGAAATAAAAAGAACGGTGTTCGACGCTGGCACAAGAGTGATTGAGCTTGTCCTTTTGGCCTGTCTTTTCAGGGATTGCTGTTTTATTCTGCATTACAGCTTGTGCCTCCTATCCAGGGGATTTTGATCGATTTTCTGAGCCTCATTCATCCCGGTTTCTGCCCCTTTTGGGTAATTGGCTTGCCAGCAGGCGCGGGGAGCTTGTTTCTGATTATGAGTGGAGTGACGATGAACGGTCACTGCGGATGTCGGCCTTTCATTTTTTAGGGCCTGCCGGTGCCCGTGGGAAATTTTCTTCTCTTATCAGCGAATTGCGCTTGACTCGGGTTTTATCTTCGCAAGGCGCTGTCGGTGCCTCTGAGTTTTATTATAAATCTTTAAATTTTCCGGCGTCTCGTTCCAGTATAACGATCTGGACACGGCTGATTGATGATATCAAGATTGATATCTCCTTAATTAGGCTATTTATTGCAATTTTGGCGCGTGTCACGGACGCAGATTTTTTGCGTTATGAAAATTATCTTTCTTCACTATCTCTGAATTATAGCGATGTTTTTGACCTTCATGCTCGAATTTCAGAGAATAATCTTTTGGTGTCTCGTGTGTCTATTTCTTTGGCAAGCCGTATTGAGTCTTATAAATATTCGATCAATAAAGCTCGCCTTGAAGTGCCTGATTTTCGTGAATTTCTGGCGCATCAGGCACTGTCTGTTTTAAGGGAGCGTTCTCTGATTTTTGAAGAGGTTTTATCTTTCTACAACCGTATGTCCTTTGTACCGGAAGAGGTGTGCCTTGCGCTGAAAGTGCCTGAGTTTCCGGATTATAATTTTTCCAATTCCGGGATAGCGTGTGAATTTGGAAGGAAATAAGATCTGTTTTCTTTTCATTTTTTCGGGTCTATTTGGTTTTTTTGTTCCGGATATGATTTTTCTTTTTTTGTCTGTTTTGAAGGATTTTCTCTTTATTTTCTGCCTTTTTGAATTTAGCAAGAGATGCTTTCGTGTATAATGCCAGTAATGAGGGAAGAGGTTTATTTTCCGTTTATCCTTTTTTCCTTATTTTTCACATTGTTTTTTATATTTTTCTTCAATAAGTTCTTTTTTGTATAGTAAGGGGGTATCGTCATCCCTCTTTAAGCTTTTTAGCGTGTCTCTGTTTTATATGATTGGGAAGGTAGTTTTTAAGCATGATGTATTCAAAATTTTTGGCTTTTGCCGTGGTCTTGGGAATCGGACTTCCTGGATGTGATGGATTAGGTTTGGGCTTGGGGCAGAAGGAACAGTTTGGTGCTGTTTCCGGCGTTGTAGCAGGCGGTTTGATTGGTGGCCAACTAGGCGGCAGTGTTGCGACAGGCGTTGTCGGAGCTCTCATCGGTGGTTTCATAGGGCAGCAGATTGGCTCATCTCTAGACCAGGATGACCAACGTCGTGCATGGGAAGCTCAGTATAATGCTCTTCAATATTCGTCTCCTGGCCATTCGGTTGTCTGGCGCAATTCTGAGTCTGGTGATCATGGTCGAGTTGTTGTCGGCCCCTACTATAAGCGTCAGTCGCTTTCTTGTCGTAGTTACACGCACACGATTTATATCGGTGGTCGGCCGCAGGTCGCGAAAGGGGATGCCTGTCTTCGTCGTGATGGGACATGGAGGGTTGTTAGCTAAGCTGTTTTTTCCTTTTTCCTGATGGGCGTCAGATTTTTCCTTGTAGTATTTTTTTCGCCTGATTGTGGTTTGTCCGGTCTTATTTGCATAAGCTTTTTGTAAGATAAGAAAGACTGATCTGACAGTCAGAGAGAAAAATGTTTCTTTGGTGAGGAACTGTTTTTTTCTGTGAAGAAAACTGGTATCAGCTACGCAGAAGTTCATTAATAGACGTTTTTGAACGAGTTTGTGCGTCCACTTGCTTGACTATGACAGCGCAATATAGATGAGGTCCTTGACGTCCATCCGGGAGTACCTGTCCCGGCAGGCTTCCAGGTACGACCACGGCATAGGGGGGAACTTCCCCCCTATGGATTTCACCGGTCGTACGATTGATGATTTTTGTCGACAGACCAATGTAGACGCCCATGCCCAGTACGGCGCCCTCACGTATAATGACTCCTTCCGCGACCTCTGATCTTGCGCCAATGAAGCAGTTATCTTCAATGATGACTGGTTGTGCTTGAAGTGGTTCAAGCACCCCACCGATACCAGCACCACCTGATAAGTGTACATTTTCTCCAATCTGGGCGCATGAGCCAACCGTTGCCCATGTATCAATCATGGATCCTTTGCCGATATAGGCACCTATGTTAACGAAAGAAGGCATAAGAACAACGTTCGGCGCGACATAAGCGGCATAGCGTACAATGGATCCAGGGACGGCACGAAAATTCTCTTTTTGAAAAGTGGTTTCATCTTTTCCTGTGAATTTTGAGGGTATTTTGTCCCACCAGTGTACTCCTCCCGGCCCCCCTGTTATCAAGGCTGTTTTTTTGATCCGGAAAGAGA
>JAQRMX010000010.1 GCA_028599125.1 Alphaproteobacteria bacterium | reverse complement strand
ACTTAACGAAAGCGTACTTAACGAAAGCGTACTTAACGAAAGCGTACTTAACGAAAGCGTACTTAACGAAAGCGTACTTAACGAAAGCGTACTTAACGAAAGCGTACTTAACGAAAGCGTAATCAACAGAAGCGCACTTAACGAAAGCATAATCAACAGAAGCTCACTTAACGAAAGCATAATCAACAGAAGCTCACTTAACGAAAGCATAATCAACAGAAGCTCACTTAACGAAAGCGCACTTAACGAAAGCGTAATCAACAGAAGCTCACTTAACGAAAGCGTAATCAACAGAAGCTCACTTAACGAAAGCGCACTTAACGAAAGCGTAATCAACGGGATAATCACAAGCACCTTCGCTACCGACGATAAAAGCAAAAATAAGAGAATCAATGATACGAACATTCCCCTCTATAAGGAAAAAAATTTCCCAGGAAAAACGAACCCTGAAACCATAACATCCACGACCAGCAATCCAGATAGACCATACACCTCATCAGCTATTCAGGATGAGTGTGAACAGACCAACCCGGAGCTTCCACCAAAAATCATTGACAAGACCTTGACAAAAAATCATATCCTCTTCCCTACGGAAAACACGGCCCTTCCCAAAACGGAAAAACAGAAAACTCTCAGCCAGGATTCTCTGATACACACTCAGAACCTCTATAAGGAAAAAAACTCTCCTTTTCCAGGAAACGTTCAAGAAAGACCGTCCCTTCAGGCCGTCATACCTCCACAGGAGAAACAAGGGATAGACCTCACAACGGCAAAATTCCCGAAAAATAACGAGATCAACCCCAAATCCGCTCTCCTCCTTGATGAACAAGACAACAAGAAGATAACGATCACAGTAAACAGCAATCTGCATCAGCAAGCAGAAAAAACACAAAAAAATGCTAAAAAAATCCCTTTTTCAAAGCGCGATCTAATACAAAATGACATAGACCCCAGCTGTAATGAGATAACGCAGTCTGTCTTCCCCGCAAAAAAAAATATGCCTTCGCTCCAGGAACGCACATTCTCACAGACACCGGTAACAGCTCATGATAAAAAAATCCGGACAATCACAAAACCGGACGTTACAACCGCTGTTTCTGTGCCGATCCGCCCCACAATTCTACCCGGCATAATCATTCCCATAGAGCCCGGGAATATGCACATGTTCATGCCTGATCCCGAGCCCATAGCTGATTACATATCCATAGGGTCCGGGAAAGATAGTTTTCCCATGTCTGCTCCCGATCAAAATGATATAAAAATTGAAACACTGATGGTAACAAAACAACAGCAGACAGGGAAATCAAGATTTCCTGTCTCGGCGATGACTGTCCAGATTCTTTCCCATACACGTTCGGGAGCAAATCAATTTAAATTTCGCATGGACCCACCGGAATTAGGTCTCATTCAGGTGAATCTGGACTTTAATCAGGAAGGACGGATTATAAGCCACCTCATCGTCGAACGTCCGGAAACACTTGAAATGCTCATGCGTGATTTCAAGACATTAGAGAAAGCTCTTAATGATTCAGGACTGAAAACAGACGAAAGCTCACTCCGTTTTTCACTCAAAGATGAAAGCTTCGCTCAAAAACAGGAGGAAGGCAGACAAAAACAATGGCACAATACAGAAAAAACCAAAGCACTGTCACAGCAAGCCTCCTCAATCCATGAGAACAGCCCAGAACCGTCTGTCTTACTTGCACGATCCGGTATTAACATCATCGTATAATATGAAAAGGATAAAACATGGAAATGAACGGCTTTGCCCCTTTATCAAATACAGGAAAAACTGTAACCAACCGTAAAAGCATTGCTGAAAATTTTGATACATTCCTGCAATTACTTACAACTCAGTTACGTAACCAGAATCCCTTTGATCCTCTTGACACCAGCGAATTTACAAATCAGCTCGTTCAATTCTCAGGAGTTGAACAAACGATCGCTACAAACAAGCATCTGGAAACAATTTCAAACCTTTCAGCAACGAATATGGCGATAGCAACCGTCTCTTACATCGGAAAAACCATCATCGCAGACGGATCAGTAAAAAAACTGGAAAATGGACAAACAAGCTGGATCTATAAAGCCCAGGCAGAAGCACCGAAGTCTACAATGATCATACGGGACGAAAAGGGAAAAACAATTTTGTCGCGTGAAATTGATCTTAAAGCCGGCACGCACGAAATGGTTTGGGACGGAAAAGATAATTCCAAAATTCCCCTCCCCGAAGGCAATTATCGTTTGGAACTCATCGGTAAAAATCACCAGGGAGGGTATGTCAGGGTCGATACAGCCGTATCAGGCTATATTGATGGGATAGATCTCTCGGAAGCTGAGCCAATCCTGAAATCAGGGAACAAACGCATCAGACTCTCAACTATAAAACATATTGGACAAGCCCCTGTAATTTCTGAATAAGTGCCCCCTTTCTCAAAAAAGAAAACACGG
>JAQRMX010000001.1 GCA_028599125.1 Alphaproteobacteria bacterium | reverse complement strand
GGAATGGAAAAGTGAGTGTATCATTTATCCTTCCTTGATTCTTGATCATGAAGTGATTGTCGCATTTTGTGCTCATTTGAAAAAAGCAAAGCGACCCTTCTTCATTTTTGGTAGTGGGAGCCAGGTAGCCGGCGCCACCGATTTTGCGCGACAGCTTGTGGAATTATTGGGTGCATCATGTGCTTCAACTATAGGAGGTAAGGGGGTCATTGATGAATGCTCACCCTTGTCACTTGGAGCGAGTTTGGGAGATGAGAGAATAGACGCGGTGATAAAGAGTGCGGATCTGGTCGTGGTTATTGGGGTGGGAGCAGACAATTTGGATCGTTGTAACAGAGAGGTGAATATTTCGCAGGATCTGCTCCTTATAAGCTGTGCTCCGGATATATTTGTGCAGTCCTATCAGGGACCGATTCTTTCTATCGCATGTGATGCAGGTTTAATTCTTAGGGAAGCCGTCAATGATCTGAAAGATATGCCCGTTCGTGAGCCATGGCAACGTGATCTGCCGATGCTGTTTGCAAATATCCGTCTGGATATGAGAACGGAGTGCGGCAGGTTTTGCGATTATCTGGATGTAATTCGTGAAGAATTACCTTCTAATGGTATTATTTTCCATGATATGGAATATATGGAACCAAATTCCCTTTGTTCCGGGCGCTATTTTCTCGCAAGGGAACCCGGTTGCTGGATTTCTGCTTCTGAAGAGGAAATGCCTGCCCGGGATGTGCTGTTTGTTGCGCTGGGTGGTTATTTTGCACATACCTCAAGGCGAATGATTGCCTTGATCAGGAAACCGAGAGTGAACTGCATGTGGTCGGTACTTGCCACTGCCGTGGGATATGGATGGTCGTTCCCACTTGTTATTTTGAATAATTCTTTACCATGGGATTTGAACCCCGAATCCTGGAATCAGATGTTGGAAATACCTTTGAAGGTCTTGAAAATCAAGGATATAGCGCGATTATATGGTGCAAAATATAGGAGAGTTACAAGCCCCAGAGAGCTTTCAGATGCTCTTCAATCCGGGTTCTGTGAGAAAGTTCCTACATTGATTGAGCTTTTTGACTGTTGAGAAGAGAAAGCCTGCCTTCTCTTTTTGTTCTTCCCGTTTCTTAAATGCTGGAAACGCAGTTTCTTTCATGTCGTATAATTCGTCCTGCGAGTTCCATTTCCAGAAGGACGGTTAGTACAACGCCTGCGGGCAAGTTGGTATGGCGGATAATATCATCAATACTTACAGGAGAAGGTCCCAGAGCGTTAGTGATTTGTACACGATCAGAGTCATCTGTTTTCTGTCTCTCTAGAGAGGAGGGAGCAGTTGTTTCTGCCAACAAGAATTCAATTTCTGGTGCTAGGCGATCACACAGTGGCGTAATAGCGTCTATGACATCATCAGCAGAACGTATGAGTGTTGCTCCTTCGCGAATTAACGTGTTGGCGCCTTCAGCACGGGGATCAAGGGGCGATCCTGGTACAGCGAGGACTTCACGCCCTTGTTCTGCGGCCATTCTGGCTGTGATCAACGATCCGGAACGAACGGCGGCTTCAATAATGAGGGTGCCTAAAGCCATGCCGGAAATGATGCGGTTTCGTCGTGGAAAATCCCGTCCTTTCGGCTCAAAATCTGGAGGTCTTTCGGAAATGAAGACACCTTTTTCTTTTAATCTTTCATAAAGTTTTTTGTTTTCAGGAGGATATATAATATTCGCGCCTCCCGCCAAAACTGCAGCTGTACCGGAGTCTAAGGCCGTTTCATGAGCAATCGCATCAATTCCTCTTGCGAACCCAGAGACAATGCCGAAGCCAGCCGTACCGAGTTCACTTGCGATCATTGTTGTCATTTTTCGTCCAAGCGCAGAGCAATTGCGTGAGCCAACGATTGCAACGAATTTTTGACTGAGAATATCGTTGTTTCCGGAAACATAGAGCAGAGGAGGGGCTGAATCTATTGCAATCAATTGATTAGGATATTCCGGTTCACCCATGGCAATAAGACGTAAGCCCGCTCTGTGTGAGCGTTCTAGCTCGCATTCAGCCTCATTCGAGGAAAAGATATTGATACAGCGGCGCATACCACCGCTTGCGGAGAGTTCTGGTAAGGCGGAAAGAGCATTGACAGCACCACCAAAACGGTTGATCAGAGAACGAAAGGTGATAGGTCCGACATTTTCGCTCCGTATGAGTCGTAACCACGCGATTTTTTGTTTTTCATCAAGCCGTGGAGAGGAGAGGGAATGCGTCAATAGCTTATTTCCTATTTTCTGTTTTTGAGATTTTCCTGAAGATACGGGTTTCTTTGTCTTCAATCATGTTTCTGATGTTCTGATGGTGCATTATCCAGATAAGAATTGTTATTAGCGTGCTGAAGATCGCATAATCTATCCTGCCCATGCCATAAAATAAGACCGTTGTCACCAGGGTTGCTGTGAGGCTAGAAAAAGATGAGATACGCACGAAAAAAATACAATGAACCCAGATGATAATAAAAAAGGTAGCCGCAGGCCAAGAGAGACCCAACAGAGCACCAAGAAAGGTTGCGACGCCCTTTCCTCCCTTGAATTTCAACCAAATAGGAAAGATATGGCCCAATATAGCGCCTGATGCTGCTATCAGGGCTGGCAATTCACTTGTCGCAGGGATGAAGAGGTAGGCAATGAAAACGGCCACTGTTGCTTTAAGTGTATCGCAGAGCAGTGTAAGTGCTCCGGGAATTTTTCCTTCCGTACGGAACACATTTGTGGCACCGGGATTCCCTGAGCCAGAATCTCTGATATCTTTACGCATTATAAATTTTGTGATGAGCCATCCGAAGGGCAGTGATCCCAGTGCATAACCGAAGGTAAGTGAAAGAATGATATGGCTTATGTCAGCAGGCTCAGGCATATAATTTTCTTTCCGGAATATTTCAAACGACTAAGAGGAGGATCGCCGCGTCAGGAGAGAGGTGTTGTCTTGCTTGTCAGAAATGAGCATAGACAGTTTTTCCGGCAACAAGGGTTCGTTTAACACGTCCCTGAAACTGCTTGTTTTCATGAGGAGTATTTTTGGAGTGTGAGATAATCTCTGTCTTCCTGAATATCCAGGGTTCATAAAGGTCAAACAAAATTAGATCTGCCGGTGCCCCCACTTGTAAAGTTCCGCACCGGAGGCCCAACAGTTCTGCCGGTCTGGTTGACAGGGCGTGCATGATACGCAGAAGGCTTACATCTCCGTTGTGTACAAGACGGAGGGCCGCGGCAAGCAAGGTTTCAAGTCCGATGGTTCCGTTGGCGGCTTCAGAGAAAGGAAGTCGCTTGGTTTCAACATGTTGAGGATCATGCGATGAGACAATAACGTCAATGGTTCCATCTGCGACACCTGCAACGACAGAACACCGGTCTTCTTCTGTTCGCAGAGGGGGAGAGATTTTGAAGAAAGTTCGGTAAGGGCCAATATCCAGCTCGTTCAAAGTGAGATGATTGATTGAGACGCCACAGGTGATCATATCCGTTTCTTTCTTGGTACGTCTTATAAGCTCAAGGGAGAGGGCGTGGGAAATTTGCGCGGCATGGTAGCGACTGCCGGTCAAGAGGGCAAGATTCGTATCGCGGGCCAGGATGATACTTTCTGCTTCACGAGGTATACCGGAAAGGCCGAGACGCGTGGCGATTTCACCCTCATTCATAGTGCCTTTATGAGCTAGGTAATGGTCTTCACAATGATGTTGGATAAGGGCACCGAAATTGCGGGCATAGATGAGAGCCTGGCGCATAATCTGCGTGTTGGTAATGGAGCGCCGTCCATCGGTGAAGCTGACAGCCCCGGCTTCAAGCATCAAACCAAATTCAGTCATTTTTTCTCCGTTTAGCCCTCGTGTTATAGCTGCTGTCGGGCAGATATTTACAACGGCTGTATCGCGCGCTCGGCGGAGAAGAAAATCTACAAGCGCAACGTCATCAATGACTGGTTCTGTATCGGGCATACAGGCAATTGTTGTTACACCGCCTGCAGCTGCGGCCTGGCTTGCGGAAGCGAGGGTTTCACGATGCTCTGCGCCCGGTTCTCCGATAAAAACGCGCATGTCAACGATTCCGGGCGACAGGACCATACCCTTACAGTCGACAATTTCAGAATTTTCCGGAATTTCAGAATTTTCCCAGTTTTTCGCATTTTCCGGAAGGGGAGGGAGCGCATTACTGCTTGCCTTAATGCTTCCGTTTTCGATAAGCAGAGACCCCAGTGTATCCATATGTCTTGAAGGATCAATCAGGCGGGCATTTGTAAAAAATAGGGGGCGATCATGCATCCTGTGTCTCTTCCGGAAAATTCGCAGCTAGGAGTTCAAGTACAGCCATGCGAACTGCTACACCCATCTCTACTTGCTCACCAATCACGCTTTGCGGGCCGTCCGCAATATCTGAATCAATCTCAATTCCCCGGTTGATAGGGCCAGGATGCAAGACGAGCGCATCTGGTTTGGCCAGCTCTAATTTTTCCCGGTCAAGTCCGTAATAATGGAAATATTCTCGCTGTGAAGAAACGAAAGAGGTTTTCATCCGTTCATGCTGCAGGCGCGTGATCATAATGATGTCGGCGCCTTTCAACCCTGCACACATATTAGTGTATACCTCAACTCCTAAGCGTTCAGCCCCCGGAGGCAGCAAGGTTGCTGGTGCAACAACACGGACGTTTGCATTCAGTTTGTTGAGAAGGAGAATGTTTGAACGCGCAACGCGCGAATGCATAATGTCACCACATATTGTAACAGTTAATCCTGCTATACATCCTTTGTGCCGCCGAATTGTTAGGGCGTCAAGGAGGGCTTGGGTCGGATGTTCATGAGATCCATCTCCTGCATTGATAACGCGACAGTCTATTCTTTGTGCTAGAAGGTGAACAGATCCGGCTTCAGGGTGGCGTACGATAAGCAATTCAGGGCGCATGGCATTAAGAGTTACCGCTGTATCTAGGAGTGTTTCTCCTTTTTTTATGGAAGAGGTTACGACAGACATGTTCATCACGTCTGCTCCCAGACGCTTACCGGCAAGCTCAAAAGATGCTTGCGTTCGGGTTGATGGTTCAAAAAACAGATTGATTTGCGTTTGTCCTTGCAGGATTTTCTTTTTGTTTCTTTTTTTTTCGGAATTTGCTTCAGCGATTTTTCCGGCTAGGTCAAGTATAATATTGATATCGCTGCTCGAAAGAGCATCAATACCAAGAAGGTGCCTGTGTGAAAATACGGATTTCATTTACTCGGAAATGTCCTGCTACACTGAGCGCGTCTCTAGACAATGAAGAGAGCAATATGTTTGTAAGTGTAAAAGTTGTTAAGAACAATAGCCTGATTATATCTTTTCTGTGAGTTTTTGTACTTATTTTGAAATAAGGGGGGATTAAATCTTTAAAAACCCTTTTTTTATGTGATCTGAAAGGAGACAGAGGTACGGTCTCTTTCGAGACGACGCTGTAGAGATCATGCGAACTTAATTCACATCATTTTACCGTATGTCACAAGGGTGTTATTCTCTATGGAACCTGTCTAGCTTAAATTAATGCGTACTGGAGTAGCGTGATAACAGTTTTTTATATCAGGAAGCCTTATTTTTGTCATCGTCTCTTATTTTTATTAGATTTTATCTTGATTGTATGCTTTTCACGTGCGGCTCCGTGTTTTTAATTTAAAGCCAGGTATTGATAAGAGCCTATTTGGCTTCCTTTCAGGAAGCTTGTACGTATTTGTTATTTTTTTGTTATTTTTCTAGGAGTTCAGATGCGTCAGGGGTGAGACGAGAGCATTGACAGCCTGTCCAGTGCGCCCTGCAAAAGGTAGGCTGCAGCGAGCTTATCAACCAGTGCAGCTCGTCTGGTACGGCTAACACCGGCTTCCAGGAGCATTCTGGTTACAGCGGCAGTTGAGAGTCTTTCATCCCAGTAAATAACAGGAAGATCTGTTTTTAACGCGAGATTCTGTACAAAGGAACGAGTTGATTGTGCACGTGAACCCTCACACCCCTGCATATGGACAGGCAGGCCAATGACGAGAGCGTAAACCATATTTTTTTTACACATCCCCAGTAGAAGGTCTGTGTCAGCCTGAAATTTGGTACGTTTAATAGTGGTCAGGGGAGATGCGATCCGGCGAAAAACATCCGAGATGGCAAGCCCAATGCTTTTTGTTCCAAGATCAAGTCCCATCAATCTTGCTGATGCGGGAACCCGATATGACAAGTCTTCCAGAGTCACTTCATGATCAATAGGCATATGCGATATCTAGCATGATTTTTTTTTTGTCTCCAGTCGCTTCGATTTCTTACCATGATTTCTTATGTCAAAGGTGAAAGAGCATTGTTGAGGGTATGGTTTGTTGAGGGTATACTGTGAGCGTGCTATCCTGTAGAATGCCTTTTTTAGTAGTGGGCGGTTTCGTCTGTAAGAGATATCAGTTAAGGCTTTTTTGTGCGAAGGAACAGGCGATGAGTTATAAATATGGCTGTTGATGGGACGACTATCCGACGCATTGCACGATTGGCGCATATTGCTGTTACGGATGAGGAAGTGAAGAGACTGGAAGGTGAACTGAGCCTTATTTTGCAATGGTGTGAGCAGCTGGATGAAGTGAATACAGACGATGTTCCGCTTATGAACGCTGTGATTCCTATGGAAATGAAGAGGCTTCCGGATGTTGTTGATGATAGTGATTTGGTGTCCGAGATTCTCTCTAATGCTCCCTGCAGTGAGGGACGCTTCTTACTTGTGCCCAAAGTTTTCGGTTGAGTTTGCATTATGGACAATCTGACAGACATGACGATTGCTGCAGCGCGTGAGGGGCTCAGGAGAGGAGAATTTTCAGCTACAGAACTAACTGAGGCTTATCTGGTGTCTATTGAAGCGAGCAATGGAGCTATTAATGCCTATGTTCTTGTAACGCATGAGATTGCTCGTGAAATGGCCCGGGGGGCAGATGATCGCCTGCGGCGCGGAGAGGGGCGTGCCCTTGAGGGTATACCGCTCGGGATCAAAGATATGTTTTGTACGCGCGCCGGGATTACTCAGGCGGGCAGTCGTATTCTGAATTCTTTCAAACCTTCCTACGAATCGACCGTTTCATCAAATCTTTGGTCGGATGGAGCTGTGATGCTTGGCAAGCTCAATATGGATGAATTCGGAATGGGCTCTTCCAATGAGACATCTTGCTTTGGTCCTACGATCAATCCCTATCGTATAAAAGGAACGGATATCCCTCTGACTGCCGGAGGTTCTTCCGGGGGCTCTGCAGCGGCTGTTGCTGCCCGTCTTTGTGCCGGTGCTCTGGGGACAGATACTGGGGGATCGATTCGTCAGCCTGGTGCTCTGACGGGTATTGTCGGTATTAAACCAACTTATGGGCGTTGTTCACGCTGGGGGATGATTGCCTTTGTATCTTCTCTTGATCAAGCGGGTCCGATGGCCAGGACGGTTCGTGATTGTGCGATTGTTCTGGAATCCATGGCGGGATATGATCCGAAAGATTCAACCAGTGTTGATATGCCGGTTCCGGCTTATGAGTCAGCACTGACCGGTGATGTCAAGGGTACAAGGATTGGTATTCCGAAGGAGTATCGTCTTGACTCTATGCCGGCGGAGATTGAGCAGATCTGGCAGAGAGGTATTGACTGGTTACGTGATGCCGGAGCAGAGATTGTTGATGTTTCATTGCCGCATACGCGGTATGCATTGCCTGCTTACTACATTCTGGCCCCTGCGGAATCTTCTTCGAATCTTTTGCGTTATGATGGTGTGCGCTATGGGTTTCGTGCTGAAGGGGATGACATTGTCTCTATGTATGAGAATACGCGCACAATCGGCTTTGGTCCGGAAGTGAAGCGGCGGATTATGATCGGCACGTACGTGTTGTCTAGCAGTTTCTGCAGCGACCATTATTTAAAGGCCCGGAAAGTTCGAACGCTGATTCATCAAGATTTTGAGAGGGCCTTCGAGAAGGTTGATGTACTTTTGACCCCGGTGACGCCGAGTGCGGCTTTTCCACTCGGTACGTCTACCCTTGATCCGGTGCGGATGTATCATAATGATATTTTCACAGTAGCTGTTAATATTGCCGGGTTGCCTGCAATGGTCGTCCCTTCCGGGGTAAATGCGGACGGATTGCCGCTTGGTTTACAAGTTATTGGCCGTGCATTTGATGAGCCGACTTTGTTCAGGGTTGGAGAGGTTCTTGAGTCTGCTGCAGGACCTCTTCCCCGCCCTGATGTCTGGTGGCGCTGAGTCCGTTTTTTATTCTGTATGGGGAGGGTTGGCAGAGTGATTATTTTTTATCTTTATTAAATGTAAAATTACTTTTGGTTGATTGGCTATCTTCAGTATGGTACCCAAAACTTGCTTGTGTATGTTTGTTTTTTCTTCCGATTCTGTGTCTTGCTATCAGGAGGTTATGATTTTTTAATCTGTTGTTTTCTTCATCGAGTTTGAAGAATGCTTCGTTTCCGGTTTCGCGTTATTTCGACTTCTCTGATGTGTCCGGTTTCTGAGAAGTGCTTTAGTCATTCGGGGTGTGGAGAATCATGTTATGAATGCGAAGAAAATTGTTCGGTTGTTCACGGTTATTTCCTTATCTTTTTTGCCGACTTCCGTTTCTGGGGCTAATGGGATGGATATCAAGCCGGCGTATGTTTCCGATTCTACGGAGACTAAATTGCCTCGCGTTTGTAAGAAAGAAGGTTTTTTTTCTCTTCCCGGAATGGATAGTTTGTGCTGGAAAGTTGGCGGGGTTCTGAGTTATATAGGAGTTCTTGAAGGTCCTGAATTTATAAGGCCGGGTGCTGGTGCAGCTGTAGGCTTTGGCCCGAATGATCTTTTCCCGCCGTCTGAAGGCGAGGGAGCGGGCTACTTGTTTTCAGGTCGGGTTCTCGGTCGGGTGAATTTTGATGCACGGTCCCGTTTCAGCTATGGCTCTTTCCGGACTTTTGTTGAGATTGAGGCTCGCGCTGATATTAAAGCTGGTTCGCCGAGGAGTCTGGACTTGCGTCACGCCTATGTCCGTTTGGGAGATATCTTGTTTGGTAAAACCACAACTACGTGGGCTCATCTTGATTCCATGCCTGATTACGGTTCCGGCGTATCGTTGATTTCTGATCCTGGGA